>CACOSI010000001.1 GCA_902629855.1 uncultured Fidelibacterota bacterium
AAATCATGCTTACATCAATTGATCAAGAAGGAACTAAAAAAGGATTTGACATAGAATTAATCAAAGCAGTTTCTAAAGTAACTACAATTCCTGTAATTTCATCAGGTGGTGGTGGGAAGAAAGAAGATCTAGCTAATGCAATTGTTAATTCAGAGATTGATGCAATAGCTATTGCATCAATACTTCACTATAATATTGAATCGATTAATGATTTAAAAAACTATTTAAATAAAATGGATGACATTGACATTAGGTTATGAAAATAATATTAATTGACTACGGTATAGGTAATGTAAAAAGCATAATTAATGCTTTTGATAAACAAAAAATTAAAGTGGTTCTTTCAAGAGAAAAAGAATTGATTTTGAATGCTGATGGTTTAATTTTACCAGGAGTTGGAGCTTTTTCACAAGGCATGGACAACCTTAAAAAATATAATTTAATTTCAATAATTGAAGATTATGTAAAAACTGGTAAACCTTTGCTTGGAATTTGTTTAGGAATGCAATTGCTTTTTGAAAAGAGTGAAGAATTTGGTAAAACAAAAGGATTGGGGTTAATTGAAGGAGATGTATTAAAAATTCCAATTGATAATTCTCAAAAAATTAAGCTCCCTCATGTAAGTTGGAACGAAATCAAACCAAAAAATATTGATTGGGAAAATACAATTTTAGAGAACATAGAAGTTGGAGAAAATATGTATTTTGTTCACACCTTCGCTGGAACCCCCAAAAATAAAAATGAGATTTTGTCTACAACAAACTATTGTGGTGTTGAATTCTGCTCTTCTGTGAAGAAAAATAATATTTACGGCTGTCAATTTCATCCAGAAAAGAGCTCCAAAAAAGGATTAGCAATCATAAATAATTTTATTAATATTTGTAGTAAAGATGTCACAAAATAAAGTCCAGAAACTAGAAGCTTTTTACGGCTTACCAACTGAAATAAAATTCTGTAAAACGTGTGTTATCTCCAATCAAAGACCTAGTTCTACAATTGAATTCAAAAACCAAAAAGGTGAAAAAAAAGAAGTAATAAATTTTAATGATGAGGGTATATGTTCTGCTTGTGTGTATCATGAAGAAAAAGAAAAAGGTATAGATTGGGATCTTAGAGAAAAAGAACTGGATAAACTTTTATCGAAATTTCGTAGCAATGATGGCTCTTATGATGTTATTGTCCCTGGAAGTGGCGGGAAAGATAGTGCTTTTACATCTCATATTCTTAAATATAAGTATGGAATGAATCCTCTAACAGTTACCTGGTCTCCGCATCTTTATACAGATATAGGATGGGAAAATATGCAGGAATGGATGGAAACTGGAGGCTTAGACAACATGCTCTATACTCCAAACGGTAGATTACATAGGGAAATGACAAAAAATGCATTTCATAATCTCCTTCACCCATTTCAACCTTTTATAGTTGGCCAAAGGATTATTGGTCCCGCAATGGCAAAAAAATTTGGTGTTAAATTAGTAATGTATGGAGAAAACCAAGCTGAATATGGTAATGCAATTGAGGAAAATATTAATCCTATTATGAATATGGATTTTTTTTCATCTGATAATGCGCTTGATATGAAGTTTGGAGGAGTATCAATGAAAGAATACATTGATAGTGGTAAGTATACCAAAAATGATTTTGCTCCCTATATTGCTCCTGACAAAAAAGAATTAATTCAAGCTGGTGTCGAAGTTCATTACTTAGGATATTATTTAAAATGGGATCCTCAAGAATGCTATTATTATGCTGTAGAAAATACAGGGTTTACAGCTAACCCTATAAGGACTGAAGGCACATATTCAAAATACAGTAGTATAGATGATAAAATTGATCCATTTCACTATTTTACTACATTGATAAAGTTTGGCATAGGCAGGTGCACATACGATGCTGCTCAAGAAGTTAGAAATGGTAAAATAACTAGAGAAGAAGCTGCATATTTAGTAGATAAATACGATACAGAATTTCCTCAAATTTTTTTTAAAGAGTTTCTTGACTATATTGATACTTCAGAGGAAGAATTTTGGAATACAATTAATAAACACAGAAGCCCGCATATTTGGAAAAACATTAATGGTCAATGGCACCTTAGAAAAAATGTTTTTCTTACTGGTGTAGACGATTAATAACAAAGAAAACCTATGAAAAAAATATTTATTATTGGTTCAGGAGAGCTGGGCAGTAGACATCTGCAATCATTAAAAAATATTAAAACTTCACTTGAAATTTACATAATAGATCCAAGTAACAAGTCTCTAAAAATTGCACAAGAAAGATATGATTCAGTAAATATCGAAGACAATAATACTTTATTTTATAAAAATTCTATAGATGATATTAAAAATTTTAAAAAAATTGACATCGCAATTATTGCTACATCATCTAACGTAAGATATCAAGCAACTTTAAAATTGTTAGAAAAATTTGAAACGAAGACAATCATTTTTGAAAAAATTCTTTTTGATAAAAGAGAAGACTATTTCAATATGTCAAAAGTGCTTGAAGCAAAAAAAATTAAAGCATATGTAAACTGCACAATGCGAATGTTCCCATTCTATAAAGAGATTAAAAAATATTTTAAAGGCGATAGGTTTAAATACATAGTTTCTGGTAGTCAGTTTGGTTTGGTAACAAATTTAGTTCACTTTATTGATCATATCTCATATTTAAATGGTAACTATGAATATACCTGCGATCTTAACATGCTTGATAAAAAATTATTCAAAAGCAAACGCAAAAGTTTTTATGAATTGAATGGTACATTTCAAGTCAATTTTAAAAATGGTACTCAAGGTGTAATAAACTGTGAACCTGTTGGTAATGCTCCAATAACAATTCAAGCATTTAATGACAAGGTTCACTTTATTGTTCGTGAATCAGAAGGGACAGTTTTAATATCAAAGTTTGAGAACGATTGGAAATGGGAAGAGTTTAAATATGAATTTCCTTTTCAAAGTAATTTAACGTCTATTTTAGTACAAGATATATTAAAAACAAACCACTGTGAACTACCCCCATACGAATTTAGTATGCATGTACATTTACCACATTTAGATGAACTGTTGAAATTCATTAATCTTAATTCACATATAAAATTTAACTACTACCCTTTTACCTGAATAAAATGATTGATAAACCAAAGATAATCATCGTAGGCGCTGGACCAATGGCTTTAGATTATGCAAAAGTATTAAAAGCACTAAACTGTGAGTTTATTACAATTGGAAATAGTAAAAATGGTGCAAAAAATTTTGAGGATAAAACTGGTATAAAAGTTATACTGGGAGGAATTGAAAACTTTTTAAAAAAGCATTCATCAACAGATTTTGGTGCATACAAAGTTATAGTAGCAGTGAATGAGCATTTATTAGGTAAAGTAACTAGACTTCTTATTAGAAATGGATTCAAGAGTATACTTTTAGAAAAACCTGGAGGTCTAGATATTAGTGATATCAAAAATGTTCATTCCTTATCGTTAAAAGAAAAAGCAGATATTTACATTGCCTATAATAGACGTTTTTTTGCTTCAACACTCTGCTTGAAAGAACATATTAAAGCAGATGGTGGAGTTACTTCATTTAACTTTGAATTTACAGAATGGGGACATATCATTAAAGATTTAAAGAAAAATAAAGATATACTTAATGAGTGGTTTATACAAAATTCTTCACATGTAATAGATTTAGCATTTAGTATAGGAGGAAATCCTAAAAATATGCAAAGCTTTGTTTCAGGAGGTCAATCATGGCATCCAAAAGGAACAATTTTTTCAGGGGCAGGTATCACAGATAAGGGGGCACTATTCTCATATAATGCAAACTGGGATTCTGCAGGAAGATGGTGGGTTGAATTTTTAACAAAAGAAAATAGATATATTATGAAGCCAATGGAGCAACTATATCGACAAAAAAGAGGTTCTATAAAAATAGATCAAATTAAACTAGATGATGAATTAGATAAAACTTTCAAACCGGGTTTATATAGACAAGTTGAAGCGTATCTGAATTATCCAAAAAAACTAATGACAATTGATAATCAAATTATAATGTTGCCAAATTATAGTAAAATTCTTGGGGACAATATTTCTAATGAATAGAAATAATTAAATTATTTATAAATCATGATTCAAATTATTTCATCAGAATGGACAAAATAAAAAAAATTATCAAATTATTGTTTGGTTATGGGGGCTCTCAATTTTTGGTTATTTTATTGCCAATAATTTTATTACCAATTTTAACTAGAAGCTTGACTGTAGTTGAATTTGCTGACTTTTCAATATATAAAGTGATTTCAGGCCTTTCAACTCCTATTATTGCTTTTGCCCTTTCTACATTTTTGCTTAAGAATTTCTATAGTAGTTTAAAAAATACAGTAAAAAGCTTTATCTTTAATTCCTCAATTTTTTCAATTCTAGTCACAGCAGTATTGATAATTATAACATTATTTCTTAGTGACGCTTTGAAAGTATTACTTGAATTAAATGATCATCATGTTATCGTTTATGCTTTTATTAATACTTGTTTGTTCAGCATACATACATTACTACTTACTCATTATAGGGCTGAATCAAATATGAAAAAATTTTTTATGTCAAATTTATCGGTTTTTTTTATAACTATCGGAGGAGTGCTATTTATATCAAATACTAATTATATGAGTTTAAAATTAGTATTAAACATACACATGATTGGATATCTGAGCTCAATATTAATGGGTTTTATTTTTTTTATTAAATTTAATAGTAAAGATTTTTCACTAAATAAACACTTACTTAAAAAAGCAGTTTCATTTTCAATTCCCTTAGTTCTTTATAGTATTTTTACTCAAATATACACCGGTACTGATAAGTTGATTATTAATTCTATGCTCACAAAAATTGATTTGGCTTCATATTCTGCAATTTTCCAATTATCATTTGGAGTTTCTGCGGCTGGAAATGTATTGCAATTAGCTTTTTCACCATATTTGTTTAAAAAAATGAGTTCAAATAAAACCATTGATAAAGAAATAGTTAAAACAATATTATCAATTACTTTTGGAATGATAATTTTCTCTATGATATATTACTTACTATTTCCGTTTCTCATAGAGGTTTTTCTGCCTGTAGAGTATTTCATAAATATAGAAATTGCAAAATGGTTTATAATTGCGGGTTTTATGCAAGTTCAATATTGGATTATCAATCCATTCTTAATTATATATGAAAAGAATTCATATCTATTGTATATTGCTATTATAGCTGCATTAGTAAACATAATTTTAAATTTAATTTTTACAAAAAATGGTGTCGAATATGCTGCAATGATATATTGTATAACATGGGTAATTCAATATCTAGGAACATTAATTGCTATTTACTATGCTAAAAAAAATTTTAAAACTTTTTAGAGGATCCAAAAATAAGCTTTACAAATTTGCACAGCTCAATAAAGTGTTAAGACATAAAGGTGAACTTTATATTGGAGGCTATACCACTCTAAGCAAAAATACTATTTTAGGCAAAAATCCAAATTTTAATGGCATGAAAATCTTAGGTACAGGAAGGGTAACTTTTGGAGATAATTTTCATTCAGGTTACGGTTGCGAAATAATCACTAGTAATCATAATTTTGATAACGGAAATAAAATACCATATGATGAAACTTTTATAACAAAAGATGTAGTTATTGGTGATAATGTATGGTTTGGAAATCATGTTACAGTGTTAGGAGGGGTCTCTATTGGCGAAGGTGCGATTATTCAAGCTAAAGCACTTGTACATAAAGATGTTCCAGATTATGCAATAGTTGGGGGAAATCCTTGTGACATTATAAAATTCAGAAATATTGAACATTATAAAAAATTAAAATCAGAAAAAAAGTTTCATTAGATATCAAATAATGTTTAAAAAGAAACTAAGAATAGGTATTTTAATGGATTCTCTTAAGATGAATAGCTCCTTATCTAGTTTAATATTATCACTGGAACAGAACGAAAATATTGACATTATTCTTCTTCATAATAAGCTTACTAAAAAAAATATTTCTCAAAAAGTTAGTACCAAAATATCTAATGAAGGATTTTTTAGGTTCTGCAGTCTTGCTTTTTTCTCAATCTTAACAAAATTAGAAGATATATTTTTTAGAAAAATAGACAAAAAATATGCGATAGACAGTAAAATAGGTCAAGTAAAAAAAAGTAATTTCTTGGATGTTTTAGACATTAATCCCATTTTTTATAAGAAATTTTTTGTGAAATATTCGGAAAATGATTTAGAAAAAATAAATGATTTAAAATTAGATTTTATTTTTCGAGGTAATGGCTCTGGAATTTTTAAAGGTGGTATATTATATGCCTCAAAGTATGGCCTTATATCACTTCATCATGGTGATAATAAATGGAATAGAGGTGGCCCACCGGGATTTTGGGAAGTATATCTATCAAAAAGAAAGAGTGGGTTCATAATTCAAATATGTACTGAAAAACTTGATGACGGAAAAGTAATATTTCGAGGAGAAACAGTAACAATGCCAACATATTTAAAGAATAGGCTAAATCTCCAGCAAATTTCTTATCCATTCATTGAAAAAATATTTGAATATGTACTAGAAAATGGAAAATTGCCCACTATTAATAACTATGATACAAGTAATAGTAGATTGTTCAAAACCCCAAAATTAACTGTTTCTTTAAATTATATTTTTAAGATTTTAGTTTTTTATATTTCAAAAATAATAAAAAGACTTATTCTTAATAAGAAACAGGTTTGGCAGATAGGATTTCAGGAAAATAATTGGAAGAATTTTGATTTCCAAAAAATATCTAAACTTAAAAATCCTAAAAATAGGTTTCTTGCTGATCCTTTTATTTTTAGTAAAGACTCATTGACAGCAATCTTTGTTGAAGATTTTTCATTTTCAGAAAATAAAGGTTCGATTTCGGCAATCCTTTTAGATGAGAAAGGTGACAAAGAACCTCAAAAGATTATCGAAGAAGATTTTCACTTGTCTTTTCCTTTTGTTTTTAAATACAGTGATAAATTATATATGGTTCCAGAATCAAGAAGAGATAAATCAATAAGAATATATGAATGTGTTGATTTTCCATATAATTGGAGATTTAGTCACAAAATAATGGATAATATTGATGCAGTAGATTCAATTATTTTTTATAAAGAACCACATTGGTGGCTAATGGCTAACGTAGGTGATAAAAAATCACTTGATGTGTCATCTAGAGCTTATCTTTTTTATTCCGATTCTCCTCTTTCGATGGATTGGAAAGAGCACAAAAAAAACCCAGTTGTTTTTTCATCCGACTTTGCACGTAATGGAGGTTTGATTCTTGAAGATGATAGAATAATTAGAGTTAGGCAAAAATATGGTTTTAATCAGTATGGAAAACAGATTTCGCTTTCTGAAATTCTAACTTTAACCCCAGATGAATTTTTTGAAAAACAATTAAAAGAAATTATACCAAAATTTTCTAAAAAAATTAAAGGGATTCATCATTTATCAAGTGAAAAAAGTTTTTCTGTTATTGATTTTGTTCAAGATAAAAGCTGACTTCTATAAATCTAAAACTTCAATACCGGCATATTTATATTGCTTCTTAATCTGAATTAATTCGTCTGAAAAAGAATGAAGATTTTTAGCACTTATATAATAAGATCGTACTAAGGTATTATCATTAGATAATTTCTTAAGACTAAATAATGCGTTAGAAGAAAATCCTATAATGACTTCGGGCGAAATATTTATTTTAAGAAAATATAATTCAATTGGTATATCTATTCTTTGAATCAAAAAATTGTAGTTATTTTTTAGAATTGATAAGTTTTTTTCATTTTCTCTCCTATGTGGAAAATATTTTATATTTGTATTTTCAAAGTCTTTTCTAATTTTATCGATGTATTTATAATAAATATCTTCTTCTATTAATCCATCATCAAGATAAGGAGAACCAATGAAAAAGATTTCGTTTTTGTTAATTTTTCGATCTTTAATAATTTTTTTAGAGTAAAGATTTTTGCATTCAATTAAAATATCTGGCTCTTTTACATCTATTTTATACGAACTAAAAAAAATGATTTTTTTAGGCATAAATAAATTTGATTTTGTATTATGAATTCTATTATGAGAAATTCTAAAAACATCATTCCCTTCATCTAAAGCGATTAATTTATTAAATGAAACAAAAATGTAAAAAAATTTACAGTAAGACTGATCAACTTGGTTTACCACTAAATGATTATATTTTCTGAATGAATAAAATAAAAATATATTGAATAGCAAAAGAAATATTTTGAATAGGTTGCTTGGAGAATATATTTTTTTAAATTTTGTTTGCCATAATGATATTCTTCTTACTGATTTCCATTCAGATTTATCAATGTATTTATTTATAAAATCATCCATTATTTTATCAGGAGTAAAAAAACTGCTTAAAAAAAGCAATTCAGAATCTTTAGTATTAACCTCAAATTGCTCAATATATTGAAGTAAATTATAATAATGGGGTGGTGTACTAAGAATAAATAGATTTTTCATTTAAATTCAATATAGAGTCTTTATAACTGAAAAATACATATTTTTTATACAAATAAATGAAAAATAAAACTATAAAACTCATATATTTTAAACTATAAGATAAATATGATAGAACTGATTACATGAAAATTCATACTAAAAAAATTATTCCAATTCTATTTATAGTCTTTTTTATAATGCCACCCAATCTAATTAATTTTATTTCCTTAGATCTTAGAGGTTTATTTTATTATATATTGATTTTTTTTTACTGGATATTTGGATTAGCTTTTCTTAAACCAATCTTCTTTTCATCAGATCAATCAAAAGCAAAAAATTTTACACTTTTTTTAATATGTGCGGCACTATTATCATTCATAATTAAAAATCAAATTAATCTTTTTAATATCATTTTTCCAATTACTGCCTATATGGCTTACCGAATGGCTTTATATCAAAAAATTAACTTTGTATATCTATTTAATTTTAGCTTTGCCTTATTGTACATTGTATATTATTTCAACTATTATGCAATTCTTCCAGATTTATTTTTCAGACCAGGTTTCAATGAAGATATTCTTTATGGTTCTAGTTCAAATGCAATCCCAATTGCATTAAATAATTCGTTATTTACATATATTATATTTAATCGTCTTTACGCTTGGAAAGCTAATAAATTTTTATATTTTTTTAGTTTTATTAATCTATTGTTAATAACAATGCAGGGCAGCAGAAGTGGTATTGTTATTTCCCTTTTTTTAATATTTTTTATTGTATATGAATTAAATCGAGACTTGGTATATAGATTTAAATATTTGTTTTTATGTACATTTTTTATTACGGTTTATTATGCCACACAAAGTTTAACTCAACTGTTTATTTTAACCACAAGTGATTTTTCAAGTATTGAGACTTATAGTTTTCTTCAAGAAAGGCGAATCATTGCTGCTTTTGAATTTTTAAATCAATTGTCATTTAGTAATTTTTTATTTGGTTACCCTGAAGATCAATGGTTCGGCGGAGAACAATATACCTTTAATTCATTTTTAGATTTTTGGAATAGATACAACCTAATTTCTTTTATTTTTCTTATATATTTAATTATTTCAAAAATATTATTAAATGAAAAATTTTTCTTTCCCAATTATTATTTATTACCTTTTATTTTTTACGGAATGGTAGAATCAATCTACTTCCCAGGCTTTAGAGATTTTATAATTTATCTCATTATTTTTACTCCAAAAAACTTACGTTTTAATGAATAATATCAATATTATTGTACTATGAAAATTTTTTTCCCATTAACATCATATTATCCTTCACAAATCGGAGGGGTTTCAAATACAGTATTTTGGCATATAGAAGAACTAGAAAAAAATAATATCAATTGTTCAATTGTTTGTACAAATATTGGAATTAAAAATAATGAAGTATCTTTGAATGAATTTAATAAAACAAAATATGGAAATATTTATTACGGTAAAGGGGGAATGTTCGATTTAAAAATTTTATTTAAAAGTTTTAGTCAAGTAAAAGATAATGAAGTAATTCATACAAATGCACTTTTCGATCCAATAGGTATGTTGACCTTTTTCTTTGGTAAAATATTCTATCCGTCAAAATTATATATCTGTTCAGTAAGAGGTGCAATTAGTGATACTGCGCTTAGTTATAGTCCGGTAAAAAAGAAGATTGCTTTATTCATTTATAGAAAATTGAATAAAAATGTTATTTTTCATGCTACTTCAGATGATGAATTTAAGAATATAAGTAAAGTACTTAAAACAGATAACAAAATATATCTTCCAAACTACATGAAGACTGCAACAAGAATAGAAAATATTAATGTTAAGAAAAAATTAGTTTTTTTAGGTAGAATCCATCCAATAAAACGGATTGAAAATTTGATTAAAGCCGTTAGAATGTCCGATAACTTTGTAAAAAATGGTTTTGAGTTGGATATCATTGGAACTTATGAAGAAAGACATTCATGGTATTTTTCAAAGCTTAAGAAACTTACATTCGAATCAAACCTTGAAGACAAAGTCAATTTTCTTGGACATATTCAAGGCAAAGAAAAGGAAATCAAAATTGCTGAATCGTATGCATTAGTATTACCAAGTGATTCAGAAAATTTTGGTAATGTTGTAATTGAATCTTTAAATCAAGGCACACCTGTGATAGCTTCAAATAAAACACCATGGAGTATTTTGCCCGAATTTGAAGCAGGATTTTTTGTTGGCAACTCTCCAAGCTCCCTTTCAATAACAATTAATGATTTTTTAAGTATTAGCAGTGAAAAGTATTTAAACTATCGAAAGAATGCTATAGATCTTGTAGATCAAAAATATGATATTAAAAAAAATATTTTTAAATGGATTAAAAAATACCAACAAGAACTAAATTAATTAATAAATTATTTGTATGAAAATAGGAATTATTGGTAAAGGGTTTGTTGGTTCAGCAGTTAAGTTTGGTTTTTCTCCAAACGTTGGGTGTGATGCAGAAACAAAAGTATTTGATGTTGACCCGCAAAAATCTACACACTCATTAAATGAAGTTGTCAATGATAGCGATTTTGTTTTTATTTCAGTGCCCACACCATCAGATAAAAACGGAAAGATAGATCTTTCAATTTTGGAGAATTGTATTGAAAATATTTCAAAAATAGCTACAAATGATAATACTATTTTCTTAATAAGATCTACCATTGTTCCAGGTACATCATCAGCTCTTCAAGAAAAATTTCCAAATATTAAATTGGTTTTTAACCCTGAATTTCTTACAGAAAGAAGTGCAAATTATGATTTTATTAATCAATCAAGATTTATTTTAGGTGGAGATGCCACTGATGTAAGTAAAGTTTCTGAATTATATAAGTGGAGATTTGGTAAGACAATTTCAATCATTGAAACTAATTTTGAAACTGCTGAGCTAATTAAATA
Organism: uncultured Fidelibacterota bacterium; assembly: GCA_902629855.1. Taxonomy (GTDB): domain Bacteria; phylum Fidelibacterota; class Marinisomatia; order Marinisomatales; family Marinisomataceae; genus Marinisoma. The sequence goes on from CACOSI010000001.1 coordinate 11,462, forward strand.
TATGACAAATACATTTCTAGCAACAAAAGTATCATTTTTGAATGAAATGCGAATATTAAGTGATAAAGTTGGTGCAAACTGGGAAGATGCTGTCGAAGGCTTTGTTAGGGATGGAAGAGTTGGACACTCTCATTTAAATGTCCCTGGACCTGATGGTAAATTCGGATTTGGGGGAAGTTGCTTTCCAAAAGATATTCAAGCTTTAATATCATTTGCTGATCATGAAGATGTTGACCTAAATGTTTTAAAGGGAGCATGGAAAACCAATCTTAAAGTAAGACCTGAAAAAGATTGGGAAAAGCTCGAAGGTAGAGCTATATCTAAAAATAGAAATTAAATTTTAAGCCATCTATTATTATCAAGGGACCATTTGACTGTATCTTCCAGCCTTGAATAAGATGACTTAGGTTCCCAACCCATTTCTTTCATCTTTGTACCGTCAAGAGCATATCTCAGATCATGGCCAGGTCTTTGAGAATGAAAATCAACCATTTCATAGTTTAATTTTTTTGATTGGCACTTAGCAATGAATCTCGCTAATTCTAAATTATCTATTTCATCTTTACCAACAATATTAAATTTTTGACATTTAGCACCAGTTTCATCAGGAATAAATTTTCCATGATCATAATTAAAAAGGAAAATAAGTGCTTCAGATACGTCTTCAGCATGAATGTAATGTCTTGATCCAGCTTTTGTTTTTTCAGGATTAGCATGTACAACAACTTTTTCATTATCCCTAACTTTTTTAATTACCATTGGGATATATTTTTCAGGATTTTGTCTTTCACCAAAAACGTTCATTGTATGTGTAATAAAAGATGGTAATCCATAAGTATTCTCAAAAGCAACGACTAACTCTTCAGCTCCAGCTTTTGAAGCTGAATATGGATTCGTTGAGTTGTATCTGTCATTTTCTTTATAATTAACTCCTCTTGGGGCAGGACCAAATACTTCATCAGTACTAAAATATGCAAATCTTTCTAGGCCATCGACTTTTCTTGCATAATCTAAAATATTTACTGTACCAACAACATTATCCATAACAAATTCTAATGGGTATTTTATTGACCTGTCAACATGCGAACCTGCAGCAAGATGACCAATAAAATCTACCTTACCTATTGTTGATATAATTTCAGGATTTAGCTCGGCTTTGAGATCGTGATGAACTACATTAACGCGCTTTTTATCTTTTTCTGGGAACGATTCTACTACTTCTTTAAGTCTATTTAAATTTCCACTAAAATCAAGACGATCTAATGTAGTGATTTCCCAATCGGTATTTTTTAAAATATAATCTATTAAGTGATGGGCAATGAATCCTGCTCCTCCTGTAATAAGTATCTTTTTACTCATTTAAATCCCCAAATCCTTTTTGTATTTTGGTATCCAATCTTCGATTTTTTGTTTAGGCTCCCAATCAAGCAGATCTTTGGCCTTGGCTATTGAAGCTAACGATTCACGAGGCTCTACTACAGGATCTACATATATGCTCTCCCCTCCCAAAAGCTCAGCAATTTGATTAATTGAAAAGTTTTGCCCAGACCCAATATTAATTGCCTCTCCAAAACCAACTTTTTCTGATAACATTGCTAATCTATTAGCACGCACAATATCACCTACATATGTAAAATCTCTTTTTTGTCCTCCATCACCTCTAATTGTCATAGGATTATTATTTAATTTTTGATGAGCAAAAATTCCTAATACTGTAGCATATGCGCCATCAATGTTCTGGCGCTCTCCGTATGCATTAAAATATCTTAACGACACCGTCTGAATATTAAAAATTTCAGAAAACATTTTTGCCTGAACCTCCCCATAATATTTTTGAATAGCATATGGAGATATAGGGTTAATTTGATCAGTTTCCTTACAAGGGATAGTTTCGGTATTACCATAGACTGATGAAGAAGCACTGTAAACTAACCTTCTTACATTGGCGTCAGATGCGCATTTCAAAATATTTAAAGTACCAAAAGTATTATTAGTCTCATATTTTACAGGATTTTCAATTGATTGTTGTACTCTGGCTAAAGCAGCTAAATGAAATACTCCATCTGCATCATGCATTATTTCAACTATATTATTTGAAATTGAGAAATCTGCTAAATCTAGCTCATGATATACAGCGCGATTGTTACAATTTTCTTTTTTCCCCGTAGAAAAGTTATCAATTACATGAACATCATGGTTATCATCAATTAAACTATCAACCACATGGCTACCAATAAATCCTGCTCCACCAGTTACAATATATTTCATATTATTTCTTAATCGTTTCTATAATTTTATGAATATCATTTTTTGCAAGATAAGGATGCATTGGTAAACTTACAATAGTTTGGGATAGTTTTTTAGAGATTGGTAAATCATTATCTTCATATCCTAAAAAATCAAAAGCTTTCATCATGTGAATAGGAAATTTATAATAGATTACTGTTGGTATATTTTTTGAAGTAAATCTTTTAATTAATTCATCTCTTTTATTTTTAGAGCCCATAGTAATAGAAAAAAGAGCATGTGCAGACTGATAGCCTTCTGGATGATATTGTGCATTGTTTAAATATTTTCGGTAACTAGCATCAATAATATTTCTCCTTTCAAGCTCTTCATCAAAAATTGTGAGCTTTTCTAGTACAACTGCTGCTTGAATACTATCAAATCTTCCATTTAAGCCAATTCTTTCGCTATTGTAACGATCGGTTTTAGTCCCATGAATTCTAATGGCTTTACATTCCTCTGCCAAACTATCATCATTGGTAAAAATTGCTCCACCATCACCATAACATCCAAGGGGTTTAGCTGGATAAAATGATGTTGCAGCAATATCCCCAAAAGTACCAACTTTTTTATCTCTAATAGAACCTCCAAAACTTTGTGCTGCATCCTCAATAACTTTCAAGTTATATTTTTTAGCAATTTTATTAATCAGTCTATATCGTGCTGGCAATCCAAACAAATCAACAGGAATAATTGCTTTGGGTTTTAACTTCCCCTCATCAATCACTTTACTTATTTCAGCTTCTAATTTTTCGCAATCAATATTGTAAGTGGACTCATAAACATCTACGAAGACAGGAGTGGCACCAAGGATAGAAATTACTTCTGCAGTTGCAACATATGTAAAAGGGGTTGTAAACACAGCATCTCCAGGGCCTATACCCCAAGCCATTAAAGGTATTAGCAATGCATCAGTTCCTGATGAACATGAAATTGCGTGTTTTACATCACAATAATCAGCTAATTTTTCTTCAAGTTCAAACACTTCAGGCCCCATGATATAAGCACCATGATCAAGAATTTTATTAATCCTTTTCTCGAGAGGTTTTCTAATTCGTTTTTGCTGAGTTTTTAAGTCTAAAAATTCCATCTGACAAATTAATAAAAAAAATAATAGGTGTAATATGTTTAAAAAAAATTTAAGTAAAAGATAATTATTCTTTGGAATTTAAAATTTAAAAGGACAAATTCCTCTTAGGATACTCGCGTGTATCCTAAGTTAATATATTAATATATGAAGATAACCGAGAAAAAGGAGTTAACTATGAATCGTTCGATTCTTGGTGCGCTATTTGGAATCATTATGATTTCTGGCGCTCTCTTTGGTCAAGGTACTATCTCTGGGTCTGTTTCAGATGCAGATGGTAATGCTTTGCCAGGGGCAAATGTTGTGGTTGAAGGAACTACATTAGGTGCTGCTGCTACTTTAAGTGGCGGATACTCTGTTAACGTTCCTGATGGTACATACACCGTAACTGCTAGTGTAGTTGGTTACAAGTCTTCAAGTGCTAGTGTAAGAGTTTCAGGTTCTAACGCATCTGCAAACTTTATATTAGAATCAGCATCCGTCGCGTTAGGTGGTGTTGAAGTACTTGCTGAACGTGTAGATAATACCGATGCAATCCCTTTTAACGAAATGACCAAAGCTGACATTGATTTCAGATTGGGTGGTCGTGGATTGCCAAAAGCTCTTTCAACTCTACCAAACGTTTACGTTGAAAATGGTGGTGGTTGGGATGATGAAAATGTTTACGTTCGTGGTTTTGACGATCGTTATACATCATATTTAATTAACGGTGTTCCTATGAATGACATGGAAAATGGTAATTTATACTTCTCAAACTGGAGTGTTCTTGCTGATGTTTCTTCTGTTGTTCAGGTTCAAAGAGGAGCAGGTTCCGTTAATCTTGCAACACCAAGTTTAGGTGGTGTGGTGAACTTTATGAGTCAGCCAGCATCAACTGAACCTGGAGTTGTAGTAAAACAAGAAGCTGGTGAACACCAGTATTCAAAAACCGCTGTTACTGTTAACACTGGTTTACTAATGGATGACAAGTTAGCAATTATGGCTTCAGCTTCAAGAAGAACTGCTGATAAACTTTTTGCTAAAGGAACTTACTCAGATGCTTGGTCTTACTATTTTAATGCATCATACTCAGTAAACAATGACAATCGTCTTGAGTTTATTGCTTTAGGTTCTCCTCAGTTTCATGGACAAAACTTTTGGAATAATCGTATTTCAAATTACAGTCATGAATTAGCTCGTGAAATGGGCGTAGCTGAAGAAGACTTAAGAACAGAGTATGGTCTTGACTATAATCCTAGAGCCGATGATCTTCAGACTCCTTACACAGGTAAGAGAGCTGTTGCTAGTTGGCGACCATTTGATGGTTGGAATTATAGAACAAGAGATCAAAGATCAACAGTAATGATTAATGAAAGAAATAATTATTTCCACAAACCAATTGTTCAAATGAATTGGTACTCAAACCTTAATGATTCAATGACAATGGCTACTTCTTTCTACTACTCAGGTGGTGAAGGTGGTGGTTCTGGTTCAGCTGGTTCAATTCTTTGGGGAGATAATGGTACAAGAGATTACGATGCAACAATTGCACGTAATATGTCTGAAGCACAATTCAAAGACGGATATGGATATCAGTCAAGAGGTGTGTTAAGAGGTAGTAGAAATAATCAGTCTACTTTTGGTATCATGTCTAAACTTGAACAAGATATGGGTAATGGACTATCTGTTACTTATGGTCTTGATATAAGAACTGCAAAAGTTGAACACTACCGTCAAGTATATGACTTGCTAGGTGGTGACTTCTTCTACAATTCTTCAAACCCAAATTGGACAGAAGAACAAAGACATAGAACATTAGGTGACAAACTATACTATGACAATACTAATACTATTGACTGGTTAGGTGGATATGTTCAAGCATCAAAAGATCTTGGAGACGGAACAAATGTATTTGGTATGTTCGGTGCTACAACTGCAAGTTATACTGCACAAGATCATTTTACGCTTGATAACCTAAAAATTGAAGCAGACGCTGAACTTGGATATCAGATGAAAGTCGGTGGTAGTCGTGCGTTAAATGACACATGGCAGTTGTTTGGTAACTTTAGTTACTCAGCAATGACACCATCACTTGATAAGCTGATTGATGATGTGAACATGATAAAGAACTCAGAGTTTGAAAATGAAAAAGCTACATGGTTTGATGTTGGAGCCAGATTTAAATCTGCTAATGGCCAATGGGCTGGTAGTATGAACTACTATTATGCTTTATGGGCTGACAGAAACCAAAGTGGAACTTCAGAAGACCTAAATGGTGTTGAATCATTCTTTAGTATTACTGGATTGAATGAGCTTCATACCGGTCTTGAGTACTCTATCGCATATCAACCAATTCCAGTGTTGAGAATTGATGTTAGAGGTCACGAAAGTGATTGGAGATTTACTGATAACTTAACATATACATATAATGCAATTGAAGGTGATGACACAAGTTCAGAAACCTTTGATCTATATGTTAAAGATGTTATGGTTTCAGGTGCTCCACAATCACAGACTGTTTTAATGGTAACTGGTTTCTTTAACAGATTAAAAGCATCTGTTGAAGCAGAATCTTTTGCTAGACAATATCCAAGATGGGGTTATGATGGCGCTATTCAGGATTTAGCATTCTTATTAGGTGAAGGTAATACTTTTGCTGATGATGCTTATGAAACTGAAAGAAAAACTATCATGAATCTTCAAATGAGCTATACAACAGAGCTAATGGGTAGAGATGTAACACTTAATGCATCTATATTCAATCTAACTGATGAATTATACATTGGTGACTTTGTTGATGCTTATGATGGATCAGGAGACGTTGCAAACCTTAGAGTTCGTATGGGTGCTCCAAAACAGTACAATGTTGGAATTACTATTAACTACTAAGTTATAAACTAACATTTAATTACTAATAAAAACCCTCTTTGAAAAAAGAGGGTTTTTATTTTACAGAACTTTTTTTTGAAGTGATTCTAGTTTACGAAGAAGATCATTATCCATTTCTTTGTCATTCTCTTCCATAATACGAATTTGATTTCTAATTGATGATATCTCTTTTTTCAGCTTAATATCTTCAAGCGTTTTAACACAATCACTTAGAATAATTTCCTCATTACTTTTTTCAGGAATATCTATTGCTAATGATGCTACAAGATTTCTTTCTTCAGGACTTTCACCAACTAATTCGATTAATTGAGCAACATTATTATATTTACCGACATTGTCTTTAATAGTTTTAACAATATTATAACAAAGCTTATTATCAAAAAGTGACATATCAAGATTAGGTGCATATGAATGGTTGTGAATTAAAAGTTTAATAATTTCAATTTGAGCTCTATCTGCTTTTGAATTATAATGATTGCCAGATTCATCACTTTCATTGCTTTTATTATCTTTAAACACGCGCTTTACTTTTATATTTTCAAAACGATCTAGTATTTCAGATTCAACTACACCCATTTCATTAGATAGTCTTTTTATTAAGTCATTTCTTATAATTACATCTTTAACAAGTTTGATTTCTTCTATACATTCATTGACAAATTTTGATTTATCTGATGCTCCTTTTTCAAGTATATTTTTTTTATTTATTATAAAATTAATTGGGTGTACGGCATTTTTAATTAAAGATTTAAATGAGTTATTATCACTTTCTTTAAGTTTAAAATAATCATCAGGATCTAGATCTTGTCCAAGATCGATTATTCTTACTTCAAATCCGTTTTGCATTAAAATATATCCAGTACGTATTGCAGCGTTTATACCAGCATTATCTGAATCATAACATAAAATTACTCTATTAGTATATTTATTTAATGCTTCAGCATGCTTTGAGGAAAATGCAGTGCCTGAAGTTGCAAGCACATTCTTAAATCCCTTCTCATATAATCTTAGAAAATCTGTTTGTCCTTCAACAAGTAATACATAGTTATGCTTCCTTATTTCTGGAAGTGTCTGATAAGAACCAAAAAATGTTTTACTTTTTTGAAATAGTAAGGTTTCTGGTGAATTAAGGTATTTTACGTCATCAGAATCAGATAAGCTTCTTCCACTAAAAGCAATTACTTTACCAGATAAACTATAAAATGGAAATATGATTCTATTTCTGAATCTGTCAATTCTTCCTTTTTTACTATTTGAAAAAAGTCCTGATTTTTCGATAATATTTTCATCAAATTTTTCATTTAACTCTTTATATAAATGGTCCCAAGAGTCTTTTGCATATCCAATACCAAATTTTTCAATAATAGAATCATCAAATTTTCTTGTCATTAAATAATCTTTTGCTTTTTTTCCTGACTTATTTGATAGATTATTCTTAAAAAAAACGAATGCTAAATTATGTATTTCGTATAATTTATCGTAAAGATTACTTTGCTCTTTATCTCCAACTTCAATTATTTCAATATTATATTTTTCTGCAAGCGATCTAATCGCTTCTGAAAAACTTATTTTTTCATATTCAATTAAAAATTGAACAGCATTCCCACCCTGACCTGATCCAAAGTCATACCACATATTTTTTTCTGGGGCTACACTAAATGATGGTTTCGTCTCTGAGCGAAATGGGCTTAAACCAAAATAGTTCCTACCTCTTTTCTTTAGATCAACATACTGTGATATAACATCAAAAATATCAGCTTCTTCTAATACTCTATTTATTGTTTCTTGTGCTATTCTTCTCATTATTTAAAAATATAGTCCTTGAATGGTTCCAGAAAAACAAGAATCTTCGATTGCGCATGCAAAATTTCATAAACTTTTAAAGATATATAATTTTCAAAAATTCCAGCAAAGAGTGTTAAGCTTAGTATCCCTTTTATTGCACCAAGAATAAAGCCTAGAGTACTATTTAATGGTTTAAAAGTTGAAAAACTGTTATCAAAAAGAAATAATAAAAAGCTTGTAGTAAGTCTTAGGAGAATAATAGTTACAATGAATAATAGTATAATTGAAAATATTACAATGACAGTACCATTAATACTCACATATTTTGAAATTATATATGATAATTCAACATAAAATAGTAGAGCAACGCAAATACTAACAACTAAATTTAAAAAATCAGTAAAAGACTCTATAAAACCTTTTTTCATACCGAAAATAGCTGTGATTAGGATTATAATTGAAAAAAGTATATCAATTACCATATTATGAAAGTAATTCTTTTACAATAGATTGGGCTAAGCTACCGTCAATTTTTCCCGCACCTTTTTTCATTACATTGGGCATTACCTTCCCAAAGTCTGACATATCTGTTGCACCAACTTCTTCAATAATTTGTTTTATCAACTCTTTAACTTCAACTTCATCCATCATGGAAGGAAGATAGTCTTCAACAAATCCCAATTCAGTGGTTTCTTGCTCAACTAAGTCACTTCTATTACCTTCTTTGTACATCTTGATAGACTCTTTGTGTTGTTTTGCAGCAGTTTGTAAAACTTTAATTACCTCAGAATCTGATAAATCTCTTCCAAGCTCTATGGCTTTATTTTTACACTTTGAAATAATAAGTCTTAGAGAACCTGCTTTCTCCTTTTCTTTATTTTTCAGAGCTGACATCATATCTTTTTCAATTTTTTTAAGCATTATTTTTCTCTTTCATTTATAGTTTTCATAGCTAAAAGCATCTGGTCTTGGTTTGATTCAAAGCCAATAAATCTTCTACCTCTTTTTTTTGCTACAACTCCTACGGCACCTACATTCATGAAGGGGTCTAATATCCAATTAAGCTTAAAACTACTAGCCTTTATAATTCTATGTATTATCTCTTCATAGTCCAAATGAAACCAAAGGTTATCTTTTATCTCATCGGGTTTAGGGTTATTGATATTCTTACCGTTTACAATATAATTTTGATTAAAAATGTAATCATTAGTTTTTGTGGCAAACCAAATATCTGAAATTTTATTTCTCCACTGAGATAATTCAGGTTCTTCAATTTGTCTTTCAGTGGTAATTCTTGATTGAATAATAAATTCTTTTGATAAAATTGAATGATATAAGGATGATGATTCCCAAGGACAAATTATATAGATTGATCCACTAGCTGTTAAAACCCTTCTTGATTCTTTTACCCAATTTTCAACAAAACTGAGATATTCTTTATACTTTAAATTACCTTGTGATTGCAAAAGAGGTTCGGTGACAATCAAATCTATTGACTCATTTGGTAATTTTTTCATTGCATCAATTGCTTCAGATAAAAATAAACCTTCATTGATTTTTTCTGAAAAATTGATATCTGATATAGTCTTTATTGCCGGTAAATATTTATTTAAATCTTTTACTGTAATAATATCTTTTTGCATGATGTGAATTTAACTTCATTAAGTTAATATAAAAATTGTAAGTTTATAATATCGACCATGACTTCAAGAATTAAAATAGCTGTAAGCTCTCTCCCTTCATCAGGATGGTGGCCAAATGGCATATCTGCCTACCAAGATAATGATATGATGATTGACGGAGCAAATCCTAATCAAGAATTAATTAAACATGAACACAAGAAATTAATATCTACTATAGAAGAATATGGCTTTGAATTAATTGAAATACCTTTCAAAAAAAGTTTAGAAATGAAAAATAAGTATGATTTTGTATTTATGCGTGATCATTTTGTGTGTAATCGCCAAAAAAATATTGTTATATGTAATATGAAGCTTTCAGAGAGAATGAATGAAGGTGAATTTGTAATTAATGAATTAGAAGAGTTAAAATATAATATATCGTTTTTAGATAATGATTGTATCGCAGAAGGAGGAGAATTTTTTTATTTACCAAAAGAAAATGTTTTATTAGCTGGACAAGGAAGAAATAATTTAAGAGGTGCAGAGCAAATGGCTGAAAAATTAAAAGTATCTGAACTACATATAATATCTTCTAGTGGATATCATTTAGATACTTCAATAGCTCCTATTTTTAATAATAGTCATGATTGCATTGGTATCATATGTGCCCGTGAAGTATTTAATAATAAAGAAATAAATAACTTAAGGAATATTTGTGTTTCGTATCAATGGGAGCTTATAGAGATTGAGCATCAAAATATCAATTCTTCAATAAGCTTTCGAACAGCAATGAACGGTCTTACACTTCCAGGACTTTTCATTGGTTGTAAAAAATTAAACCAGAAACCAATATCGGAATTTGCTTTATCTAATGGTATAACTTTTGATTCAACTGAAGTATCTCAGTTCAATTTAAGTGGTGGTTCGGTTCATTGCCTAACAAATGAGCTATTTTAATTATGTTTAAACTTTTCATATTTTTTATTTCGTTTTTTTTATTAGGAGGGTCAAAAGATAAGATAATTACTAAAAAAGACATAATTAACTTTGATGGAAAGAAAAGAGAGTACCATGTTTCACTTCCTAAAAATATGTCAAAACCTATTCCTTTAATTATCAATTTTCATGGTTTTTCAAGTAATGCAATTGAACAACAAGAATTTTCACAAATGGATAATTATGCCCACTTGAACGGGGTCGGAGTAATTTATCCTGAAGGCATTAATAAATCATGGAATGTTGGTCTCAAAGCTGAAAAATTTAAGAATGAAGAAAATGATATTGGTTTTGTAGATGCACTCATTGATTCAGTGACTTCAAAATATAATATTGACTCAAATCGTATATATGTTTGTGGTTTTTCCAATGGTGGAGAATTCTCTTATGAGCTTATGTGTGGTCTATCAAACAAAATAGCTGCATTTGGATCTGTTGGAGGTAATTTTATTATCAATGAAGGAAGATCTTGTAAAATAAAAAGAGAAATTCCTTTAATTCATATTCATGGCACCAAAGATAAATTTGAAAAATATAATGGCTATAATGGATATTATTTAAGTACAATAGAATCAGTCAACTTTTGGGCTAAACACAATCAACTAGACAAGCTAGTAGTTGAAAACATAGAGGATACTTATAAAAAAGATCGGACAACCGTTGAAAAATATACTTTTTATAAAGACAACTCTGATACAAAAGTGATTCATTTGAAAGTATTAAATGGCGGACATGTTTGGCTAGGTTCTCCTACTTTTGATTTGCTTTATCAAAAATTATTATTTGGAAAGAATAACCGTGAGATAGATTCTAGCAAAGAATTAATCGATTTTTTTCTTAAATATAAATTATCTGACTTTAATTAGGGAATTCATCTCCCAAAGATTCCCATAAATATAAAGTAGCTATCGTTTTATAAGGAGACCACTTATTAGCAATTTTAAGAATTTGTTCTATTGAATCAACTTGATACTCTTTTTTAATTACATTGATCACCGCCAAGTCACCTACTGGGAAAATATCAAGATGACATTTTGAAAAAATCAAAAACATATCAATAGTCCAATTACCTATACCTTTTATTTTAATGAGATTCTCTCTGATTACTCTTTCATCGTTTATTTCTTTTAAACCAATTATTACTTCTTTATTTAGAAAAATATTCTCGATATATAATTTCTTTTGAGCAGACAACCCAATTTCCTTTTGAGCTTTTTTTGTAATATAAAACTTTCTTTTTAGGAGCTTCTCATTTTTATAATAAGTTAGAAATCTTTTATAGATACTTATACCCGCTTTAGTAGATATTTGTTGAAAAATAATATATTTTACTAAATCTAATAAATAATCATCTGATTTTGATATAGATGGTTCATCAAATTTCTCTATTATACCTGCAAGAACGGTATCCTTACTAGATAGATATTTTAAAAACTTTTGTTCAATCTTCATTAATCTGACTTTTAAAAAAATTCCAGATTGCTATTGAGCTTGACAAGTCATGACCCCACTCTCTTTTAAACCAAGTATGTCCCTCATCTGGTAAAGTATATAATCGAACTATTACGTTATCATCACAATCACTTGATATTTTAACTGATGAGCTAGTACCATCGCTATTTAAATCAGGTAATATAATTTCAGAAAAGTTTTCACAATTACTGAAATCACTCCAGAAATTATGAGCACTTATGGCAGATCTTGTCCAATCACTTCCATTATATGGAACTACAGTATCAGCTGTCCCGTGAAAATGTATAATACTTTTCTTATTTGGTGGCGAACAAGAATAATAGCCTGACATTGAACCTGTAACTGAACCTATACTATTAATTTCTTCTACTTCACAGGCTAGTCTATAACTCATAAATCCACCTAAAGACATTCCTGCTGAGAATATTTTATCATCTGCAATATTGTAATTAGATTTAAAATACGAAATTAGAGCTCTGAAAAAAGCAACATCATCTACTGTGCTGAATGAGGGTAAAAGATCAACATTCCATCCTGTATTAGAAAAATTATCAGTCGTTCCTTGAACATAAACAACAATGAAATTCTCTTGATCAGCAATGGAGTCGAAGTTTGAATAATTTCTTATTATAGGTGCTGTACTTGTATATCCATGTAAAATGAATACGAGTGGTAAGGAAGAAATATTAGGGTCAAAATTTGGAGGAACATGTACAATGAAGCTTCTATTATATCCACCAAATGGAGATGAAAAAGATGCGGTTTGATCATTTATCTTTGTAATTAACTCAACCGAAAGTTCAGAAGGAGTACTATTTCCACCACCAACAAATGTTCCTCCAGACTGTTCGCTATCATTATCAGATATTGTTTCAGAACCAATATCTGATTCACATGAAATAAAAAATAAAAAAATAAATAATGTCAGTAATTTATTTAAATCTATCATCCTAAGTTTTCTTTGAAAAATTTATCAACTTCAGTAAAAAGAGATTCCTTGCTTGAGTTATTTTCAATTACAAAATCTGCATATTTTTTCTTTTCTTCATCACTCATTTGAAGCTTCATCCTATCACTAATTGTCTTTTGAGAAAGGCCACCTCTCAATAAAGCTCTTCTAGCTCTAATACTATCCTTAGCTGCAATCAAAACTATAATTGCTCCATTATTTTTTAAATCTTCGAACATTCCAGACTCAATTATTAATGCTGCATCAATAATAAAAATATTTTCTTTACCTTTTTTAATGGCAATAGATTTTTCAATTTCAATTTTTACCAAGGGATGAATAATATCATTTAATTTTTTTTGATTGGATTTATTTTTAAAAACTACTTCTGAAATTTCTTTAAGTGTTAAGGACTTTATGGAAGGGAACGAATCTAATAGTTTTTTTGATACCTCATTTTTCATTAAGATATTTTTTGCTTCTTTATCAGCATCAAAAACGAATGCTCCATATTCATCAAAAAGATATTTTGCTACAAGAGATTTTCCTGATGCAATTCCGCCTGTAATTGCAATTATATGCATTATATAATTCTTTTAAGAATTCTATGTGTTACTTCTTCAATAGTTCCATCTCCGTCCACCTGAATAATTTCGCTACTATAATATTCGATGAGTGGCTCGGTCAATTCTTTATAAACGTGCTGTCTCTTAATTATTACATCTTCTGTATCGTCAGCTCTACCTGATTTTTTTGCACGCTCAATTAATCTCTTTATAAGTGCATTTTCCTCGACTTCAATATTTATTACATAGTCAATTTTTGATTCAAGACTACTAAAAATTTTTGATAATCCTTCAGCTTGAGGAACAGTTCTAGGGAAACCGTCCAAAATAATTCCACTATTTCTTAATTGAGTTAATTTATTTTTCATCATTGATAAGAGAACATCATCTGGTACAAGATTTCCTGCATCCATAAATTTTTGGGCTTTAAGACCAACATCTGACTTATTATTTATTTCTGATCGTAATATATCTCCTGTTGATAGATGTTCAAGGTTAAATTTTTCTGCGAGAATTTTAGCCTGAGTACCCTTACCAGCACCTGGAGGTCCCATAATTAAGAATTTCATAATTACAATCCTTGTGATTTGGGTGGTTCAAAAATTGCTTGCATAACAATTCCTAACTTTGTTGGTTTATTTCTTAGTTTCTTTTGAATTACCTTTAACCTTTCTGAAGAACTATCAATGGTATTTGAACCTGTTTTGATTCTGCTTTTGAGATGATCTAAATGTTGATTTTTTATATCAAAATTTTGCTCATTGATAATCTCAGGTTCCTCTCGTTGCTTTGTTACTAATTCAGGTTCATAATTTTCTTCAATATCAATTATGGGTTGCATCTTAAGATTTGATTTATCTAAATCTACAGCTGACTTCTCCATAGCATCATTTAAATACTCAAATAAGTTGAATTCTGGTTTTGATGGGTCAACATTTTCGGCAGGAGCTTGAAATTCTTCCAACTCCTGCTCTTGAAAAGATGCTTCTTTCTTTTTCTGCCTACTTCTGTAGGCAGAAAAAAGATAGAAAAGGAAGATTATCCCCCAATATATTAGCTCTTCCAATATTAATCCTCAGATTCTTCTTTATTGTCTTCACTCACTCCAGCAATAGACTGTCTCATGCTTGTGTCTGAGGCAATGTTATCAAGCTTATAATAATCAAGTACGCCAAGATTACCTTGCTTAAATGCATGGGCCATAGCTAGAGGTACTTCAGATTCAGCTTCAACAACTTTGGCCTTCATTTCCTGCTCTAATGCAACCGCCATTGCTCTTCTTGTCTCAGCTTTTGCCTGAGCTACCCTTAGGTCTGCTTCAGCCTGATCAGCTTGTAATTGGGCTCCAATATTTTTTCCAACGTCAATGTCTGCTATATCAATTGATAATATTTCGAATGCTGTTCCACTATTTAACCCCTTTTCAAGCACAGTTCTTGAAATTGAGTCTGGGTTTTCTAAAACAGCTTCATATGTTTCTCTTGATCCAATAGCACTTACAATACCTTCTCCAACTCTCGCTATAATAGTATCTTCAGTTGCACCACCTACAAGATTAGGGATATCTGTACGAACTGTAACTCTTGCTCTTGCTCTTACTTCAATACCATCTTTTGCAACAGCTGATAGCTTTCCATCAATTGGTGCATCAATAACTTTTGGATATACACTTGTTTGAACAGCTGATAAAACATCTCTTCCAGCTAAATCAATTGCTGTAGCGATAGCAAATGTTAATTCAATTCCAGCTTTAGAAGCTGCAATTAAGGCATCAACTACTTTATCTACGTTTCCTCCTGCCATAAAATGTACCTCAAGATCTCCGCTTGAGATAGCATCTAGGCCAGCTTTTCTTGCAGCTATTAGTCCATTTACAATTACACCCGGTGGTACTCTTCTAAATCTCATACCAACAAGATTTAATATGGTTACATGCCCTCCACCAATACTAAAAATGGCTTGCAACCAAAGACCTACAGGCACAATCCATAATAGCAATAAAATAAATAATACTAACGGTATGGCAACATATAGTCCCATTACTCCTCCTTTTTGTTATAAATTAAATTTAAGATATTATAAAATAATATTTTATAATTACTCAACTTTACTTCTGTTCTTGTAATTTTTCTTTAATGTTGTTTTGTTCGATTCTGTGCTAACTAATTTTTGGAAAAAAGCTGATTGTCCGATAAGGCGTAATAAAAATATCATACCAATAATTCCAACAACAATAGCCCAAGAGAATCCATCTAAGGCTTCTGAATATACTTCAGGACCAACAGGAATATCAGGTATAAGCAAAAGATAAATGCCATAAAATAAAACTACTATTCCTACTAAACCAAAAACACCAAATCCGGGTATTGCAACAAACTCAATAACTAATAAAAACAATCCTCCTAAGATTACTAAAAGATCTGTTGAAGAAGCCAATTGAGTAATATAACCAGCTCCTAATGCAAGAGTAAGACAAATAATTCCTATTGTTCCTCCAATACCCCAACCCGCACTATAAAGCTCAGATATGATACCAATAGTACCGAATGTAGTGAGCAATGAAGATACAGTGGGATTAGTTAAAACTCTTACAAGATTTTCTGACCAATTTTCATTTAATCTAGTAATGTTGTAGTTATCAATACCGAGTTCTAATAATAGCTCTTCAACAGTTTCGCTTTTACCATCTGAAATCCCGTATTTTAATGCAAGCTCTGTTGTCAATGTTATTAATTTTCCTTCTTTTCTTCCTTCGATATCTTCAACTTTTAAAGAATCTCCATCAACTACTAAGTATTCAAAACTGAGTTCTTCATCTACCATTCCACGAGCAATATCAGGATTTTTACCAGATTTTTCAGCTGTTGCTGCCATCTCTTCTCTCATATAGCTTTGGGATTTTTCAGATTGTTTAGTACCAGACATATCAACAACACTTGTTGCACCAATTGTGGCGCCTTCTGTCATATAAATTTTATCACATGATAATGCTATGAGTGATCCTGCTGATATTGCCCTACGATTAATAAAACCAACTGTTAAGATATCTGTTCCTGATATGGCATCTTTAATTTGAGTAGCAGCGTCTACTCTTCCTCCGAATGTATCAATATCAAAAATTATTAGATCGGCATTTTTGTCCTCTGCCAAATCAATAGATCTGTTGACAAGCCCAGGGATGCCTAAATCAATAACATCTTGTATTGGTACAACATAAATGTTCTTTTGGCTCTCGTCTGCTATAGAGGAACCAAAAAAAAGGAATGCTATAAGAATAGTTATATACTTTAATTTTGTTTTCATTGCTAATTCAAAGATTTACATTTAGTAGATGCATTTTTTTTTAAAAGCTTTTTCATTGCTACTTAGAATTGCTCCTAAAGCAATAATAAAAATTACCTATAAAATAATTTATAGTCTACTATTCCATGTACTAAAAATGAGAAGAAAAGTTGTTCTGGAAAATCTCAAAATAGCATTCCCCAGTAAACCTGATATTTGGTACTACGAAACAATGAAAGCATGTTATAAATTTTTTACTAATGAATTTTTAGACTTTTTATCATATCCTCGTTTTTTTAATAACCAAAAAATCAAAATAGAGAATATAGAAGTTATTAAAGAAGCTTTTAAAAAAGAGAAAGGTGTTATTTTTGTTGGAGCACACTTTGGTGCTTTTGATAAGCTTTTTTTCAAATTAAATGAATTAAAATTTGATTTAACAGGAGTTGCTTATAAGCAAAATAGTGGTGGTGCTGATATTTTTTTTAAAGATATAAGGAAAAACTTTCTCAAGAAACAATTTTACAAGGGTGGCGATGCTAAACTTCTAAGTAAATGTTTAAAAGAAAATAACGGGCTTATATTATTGAGCGATCAAGATGCTAAAAAAAAGGGCGTTGTTGTAAAATTTTTTAATAATGAATCTTCAACCCATTCTGGAGCAGCAATATTAAGTAAAAGAAAAAAATGCCCTATGGTCTATTTTGAAATAATAAAAGTTGATAATTATTATAATGTAAAATTTAAAAAAATTAGCAAAAGTCTTGGAATCATCGATATTGTTCAAGCGTATACAAAAGAAATTGAAAAAAGTATTAAAAAAGCGCCGGAACAATATTTTTGGTTTCACAAGAGATGGAAAACATTTAAAAAATATCAATGATAAGAATAAGCTTAACTGATAAAGATGCAATCGATATTGCTTTAAACGCACTATCAAATAAAAAAATTATTGTGTATCCAACAGATACTATTTACGGTATTGGGACAGATTTAGATAATGATGATGGCATAAATAGAATAAATAAACTTAAAAAAAGAAGTCAACCTATGAGTATTATTGTTGACAATTTTGAATCTATTAGAAATAAACTTATAATTGATGAAAAATTTATGAGTGAAATTCAAAATATTGTTCCTTTAGGTGATACATGTATCGTTAGTTATGTCGAAAATGCTTTTAATAATAGAATAACACAAAACGGCAAAATTGGTTTTAGAGTTCCCAACCATAAATTTCTTATAAAATTACTGAGCATTTATGAAAAACCAATAACTACTACAAGCATTAATGAGACAGGAAATCAACCTCTGAACAATCCAGATGAAATAGAAAAAAAATTTGGGGACAAAATTGATTTATTAATAGACGGTGGTATTATAAACAACCCTCCGTCAAGTATATATCTTTTTGATAATAATGAAAAAACCAAAATACGATAAATGAGATTTATAATACTGTTTCTCTTAAGTCTTTCTACTATTGTTGCAAATGATCTTAAAAATAATTTTGACACAAAAGTAAAATATGAATATGACGTATTTATAGAAGGTGCACTAGATGTATTAAACCTAAAGCTTGGTGAAGCATCTTTGTCGATAAAGAATCCAGACATTATAGACGGAATTGATGTCTACCATTTTAATTTTAAAGTTCGTACAACAAAATTAGGTGATAGAATATATAAGATTCGAAATGAAATAGATGTTTGGGTTAATCAAAAAACTCTCAACGTAGTTAAACAAGATAAAAATATTAGAGAGCTTAGGAAAAAGAAAAAAACTAAAACCATAATTAAAAAGCAAATAGGAAATACGAATGGAAAAGAATTTAAAGTAAAGGATAACGTTTTTGATCCTTATTCTTTATTACTAATTCTTTCAACCTTTGATATTGAAACAAATCAATCAAAGATATTTGATATTGTTGATGCTGGTAAAAGCAGGTCAATAGAAATAAAGAACTTGGGAACCGAAAAAATCAAAACACCTTATGGTAATATACAAGGTTATACTTTATCACCAATCAAAAATGGAGAGCCAGTATTAAAAAATAAAGGTGATATGGAAGTAAGTTATGTTTTAATTAATGATAATCTAGTTCCAGCAAAAATATTGATTAGGATTGGAAGTGGAGTTATTGAGCTAAGACTTAAGAAAATACTCTAATGATATCGTTTAGTAGCAAAAATATCATTAAAGAAAATAATATAAACATTCCTATGGACTGAATTCTTATTCGGGCTTTTACCGATAAACTTCTTCCCATTAAAACTTCAATCATAATAATTGCAATATGTCCTCCATCAAGTCCTGGAATTGGCAAAATATTGATATATGCAAGATTAACACTAATTAAAGCCATCAAAAAAAGAAAAGGAATTAACCCTGCTTGAGCAGCTTGCCCTGCCATATCACCTATCATAATTACACTACCTACGTCGTCACGTGAAACGTTACCTTGAAAAATCATTTTTAATGATGAAGTCATTAGTACCATTGCCCATTTAGTCTCATCTACTCCATATGATAAGGATTCAACGAAATTAAGTTTTTTAGATATTTGTTTTTTAGACACACCCAATGCACCAACTTGTTGATCTACTCTGCCACTATCTAAATTAGGTCTAGATGTAAGAGATATATTCTTATTAATAATCTTATCATCTCTCATTATATCCATCGAAATATTTTGACTTGGATATTTTTCAATAATCGAAACTGCTTCGCTCCAACCTTCGATTTTGAAATCATTGATACTAATAATTTTGTCACCATCCATTAAATTATTTTGATCTGCTGGCCCGCCTGGGACAACATAATCTATAACTGCATCATCATTTTCTGTTATCATTTCTCCTTGAATTCCACCAATCAGAGAAAAAACAAAAAAAGTAAGAATAATATTCATTATTACTCCTGCGCTCATTACCCAAATTTTTTGCAGTGGTGTTTTAGACTCTAACTCATCTTCTGCTCCAGCGAATTCGCTGTCCATACTTTCATCAAGAATTCCTTTCATTTTAACGTATCCACCAAGCGGTAAAAGCCCTACAGTAAAGATTGTCTCTGATGGTTTTGTAAAAGACTTGAAAGTAGTTGAATATATTTTTTTCCATTTAATCTTTGAATTTGAAAATGAAAAAAAATAAATATCTAATATTAAACCGGATTTGGTCTTTGTTAGGTCAATAAAATTTGGAGGCATTCCAATAGAAAAACGCTCTACCCCGACGCCTACACTCCTCGCAGCAATGTAGTGTCCAAGCTCATGAACAAAAACAATAACCCCTATTAATACTATGAACGCTAAAATATAAATCATTTTCTTCTATTTAGATTCAAAATATAATCTAATATTTTCATCTAATGTATTTAATTCTTTAACTGATGGTAGTTTGTCATTTTCAAACTTTTTTACTGTTTCAACCAATTTTGTAAATATTTCTTTAAAAGTAATTTTTCGTTCTAAAAATTGTTGAACAATATAGTCATTAGCTATACTCATAACCGCCACTCTATTTCCTCCAGCCATAAGTAATTTTTCTGTTAAACTTAAAATTGGATATCTTTTATAATCCGGTTTTTCAAAAGTAAGATTTAAAGATTCAAAATTTAATCTTTCCACATTATTTGAAGATCTATTTGGGAAAGTAAGTGCATAAAGAATAGGTACTCTCATATCTGGAACACCAAGATGGGCTTTATAGGAACCATCTTTGAAGTATACCATCGAGTGTACTATTGACTGAGGGTGGATAACAATATCAATCTTATCAAAAGTAATGTTAAAAAGCCAAATTGCCTCAATTAATTCTAAAGCTTTATTCATCATAGTAGCCGAATCAATTGATATTTTTCTTCCCATATCCCAGTTTGGGTGCTTTAAAGCTTCCTCAGGTAAAATTGAATTGAATGTAGAAAGTTCTCTTGTAAGAAAAGGCCCACCACTTCCTGTTAATATAATTTTTTCAATAGTATCTTTTTTTTCTCCAATCATACATTGGTAAATAGCAGAATGTTCACTATCAACTGGAATAATATTCACATTATTTTTTTTTGCAAGAGGCATTATAATATGGCCGGCAAGAACAAGTGATTCTTTATTGCTTAGCGCTAAATCAGTTCCACTTTTTATAATATTTATGGTTGGCTCAAGTCCACTTGTTCCAACAATCGCATTTAAAACTAAATCAGCTTTTACTTTTAATGCTAAAGTAGATGAAGAGTTTTCTCCAGATATTAAAATTATATTATTTTTAGTACAAAAACGATTTAATGGATGATTCTTTTCAATAATATTTATAGCAACAAACTTTGGCTTAAACTCTTTGACTTGTTTATAAATAGCATCTGCATTTGAATGACAACTAATTCCAACTAGAGAAAATAATTTATCATTTTCCTTTAAAACTGATAAGGTTTGTAAACCAATTGATCCAGTTGAACCTAAAACACAAACTTTTTTCATTGTCTCAACTAAATAATACCTCTTTTTGAAGATTTGAAAAAATCAACCACATCTTTAATGTTTTTATCTTCTAAAAATTCTTCGTTGATTCTGTTTATTGCATCTGATTGATTCAAATCTGAACGGAAAATATATCTATATGCTTTTTTAAGGTTTGATTTATCTTTATCACTAAAACCTCTTCTTGTTAATCCTAAAGAATTAATGCCAGAATATTGAACTGGATGTTTCCCAGCAAGAATAAATGGAGGAACGTCTTGTACTATTTTGGAATTAGCAGCAATCATAGCATGTTTCCCTATCTTACAAAATTGATGTGCATTACTTGCTCCACCTAAAATAGCCCAATCACCAACTTCAACGTGTCCACCTAAAGCAACAAGATTTACTAAAATTACGTTGTTACCTATAATACAATCATGCGCAACATGAACACCTGTCATTATTAAAACATCGTCTCCTATTCTAGTTTCTCCAGTTTCCTTAGTACCTCTATTAAGCGTCACAAATTCTCTAATAATTGTTCTTTTACCAATGATAAGCTTTGATTCTTCCCCTTCAAATTTTTTATCTTGGGGGATTGCTCCTATACTGCTGTTGTGTACAATACTACAATCTTCTCCAATATCTGTAAACTCTGATATTGTATTAAAATTACCAATTGTAACGTTATCTCCTATAGAGACGTTCTTCTCAATCACATTATATGGACCGATTGTCACGTTCTTTCCAATTTTTACATTTTCATCTATGACACTAGTTGGGTGTATATTATTAATAATTAACTCCTATTTTTTTACTAGAGTTGCTAGAAACTCCGATTTAGCAACAACTTCATCTTCAACTGTACAAATTGCATTAAATTTAAATGAATTCATCTTATGTTGTACCAAATCAGCTTTAATAACCAGCTGATCACCTGGTATTACATTTTTTAAAATCCTCAAATGATTTACTTTTGATAAATAAACTAAGTGTTTGTCAGGATTATCGATATAATTAAGAATTAACAGACAAGAAGATTGAGCCATTGACTCTAAAATTAAAACTCCTGGCATAATTGGTTTTTCTGGAAAATGTCCTGAAAAATGGGGTTCATTTACTGTAACATTTTTTAGTGTTTTAATATGTTTTTTTGATTCCTCAACTACTTTATCAATCATAATAAATGGATATCTATGAGGAATCATGTTCAGTATATAGTTAATATCTCTCATTTGAACTGGTCCTTAAATTCTTTTCTTAAAAGTTTTGCAAACTCCACATTACCTTTATGCCCACTTTTAATTGCGGTTACATGGCCCCTTATAGGCTTACCTAATAATGCTAGATCTCCAATTAAATCTAAAGTTTTATGTCTTACAGGTTCATTTTTAAATCGTAATTGCTGAGATTTGTATAAACCTCTAGATCCCTGATAAAATTTAATACCAAACTTCTCCTTAAAAAACTTTACTTCCTCACCATCAATATCTCTATCGACAATTACAACTGCATTACCAATATTACCACCTTTAATTAATCCTTGTTTTGCTAACTCTGTTACCTCACTTAAAAGACAAAATGTTCTAGCAGGGGCAATTTGTGTTTCATAGTTAGTATACATATTTTGAATTGAACTGTACTGAACATCCAGATCATCCAAATCATATTGAATTGTAAATGTAGTTTTGAAGCCATCAAAAGGGACAGCTAAAACTTCAACATCTTTTTCTTCGTCATTATACACAACTGGTTTTGTTATTTCTAAAAAATCAACATCAGATTCTTGTTGAATGATTTTACCTTCATTTAGTGCAGCGACAAAATCTTTAGAGCTACCGTCCATAACAGGTGGCTCTTTACTATTTAATTCAATTATTAAATTATTAATACCCATACCTGCACAAGCAGATAGAACGTGTTCTGTAGTGTGAACTCTAATCCCATTTTCTTCAATGGTTGTTCCTCTAGTTAAATCAACTACGTTATCTATATCAGGAGTGACCTGCTTATCTCCTAAATCATTTCTTATAAATTTAATTCCGCTATTTTCATCAGCTGGATGAAATGTCACTGTACTTTGGACACCTGTATGTAAACCAACACCAGTACATGATACAGAATATTTTATAGTTTGTTGTTTAGATTGCATCTTTTTTTAATCTTTTTTCTAATAGTTCAAATCTTTTGATAATTGCATCTCTTTTTAATTTTTCTTTAAGTGGTCTTGCAGGATTCCCAGCATAAACCTGATCACCTTGGAGTGATTTTAAAACACATGACCTTGCAGCCAAAGTTGTGTTTGGACCTAATACGAGATGTGGTCCAATATCACTTTTACCAGCTATAACTGCAAAATCCCTTATTGTCGTGCTACCTCCAACAAAAACTCCTCCTGCCAACAAACATGCTTTTCCAATATTAACATTATGCGCAATGTGTACTTGATTATCAAATTTACAATCATCCCCAATTATGGTATTTTGTACTGAACCTCTATCAATTGTACAAGAAGAACCTATATGAACATTATTACCAATTATAACATTTTTAACGTGAGGTATTTTATGATGAACATTTTTTTCAGTATGATAGCCAAAGCCATCGCTACCAATTACTGTATTAGCATCTATCTCACAACTATTACCTAACTTAACATTGTCATAGATAACAACATTATCATGAATGATACAATTATCTCCAATTTCAACATCATCATTGATTTTGACTCCACTACCAATTAAAACATTTTTTCCAACTTTGGATGTTTTTCCAACATATGAAAAAGGTCCAATAGTAGTTGCGTTTCCTACAATAGCAGAACTCTCTACTAATGCATCTTTATGGATCTTGCCTGATGCAATTTTACTTGATTTAAAAATATTCAGGATTGTAATCATGGATAAATATGGATTTTCAACTACAATACCAGATTTACCAATTAAGTCTTTTTTATTAGTTACAACAAATGCAGAAGCTTTAGAGGATTCAACGCTATTTTTATACTTGGGAGAAAAAGCGAACGTTATAGATCCTTTTTGCGCAAGATTAATGTCATCTACACAAGAGATTGAAACCCCTCCATCTCCAACAAGAGTACCATTAACCTTTAAAGCTAATTCTTTAAGGGTAATCAACAAATATGACCTTTATTATTCTGAGGATTGGTCTGCTTTTCTAAGCTCATATAACACGTCGTCTGTCAAATCAATTGTAGGCTTAGTGTAAAGAGAAGCTTGGGAACCATCAATTATTAAATCAAAACCTTTTGAAATAGCAACAGCATTTACAGCTGCTTTAAACTTTTCTACAAGCTCAAACTCTAATTGTGCTTGCTTTCTGGTTAGTTCACCCTGCGGTCCAACTTTAGATAATTGATAACTCTGCATAGAGTTATTCATATCAACAATATCTTGCTCTTTAGCTTTTTTTAGCTCTTCTGACATCATTAAGCTTTGTTGCTCATACTCTTTGACCATACTATCTAATTCTGTCGCCATGGTTTGATATTCTTTTTGAATAACTTCTAATTCTAATTGTAGCTGTTGCTCAACATCCTTGAATTCTTCAAAATCAAGCCTGATTTTTTCAGAAAAAACAATACCTATCTTTTGTTGAGAAAATGCAATTCCCATCAACAACATTAATACTAATATTTTTTTATACACTATATTCTCCTTCTTTAAAAAGTTTGTCCAAAAGTTATTGTGTACTCCCAACCTTGGGCTTCACCGTCACCATTGATATCATCAAATCCATATCCCATATCAAAGCCTAATTTACCTATGCCTGGCATAAAAAACCTAACACCAACTCCGGCAGACTTTTTCATTGAAATTGAGCTGAATCTATCAATGTAAAATGGTTCTGTCAATTGAGATGTATTCCATACATTTCCCATTTCTCCAAAAGCCATAACATATATTACAGGATTTTCTGATAGAGGAAATCTTAATTCGGTTATAAACCTACCCATTGCGTTTCCTCCAACTGCTTGACCAGATACTGTCTGAGGCCCAATGGCATTATCAGGATAACCTCTTAATGCGTTACCATATGGTATGCCATTACCTCCCATAATAAATCTTTCATCAAAGGGAACAAAACTTTGTATGTCGTCTCCAACATCAATTGTTTTAATGACCCCAACTTTTGCTGAATTATAAAGAACAAATTTTGAAAAAGTTGGAGTAAACCAGTCAAGTGTTAACATATGTTTTTGGAAATTTTCATTACCACCTAAAAAACCACCCGATAGAGTATTTTCAAGCGTAAAAGTAGAGCCGTTTGTTGGAAATTCTGCTCTATTTCTACTATCTCTTGATAACACTTGTGAAATACTAATACCTCTGGTTTTTTGCAAGCCACCTATATAGTTATCAATATCTGCTTGAGAACCATCATATTCTTTTTGCATGTATTTTGCAGACCACATCACTCTGAAAAAGTCATCAGGCCATTCTAACCTTCTTCCAAAACTCGCAACAGCTCCCCCTACAGTGAAATCTAGGGGGAAGTAATAGTTTGTTGAAGAGCCTCTAAAAGAATAGAAAATAGATGCTCCAACCAAATAAGGGCTGTCGTTTATCATTGGATCCTGAAAGCTTACATTTAAGGATTTATATTTCGAGGGTTCTTGGGTTGTATAGATTGAAAAGTTCGTACCAGTACTTGCACCAACATTAAATTTCTGTCCTTTACCCATGAAATTATCAAATTCAATACCGGCACCACCAGTTACTCCATATTCTCCAGTAAATCCGACGTTTGCATTAATTCTTTGAGTAGATTTTTTTTCTTGAACAAAGAAATCTAGATTAACTTTATCATCTGAAATTGGTGTTACATCTGGAATAACATTATCAAAATAATTAAGAATCCAAATATCTCTCTGGCTTCTCATTAACTTTGATCGGCTAAAAACATCACCTGGGTAAAGCTTTAGCTCTCTTCTAATTACATTTTCTCTAGTTTTTTCATTTCCAGATATAAAAATATTTTCCACATAGACCTTGTTACCTTCGTTAAAAACAAACTTTACATCTAAAGAATCTTTACCATATGGTATTATTTCTGGGGAAACATTACTAAAAATATACCCTCTATCTTGATAAACGCTCATCATATTTTCGAAAACAGATTTATCAAATTGTTCTTTAGAAAAAACATCACCTTCCTTGATTCCTAGCAATCTTTCTAATTCGGCTTGTTCTGCTATTTGGTTTCCATCGAATTCAAAATTCCTATAATAATATTTTGGACCCTCTTCTATTTTGATATTGAGTGTTAACGAAGACGTGGCTTCATCTACTAATAATGATTCCTCAAGAACTCGAAAATCACGATGTCCTTCATTGTTGTAAAAATTTGATAATTCAATTTTATCTTCCTCAAAGGTTTTATCATCATAACTTTTAACCCAGAATGACCACCATTTTCTTTCTTTGGTATTATTTAATTCTCTTTTAAGCTTTCTATCACTAAAACTATCATTTCCCTCAAAAGTAATATTACGTAACCTGAATTTTCTATTTTCTTCAATTGTAAAGAGAACGTCTCTTGCATAATCAGTTCTCACAATTGTATCTGTTGGCACTTCGATTGTAGGTACTACTTTGACATTGAAATACCCATCTTCTTTATAAATTTCACTTATTTTTCTTGCTGCTTTTTCAAGTGAATTAGGTTTGATTCTTTTACCGGGTTTAAGATCAATTTTTTCTATAAATCTACCTTCTCGAACTGTCATTCCTTTAAAAAGCACTTTATTCAAGATAGGTGTTTCTTTAACAATAATTGTGACTTCAACACCGAATTGTGATTCGTTATTCAATACAATGTTTATATCTTCAAAAAGACCGAGATCCCAAAGTCTTGTGACTGCTGTCGATATATCTGATCTTTGGATTTGAGTACCATCTCTTAACCCAGCAGAATATTTAATCATTTTATCTGAGGTGGTTTGATTACCTTCAACGTTTACTCTATATAGCGTTACATCCTGACCATATAGATGAACAAATAAACAACATATAACTATAAAAATTTTATTTTTCATTTCTTTAAAGAGCCAAATTTTCTAATTCTTTTGTTAAAATTATCAATAGCCAAATCTATATCAACCTCATTAAAATCCGGCCAATTTTTTTCACTTATATATAATTCAGAATATGCCGATTGCCAAAGCAAAAAATTGCTAAGCCTATACTCACCACCAGTTCTTATAATTAGATCAGGATCAGGCATTTCAGGGCAATATAAGTGATTTTTAAGAATTTCTTCATCAATTATTTTCTCATTATTTTTGATAATATTTTTAACAGCATCTACAATTTCTTGTCGCCCACTGTAACTAAGTGCTAATGTTAAAGTCATACCATCATTATTTTTTGTCAAATTTATTGCATTATCAACGAATTTTCTTGTTGAGCTTGGTAAATCCTCTATATTACCAACAATATTAAAGACAATATTGTTCCTTAACATATTTTCTAATTCTTTATCAAGCATATTTGATAAAAGACTCATAAGAGCATTTACTTCTTTTGAAGGCCTACCCCAATTTTCTTTTGAAAAAGTATATAATGTTAAAAAAGGAATTTTTTCATTTACACATTTATTAATTATAGTTTTGGCTACTTCAGAACCTTTCGAATGTCCAAATGCTCTAGGTTTACCAACAGCTTCTGCCCACCTTCCATTACCATCCATGATAATTGCTAAATGATTAATATTTCTAGACATTTTTATTTCGTTATTTTTTTTGCAACATTAATAAATATCTTTCCAACATCACTTTCAGGAGATGATAAAACCAATGGATCCCCGCTATCAATCGACAGCATAAGATCCTCAGAATAAGGTATTTCGGCTAGCAAGGGTATATTTAGCCTAAAACTTTCTTCTAAACCACCTCCACTTTTAAACAAATTAAAATTAAAATTAAACTTGCCATCAATAACATCTATTTGCTTGTTATTAATTACAATTTTTTGATTTTCTTTTCCAGGTATTTCCCCTTTTATATTCATATATGACATATTTTCAATTACTCCTAAAAGACTAGTATCTACTTTTTTGAACATATCTGCGCCTTTTCTAACATCTGTTAATGATATATCATTTGGGGTGGTAACTATTATTGCACCATCTAAAGGGATTTTTTGAGATAGGGTTAACTGAACATCTCCTGTGCCTGGCGGCAGATCTAAAATTAAATAATCGAGCTCTCCCCAGTTAACATCTTTGAAAAATTGCTCTGTCATTTTTGCTACAAGAGGCCCCCGCCAAACTACTGGGGCTTGATTTCCGCTTATGAAACCAAAGCTCATTAGCTTCATATTATTTTTTTCTATTGGAGTAATTTTTTGGTTTTCATCTACAATTGGATTTTTGTTAACTCCCATTGTTATTGGCAAGGAAGGACCGTATATATCTAAATCAAGAAGACCTGTTTTAAAACCTAAAGAAGATAGTGCTGCAGCCAGATTTAACGCTATTGTTGACTTTCCAACTCCACCTTTACCGCTTGCAACTGCAATAATATTTTTAATATTTCCTTGAACGTTAGCTTCTTTATTGGTTGTATCAACGACATCACTATTTGTTTGTTCAAGAATTTTAACATTGATATTAAAATTATCTGTGTTGAGAGTATCAATAATAGATTTTATCAATTGTTCTTTTTTTTCTTCATTTTTTGATGAAAAAGAAAGCATAATAGTTATGATATCTCTATCAATAACTATTTCTTTTACCATACCAAAAGAGACTATATCTCTATTAAAGCCAGGATAATTCACTGTCTTAAGTTTTTCTAATATTTGGTCTTTTTTCATTAATTTCCCTCGAGCATAAAAATAGAAAATGAATATATAAAATGTTAGGAAATTATTATCTTATATTATTTTAATTTTATTATTAATGTGCATCTATGTTTCAGAAAAAAAATCTAAATCTATTCTTATTAACAGTTCCTCTATCCAACTCGATTGCTAGGTCTATTTATGACGTAGCTTTTATTTGGCTCATACTTGATTTAACCAATTCTGAAAAGATTACTGGGTTAGTTGCAATGACAACATACCTTCCGGCAATATTGTGTGGACTATTCATTGGCGCAGTTGTTGACTTATTTCCTAAAACAAGAATGATATCTTTTTCAACAATTATGCAAGGAATAATTCTTGCAATGATCCCAATTTTGTTCTTCTTTCAAATTGAGTCAATCTGGATTTTAGTTTTATTAGCCTTTTTTCATAATGCATTTGGTCTACCAATGGTACCAGCTTTTAATGCATATTTACCTACACAAATTGAAAAAGAAGGATTATTAAAAGCAAACTCAATCGTTAATATATCATGGCAGACTGCTGTTTTAATTGGACCAATTATTGCTGCTCAACTTTTGACAATTTATAATGTTGAAAACTTGTTTTTATTTTGTCTCTTTTTCTATTTTATAGCAGCATCAATTACCACTCTTGCTCCTAAAGATTATGTTGAAAAAGAAGAAATAAGTTTGAAAAGGATTGTATCAAAAACATATGAGGGCATTATATTTTTAAAAAACAATTCAACATTTACTTTTATAATTATTTTAACTCTTCTTAGTAATTTGTTTGTCATGGGTCCTGCTGTCGTTGGAATACCTGTTCTAGTAAAGCTATATCTTTCAGGAAGTGCAGCAGACTTTGCTCTTGCTGAGGCTTTTATTGGCCTTGGTATGCTTGTGGGCACTGCAACTGTCTACAGGATTGGTAATCGATATCCCCATGGACTACTATTTCTTTTAGGTTTATTTATTGATGGTGCTAGCTTTTGTTTTTATTATTTTGTTGAAAATCTTAACCAATTAAATCTCTTATCCTTTCTTCATGGTATCGGTATACCTTTTTTGATTATTTCTCGTGTATCTATAATGCAGAAAAATATACCAGAAAAACTTTTGGGCAGGGTTTTTGCAATTATTTCAATATCTATTTTAAGCATGACAGCAGTTTCAAGTGGAATCATTGGATCTTTAGCTGAATTTCTTGATATCAGAACAATTTTTTTATTGTTTGGTATTCTAGCAGGCTTATGTGGAATTGCAGGCTTATTACACCCGAAAATAAGATTCTTAAACTAGAAGGTCAGATATTTTTTCCCTCGTTAAATCTCTCAAATCTTCAACTGATAGATTTGAATATAAATCCGAAGGTATTGGTTCACCAAAAACTAGTGTTAACTTGCCAGGGTTAATAATCCAGCTAGTTCTTTTATTAGCACGATAAGCACCAATTAATCCTATTGGTACGATGGTAGCATTGGTTGCCTTTGCAAAATGAAATACTCCTTTTTTAAATTCTCCTAATTTACCAGTAATTGTTCGTTGGCCTTCTGGCGAAAGAACCATTGAGTCTTTGTCTTCTAGTAAAATCTTTTCTGCAAGTTTTAAAGTTTGTTTTGCTTTATCTGTAGAATCGTGCGTTATCGCGTATGCACCATACCTCTTAGCAAAAAAACCAAATAAGGGGATCTTAAATACTCCCTCCCATCCAATTGCATTTATATAGTATGGAATTCCACCTGCAAGCATTAAAACATCAAACATGGATTCATGATTAAACATGAATATATAAGGTCCATTTTCTTTTGGAGGCGCTTTACCCTTAACTGAAAAATATTGTAAACCACTTAACATAATCAATCTACAGCTAATAGGTGCAAGTATATGGTAAGTATTTCGAGGATGTGTAATGTAACTTGATATAATAATACAAATCAAAAGTAGTGCAAACAGTGAAAAGAAAACTGGTATAATAAATATTGAAAGTATAATGCTGATAATCTTATACATATCTATTTATTTTTTTTAAAAATATCTAACATCTTATGGTTTGCTTTTGGTAAAGCTAAATTATCTAACCCTTTAATAGTTGTCCATAAATACTTTTCTTTAATTTTTAGATTGCTAATATCCTTTATATTGTGCTGAAATAAAGAAATTTTGACTTTAAAATGACTATATTGGTGTTTTACTTCCCCAAGGTATTTTGGGTTATTGATGTTTAAGCGTGTTTCTTCAAAAACTTCCCTAATCACTGCATCTTCTTTGGTTTCCCCTTTTTTGATTTTTCCGCCTGGGAACTCCCAAAGACCACCAAGCATTTTGTCTTTAGGGCGCTGCATAAGTAATAGCTTACTTTTATAAATGATTATACATACAGCAACATTTACTGTTGGTGAGGGTTTATTTTTTTTCATTTCTGGGTATTTCAAGGGATCATCATTGGTTGAAGCTTTGCAGCCTGCTGTAATTGGACAGGGCATACAATCAACAGCTTTGGCTTGGCATAAACTACTGCCAAGATCCATTAAAGCTTGGTTAAAATCACCAGGTTTTGCCTTATCCTGAATATTTTCGAGATATTTTTTTACTCTATTATTATTAAACTTAGATTTCTTTTTTAAACCAAGAAGCCTGAAACCAACACGCTCTAAATTTGTATCAACTCCAACTTCTTGTTTGTTATAAGCTATTGCTAAAATTGTTTTTGCTGTGTATTCACCAATACCTGGAAGCTTGATTAGCTCATTAAATGTTTCTGGGAGTTTCCCATTTAAAGACTTTGCAGTTGCATGAATATTTCTGCATCTAGAGTAATATCCCAATCCTTCCCAATGTTTTAAGACATGATTATAGTCAGCTTGTGCAAGAGCTTCGATATTTGGAAAGCTTTTCATCCATTTTTCATAATATGGAATTACAGTTGCTACTTGGGTTTGTTGTAGCATTATTTCAGAAATCCATATTTTGTAAGGATCTTTGGTTTCTCTCCAAGGTAATATTCTTTTATTTAAGGAATACCACCCGAGTAACTGTTGTGAAATCATACGCTTAGATTAAGAATATGACTCCAAAAATCCAAAAAAATTAACTACAAGTAGTTTCAATTAAAGCTGCACATGCTTTGTAAGGATCAACATTTGATGCTGGCCTTCTGTCTTCAAGGTAGCCTTTACCATCATTTGCAACATCCATTGGAATTCTTATCGAAGCTCCCCTATCACTAACTCCATATTTAAATTCATTAATGCTACATGTTTCATGATCTCCTGTAAGGCGCTCATCATTATGAGCTCCATACGCTTTGATATGTTTTTCAACTTCATTACCAAGTTTTTCGCAAGCCTCATTAATAACCGATATTCCTCCTTCAGCTCTCATTGACTCTGTACTAAAATTGATATGTGCTCCAGAACCATTCCAATCTCCTTTGATTGGTTTTGGGTGAAGGTCTACTCTTAGACCATAATCTTCACCAACTCTTTCTAATAGCCATCTGGCTACCCAAAGTTGATCGCAAACTTCAAGTGCTGGCAATGGTCCTACTTGATACTCCCACTGTCCTAACATTACTTCAGCATTTATTCCTGATATTTCAAAACCTGCATCAAGACATAAGTCAAGATGATCTTCTACCATATTTCTTGCTGCAACATCTTCTGAACCAACACTGCAATAATATGGACCTTGTGGTCTTTCAGGAAACCCTTCATCTGGCCAACCCGCGGGTTGCTTCCCATCCATTAATGTATATTCTTGCTCAATACCGAACCATGATTTATGCTCCTTAAATCTTTTTTCTATCTCTACAAGAGCTGCTCTTGAATTTGACTTATGTGGAGAACCGTCTGGATTACAAACCTCACACATGACGAGAATATTTTCACCTCCACGAATTGGATCAGGACACATCCAAACAGGTTTCAATTTACAGTCGCTATCGCCACCATCCGCCTGGAGTGTGCTAGAACCATCGAACCCCCATGTAGGGAGCTCAGACACTGATGATACAGAATTATTTAATACTTTGGTTTTTGAACGAAGGTTAGCAGTTGGTTCGTAACCATCTATCCAAATATATTCAGCCTTTACTTTCATTTTAAGTTTTCCTCGATTAAGTTAAAAATTAGGTTAAATATATTTATTTTTTTATTTAGATAAAATAAAAAATTTAGTCTATTTTGTGTTTTTACTTAAAATATTTAAATCAATTTGAGTTTTTTCTTTATATGTTGATAGAACAACATTTGACTGAGTTCTTGAAACTCCAGGCCAATTTTGAATTTCATATAAAAGATCTTCGAGTGACTGTGAATTTTCTACTCTTACCTTAAGTATGTGTGAACCGCCTCCAGTAATTGAATGACATTCCAGAACAGCTTTACATTTATTTGCTTTTTCAACAAATTTTGAGTAATGGTCAGAGTGTTCACTAACAATGAAAACGTAAGCTGTTAAATCAAGACCCGCTTTTTTATGATCAATTAATGCAACATTACCACTTATAAAACCTTTTTCTGATAGTTTTCTTAATCTCTCAGAGGCTGCAGGAACTGACAGGTTAACTGATTTTGCTAAATCGCTTGCAGAAACTCTACCATCATTCTGTAATATTTCTAATATTTTAATATCTGTTTTATCTATCATTGTTAAAAAATTTAGTTTAAAATGTTATTTAATTAATAAATTATTGTAATTAAATATAAAATAACTAATTAATTAATGTTTTAAAATACTAAATGACAAAAAGTATCGACATAGAAAAATTGCTACAGAGAGTAGAATCTTTAGAAAAAAGAGTTGAAAAGCTTGATCCTACTAGTAAAAGACAACTTCCATCTAAAGAAAAGCAAATTAAAAATATCAAAGATGAAATTGAAATATGGTCAAAAAAATTTCCTTCAATTGATGTTGAATTTGAGCTTATAAAAATGCTTGATTGGCTAAAAGCTAATAATAAAAGAAAAAAAGACTATAAAGCTTTTTTTCGAAACTGGCTTAGGAAGTCTTCTAATTCAATAGAGCAAAGCGTTGAAGATGTTTTAAAATATGTATATGGATGTACTAAACCTTCAAAAAATTGCACGAATAATGAGTCAGATTACAAAGATATGTATATTTTCTGTGAAAAATGTAAAGCTCAAAAAACTATTGTAAAAACTATAAAAAACTAGTCTTCTTTTTCAATTAAAATTGAGAAGCTTCCTGATACATCTTTGGTAAATACAACTTCAACTTCATGATTACCCAATGTCTTTATAGGATTATCTAGATTAATAAATTTTTTATCTACTTCTATACCATTCTCATTCAATAAATCAGATAAATCTTGTTTTGTCACGGATCCAAAAAGCTTTTCTCCGTCCTCTGACTTCATTTTCATAGTAAGCTCTAGTGCTTTAATCTGACCAATGACTTCAATTAAATCGTCTTTTTTTCTTTCAAGCTTACGCTCTTCTAACTGACTAGCAACTTTAACTGCATTGTATTGTTTTTCGGAAAATAATATGGCTAATTTATTTGGAAATAAAAAGTTGCGTGCGTAACCAGATTTTACAGTCACAACATCTCCTACTGCTCCTAAATTATTTACATCTTTTGTAAGTATAATTTTCATATCTAATCCCTATCGACAGCAGCAAACGGTAATAGTGCAATATTACGTGCTCTCTTTATGGCTAAAACAAGTTTTCTGTGCATTTTACTACTTGTGCCAGTTACTCTTCTGGGTGTAATCTTACCTTGATCATTAATAAACTTATTTAAAAGCTTTGTGTCTTTATAATCAATTTCATGAATGTTATTTCTCTTGAAATAACATGATTTTTTTCTTCCCGATAACATATTAACCCTCCTCCTCATTTGGAATTTCTGCCGAAGTTTCTTCTTTCGAGGTATTTACAGCAGGTTTTTCGTCAAGTTTTATGATCATATATTTCATAACCTCTTTATTTAGATTAAGAAAAACCTTAAAGTCATTCACAAAATTTGTATCATTAAACTCTGCATTTAGTAAAACATAATTACCATACTTATGTTTGTTAACATTATAGGCTAACTGCTTTTTTCCCCAAAAATCGTGATTTACGATACCATGTTTTTTCTTTTCAATAAAACCTGAAATTTCTCCCATAGCTCCTGAAATTTGTTCCTTGCTATAATTGGGATCCAAAATATATAATATTTCGTAATAATTCATATAGTTCTCCAATTAAATAAGTGGCGCTATAACAAGCGATACCACTGATATTAGTTTAATTAATATATTTAATGATGGACCAGCAGTGTCTTTGAAAGGATCACCAACAGTATCTCCAACCACAGCTGCCTTATGAGCTTTACTTCCCTTTCCACCGTGGTTACCAGACTCAATATACTTTTTAGCATTATCCCATGATCCACCCGCATTTGACATAAAAATAGCTAAAAGTACTCCTGTAACAGTCACACCTGCCAATATTCCGCCTAGCATTTCTTTTTGACCAAGGACCAATCCGAAAAGGATTGGTGTAAATACGGCTAAAGCTCCAGGCAATACCATTTTATTAATAGCAGCAGTTGTAGCTATATCAACACACTTTGCATAGTCAGCTTTTGCTTTTCCATCTAGCAGCCCCTTGATTTCTCTGAACTGTCTTCTTACTTCCTCAATCATTTCAAAAGCAGCATCTCCAACAGCTTGCATAGCTAACGCTGAAAAAACAAATGGTAGTGAAGATCCTATTAATAATCCGGCCATGACAGTTGGATTACTAATATCTAGTGTTAGACCTCCCACAGTTTCTCTAAAAGCAGCAAATAAAGCTAGTGAAGTTAGAGCAGCTGAGCCAATTGCAAAGCCTTTACCAATTGCTGCAGTAGTATTCCCAACTGCATCAAGTTTATCAGTTCTTTCTCGAACTTCTTTAGGAAGTTCGGCCATCTCTGCTATACCGCCAGCATTATCAGCAATTGGACCATATGCATCAACAGCTAATTGTATTCCAATAGTTGATAGCATGCCCAGCGCTGCAAGAGCTATACCATACAAGTGTGCAAAATGATATGAACCTAAAATTGATAAAGCAATAACCAAAACAGGTAAAGCCGTAGAAAACATACCATTTGCTAATCCAGAAATAATATTTGTTGCTGAACCTGTCTCACTTGAAGCGGCTACATCTTGTGAAGGTTTTTGGTGGTCAGAAGTGTAATACTCTGTTAACACTCCAATAAGAATACCAGAAACCAACCCAACAACAGTAGCTAAAAATAAATCAAAAGATAATACGTTTTCATAACCCTGTGCTAGATTTACAGATTCAGGAATAACTTCTTGAATCAAAAAATAACTAACGACAGTCATGACAGCACCCGAACCAAAAACACCTATATTCAATGCTGTTTGAGGATTTCCCCCTTCTTTTGTTTTAACAAAAAATGTACCAAAAATCGAAACAACAATTCCTGCTGCCGCTAAAAATAGCGGAAGAAATACTAATGTTTTCTCTCCAGCAGAAGCAGCTAGAACCATTGCTCCAATCATAGAACCAACATAAGATTCAAAAAGATCGGCGCCCATTCCTGCAACGTCTCCAACGTTATCCCCTACATTATCAGCAATTGTTGCGGGGTTTCTTGGATCGTCTTCTGGAATTCCAGCTTCTACTTTACCAACTAAATCAGCTCCTACATCGGCTGCTTTTGTGTAAATCCCACCACCTACTCTTGCAAAAAGAGCAATGGACGAAGCACCCATAGCAAAACCTGATACTTTGGTCATTACGAGTGAGAAATTTGATCCATCATTTAATCCACCATAAAGATAGAACAATAATGAAAGTCCTAAAATACCAAGCCCAACAACATTCATTCCCATTACAGCTCCACCACTAAATGCAACATTTAGTGCATTGCTTAAGCTACTTCTTGCAGCTTCAGTGGTTCGATGGTTTGCTAGAGTTGCTACTCTCATTCCTAAAGCTCCTGCAAGACCGCTGCAAATAGCGCCAACAACGAATGATAATGCTACTTCCGTAGTGTTGGCTTCCATATTTACGAAATACAATAAGGCTGCAACTGTTAATACAAATAAAGTTAGAATCTTATATTCTCGAACAAGAAAGGCTGTAGCACCTTCTCTGATTGCTAAACCAATTTCTTGCATTTTTTCGTTTCCAGGATTTTGATTGCCAATCCACTGACTTCTCATAAATCCAAAAATAACTGCCAAAACCCCTGACAAGGGTATTAAATAAAATAGACTTTCCACTACGCTACTCCTATACTTTGATTATTAAAATTATTCATTGTGAATTCTTCGCCATTTTTCAATAATGATTTCATTGCATCAGTTGCAAAAACAACTACATCATTTGCTAACATCTGGTACTTCTTTTGAAATGGCTTTAAAACATAATGCTCTGACGGTCTTTTATAGTCAGGCGCTGCTATTCCTACCTTCAACCTCTTCACCGAATCAGATTTTAGGTATTGTATAATTGACTTCATTCCATTATGACACCCATCACCGCCGTCGACTCTGAGCCTTATTTCGCCAAGAGGTAAATCTACATCATCAAAAACTATGACTAGATCCTCTTTACTTGCTTTATAAAAACTAAGTACTTCATTAATAATGGCACCACTATTATTCATTCCTGTTGTTGGCTTAATTAACATAAAGCTTGATTCTTTTTTAGCTACGAAAAAATTCCCTTTTCCTGGCTTAAATTCAAGATTATGTTTTTCTGCAAAATGATCCATAATCCAAAAACCTATGTTATGTTTTGTATTATGATATTTTGCATCATTATTACCTAGCCCAACAAAGATGGTCATTATGCATTTTCTCCTTCATTATCATCACCGGAATCAGATTCTTTCTGGTTGTCATCTGAATCCTGTGCTTTTTCTTCTGTATCTTCAGAAGAGGATGTGGTATCCTCAGTTGTTTCCTCTGCATCGTCAGCAACAGCAATGTCTTCAACTTCTTCTTTTTCTTCCTTTGGCTCTTGAATAGATACAACTGCAATATCATCAGCTGTAATCATTTCAACATCTTGGGGTAATGAAATATCTTTAACGAAGAGGTTGGTATTTACTTCCATATCTGTTACATCAATTTCAACAAACTCAGGTATTTCTGTTGGTTTACATTTTATTGTAACATTATTCAACATTTGTACTAAAATACCACCAAGCTTTACTCCTTGGGCTTCTCCAGCACTTCGTACTGCTACTTCCAATGAAATCTTTTCATCTTCTTTTACTTTCTGGAAATCAATATGTATGATTTCATCAGTAACTGGGTGATACTGAATTTCTTTTACTAGTACGAATTGATCTTTTTTGTCTACGTTAATTTCAAAAATCATTTGCCCAGTTTTTAAAGCTTTATTCAAACTAATTTTATCAACAGATAATGGTGTTGCTTCAAGGCCAGAATGGTAGACAACTGCAGGTACTTTACTTTCTAGCCTTGTTCTTCGGGCTGCTGAAGTACCTTGTTCTTTTCTAACGTTCACTTCTAATTTTTCAAATTTACTCATGTTACCTTCCTAAATAGTTTGCTTACAGATTCACCTTTATGAATCCTATTAATAGTTTCTGCAAAGATTTTTGCAGATGAAATAATTCTAAGTTTATCAAAATGACTTTCTTCTGGTATCTCAATTGTATCAGAAATAAAAACTTGATCAATGACGTCATTAGATAATTTCTCAATTGAATCACCAGAAAAAATTCCGTGTGTAGCAGCAACAACAACAGATAAAGCACCTTTTTCTTTCGCAACACATGCTGCATTAAAAATTGTTCCAGCAGTGTCAATCATGTCATCAACAATTAAAACATGCTTGTCTTTTAATTCCCCAACTACGGTAACGACTTCAGACTGATTATGTGCACTTCTTCTTTTATCAATTAAAGCAAAACTCATGCCTAATCTTTTTGCATAGGATTGACTAAGCTTGCTTGAACCCATGTCAGGGGAAAGTAGTGTACAATTACCAGATTTCATCTTTTCTTTAAAATGAGACTCAAGCTCAGGCATCATAACTAAACTTCCATAGATATTATCAACTGGTATTTTTGGGAATCCTTGAATTTGTGTAGAATGTAAATCCATTGTGACAATTCTGTCAGCTCCTGCCTTTGTAAAAATATCCATCATTACCTTTGCAGATATTGGAACTCTAGGAATAACTTTTCTATCCTGTCTTGAATAACCAAAATATGGAATTAAAACGTTAATTCTCTCAGCACTTGCTCTTTTTGCAGCATCAATCATTAGGGCTAGCTCAACTATATTTTCTGCTGGGGGATTAGTACTTTGTATAATGTAAATATCATTTCCTCTTAAGTTTTCCTCGTACTTAACCATAATTTCTCCGTCACTAAAACGACTGAGAATTATATTACCTAGGGGTGCACCCATTTCATTAGCAATTGAAGCTGCTAAAGACGGATTAGATGTACCGCTAAATATTTTTTTTACATATTTACCCATATTTTGTTGGGGAGCAGGGACTCGAACCCCGACTGCCTGGACCAAAACCAGGTGTCCTGCCAATTAGACGACTCCCCAAATTAATTTTATGGATTTATTATTGTCGATTGATAGGGGGCGATATTAGACTGTGCGTGTTGTGCTTCTTCAAATGAAGAAAATATTCCAAACACAGTCGAACCCGTACCCGACAAACTGGCATATATTGCACCTAAATCCATCAAATTATATTTGATTTTGCCAATTTCTGGATGTGTTTTAAAAACATACATCTCAAAATCATTTTTAAATAACTTGGAGCTAAAATTCTTATTTGTTAGCTCACTCAATAATTTCGAAAAGTTAATGTCCATATTTTCATTTAACAAATGGTTTTTTATTTGATTAAAAGCTTTCTTTGTTTGAATCTTTTGATGAGGAAATACTAATAAAATATAGTCCTCACTTTCAAAATTTTTAATTTTTGTTAATACCTCCCCTCTTTTTTCTCCAATTTGAATTCCACCCTCAACAAAGAAAGGTGAGTCAGAACTAATTTTCATAGCAAGATCTATCATTTCTTCATTTTTAATGGGTAGTTCAAAGATATTACTTAAGCCTTTTAAAACTGCCGTACCATTGCTGGATCCGCCTCCTAATCCTGATTTTACTGGTATTCTTTTTTCAATTTTTATTGACACATTTGGAATGGATGGGAATCTTTGCTTAACTAGTTCAAATGCTTTGGTGCAGAAATTATCTTTTTGATTGATTTCTGAAATATTTATATCACATGTAAACTTTTGCGATTCTTTTATTTCAATTAAATCGAAAAAATTGATTTCTTTAAAAATAGTTTTAATATTGTGATAACCATCCTGCCTTTTGTTCAAAACATGCAGCCCTATATTTATTTTTGCTTTTGATTTTATTATCATACTTCAACTGTAACTATTACCTCTGCACCCCATCCATTTTCCATATCTAAAAACTTTAGGCCATTTGTTGTTGTTGCTTTAATAGAAATTAAACTTTCAGATATGTTTAGAGCATTTGCAACAGATTCAGCTATTTTCTTTTTATGTTTTGTTATTTTTGGATCATTCAAAACAATAGAAGCATCAATATTAACGAATGTTAAATTTTTAGGGGCTATTTCAAGCACTTTTTTTAAGAGATCAATACTTGAAATGTTTAAAAATTCGTCGGTGTTAGGAAAATGTTCACCTATATCTCCAAGATTCAATGCTCCACATAAAGCATCTATTATTGAATGAGTCAAAACATCACCATCGGAATGAGCTTTTGATTTATAATTACATGGAATTTTATATCCTCCCAAAACAAGACCATTACCTTCGATTAAAGTGTGAAAGTCAATCCCTATTCCAACTTTTTGTGTTCTTTTAATTTTTGTTATTAATCTAATATCTTTTTTATCAGTTACTTTTATATTGAGATTCCTGTTTTCAAAAATATCAACTTTTTCAAATGTCTCTGCCATCGCTGCTTCATCAGTGTATTCCGTAAAATTATCACCAAGTTTATTGTAAATGCCTTCTAGCTTTTTATAATCAAAAATTTGTGGAGTTTCAGCTGTCCAAAGATTCAAGCGATCTACAGTACGTTTTACTACATTATTTTCAACATTTTTTACGGTGTCATTAATTTTTTTTGCCACAATTAATATACTTCTATTCTTTGAAATAGCTATAAGCTCATCAACCAACTCATTGTTAATAAGTGGCCTTGCTGCGTCGTGAATAAAAATCTTAGATTTTTTATTTTTAATCTTATTAAATGCCAATTTTACTGAAATTGCTCTTGTTTTTCCTCCTACAACAATAAATACATTTTTATATTTTTTTGATGAAACATACCTTTCTATTTCGTTTGATATCTTCTTATGTACAACCAGAAATATTGATTCGAATTTTTTTGAATCGTGAAATACATCAAGTGAATGACTAAAAAGTGGTTTGCCGTTTAACATTTTATTTTGTTTAAACGAGCCAAATCGTTTCCCTTCGCCAGCCGCTACAATAATTGCTATTTTTTTCATGATTTTATAAAATCAGCATTGAGTCGCCATAGCTCAAGAATCTATATTTCCTATTTTTGGCTACTTTGTAAGCATCTTTGATAAACTTGTAGCCTCCGAAAGCTGATGTGAGCATCAAAAGGGTGCTCTCTGGTTGGTGAAAATTAGTAATTAATCCATCTACTATTTTAAATTCTTGAGGTGGGTGTATAAACTTATTTGTCCAGCCTTTTTTTGGTGAAATTTGAAAACCTGATACATTTACGGTTTCCAAAGCTCTTACAGTTGAGGTTCCTACGGCAAAAATTCTTCTTCTTTTTCTTTTAGCTTCGTTTATAGCAACAGCTGTTGCAGGAGAAACTTCAAAGTACTCAGAATCCATATGATGTCTATTTAAGTCTTCAACTTGTACCGGCTTAAATGTTCCTAAGCCAATATGTAAGGTTATATAATATATATTGACACCTTTTCTTTTAAGTTTTGCCAATATTTCCTTTGTAAAATGCAGTCCGGCTATGGGTGCTGCTACAGCTCCTCTTTTTTCTGCATACACAGTTTGATATCTTTCTTTGTCTTTATCGGTAGCTGGTCTTTCAATGTATGGCGGAAGTGGGGGATGACCAAGTTTATCTAAAATATTATCAAAGTTTCCTTTCTCAAACTCAAACCTTACAACTCTTCCACCAGAAACAGTATTGTCAATTACATCGCAAAATAGTCCGTCTGATAAAATTAATTTGTTGCCAATTCTCACTTTCCTTGCTGGTTTAACCAAAACCTCCCATAGTCGATCACCCAACTCTCTTAAAAGAAATATTTCAACTTTTGCATCTGTTCTGTCTTTTGTTGCAAATAACTTCGCGGGGAATACTTTAGTGTCATTTAATATTAATAGATCATTTTTTTGAAAATAATCTGTTATATCAGAAAATTTTTTATGTTTAATTGATTTTTCTTCTCTATTTAAAACCATCATTTTTGATCCATCTCTTTTTTGCTTTGGTTTTTGCGCTATAAATTTTTTAGGGAGCTGATATCTAAAATCGCTCAATTTATACTTCTTCTTTTTTTCAATCATTATTTCTCCTAATTATTTTTTTTCATTTCAAAGAGTTGGTAAGCTTTATCTGTTGCAATTCTACCTCTAGATGTTCTTTCAATAAACCCTTCTTTAATGAGGTAAGGTTCGTAAACATCTTCAATTGTTTGGATATCTTCATTGATAGAAATTGCTAGTGATTTACCCCCTGTAGGACCTCCGTTAAAATTAACAATCAAATTTTTGAGAATTTTTCTGTCCATAATCTCTAAACCATTTTTATCAATACCAATACTATCAAGCGATGTTCTTGCGTCTCCAACTTTTATATTTTCTAATTTTTTAACTTGCGCATAATCTCTTACCCTTTTAAGAACTCTATTGGCTATTCTTGGAGTGCCTCTAGATCTGCCAGCTATTTCCATCAATGCTTCATTGTCAATCTTTACTTCTAAAATATTTGCAGTTCTTTTGAGAATTTCGAAAAGGTCATCAACATTATAAAAATCAAGCCTAAAGATTGCTCCAAATCTATCTCTCATAGGTGTTGACAAGTTTCCCAACCTTGTGGTTGCTCCAACTAGCGTGAATGGCTCAAGATCTATTCTTACGGTTCTTGCATTTGGCCCTGAGTCAATCATTATATCAATTTTATAGTCTTCCATTGCTGAGTATAAATATTCTTCAACGGTGGTGTTTATTCTATGGATCTCATCAATAAAAAAAACATCTTTACTTTGAAGATTTGTCAACATTCCAGATAAATCACCAGGAATTGATATTACAGGACCAGATGTTGATAGAAGCCCTTTTTCAAGCTCTGATGAAATAATATTAGATAATGTGGTTTTGCCAAGACCTGGTGGACCATATAATAAAATATGATCTAAAGCTTCTTCTCTTTGTTTTGCAGCAGTAATATAAGTTTTAAGGGACTCAACAATTTCTTTTTGGCCAACAAACTCTTCAAAATACTTTGGTCTTATTTGTTTATCAAAGTTTCTCTCCTCTGTAGAAGAAATTACAATTTTCTGTTCATCGCTCACAACATACTAAGATAAAGACGGAAAGCCCGTTATCCAAAAAATTATTTAATAACTTTTCTTAAAAATTTTCCTGTTAATGATTTTTTTTGGTTTACAATCTCGTGAACAGTACCCTGGAAAACTATAGATCCTCCACCCTCACCTCCTTCAGGGCCTAAATCTATTATCCAATCTGCACACTTAACAACATCGAGGTTATGCTCAATTACAATAATTGTATTACCTTGATCAACTAACTTTTGAAGTACTGACAATAGCATTTGAATATCGTCAACATGTAGTCCTGTTGTAGGCTCATCTAGAAAGTAAACAGTGTTTTTAGTGCTGGTTTTTGAAAGCTCCGTAGATAGTTTTATTCGTTGAGCTTCACCCCCCGAAAGTGTTGTAGCTTGTTGACCAAGCTTAATATATCCTAGTCCGACATCGTGGAGTGTATTTAGTCTTTTCCTAATTGGGGGTATATGTTTAAAAAATTCTCTTGCTTCGTCAACAGAAAGAGATAAAACATCATCAATATTTTTACCTTTATATTCTATTTGTAATGTTTCTTTATTATATCTTTTTCCTGAACAATCTTCACAATTAACATACACATCTGGTAAAAAGTTCATCTCAATTTTTATTATTCCAGCACCTTGACAAGCCTCACATCTTCCACCCTTAACATTGAAAGAAAATCTTCCAATCTTATATCCTCTAAGTTTTGCCTCTCTTGTTTGTGCAAATAAATCTCTTACGTGGGTA
Organism: uncultured Fidelibacterota bacterium; assembly: GCA_902629855.1. Taxonomy (GTDB): domain Bacteria; phylum Fidelibacterota; class Marinisomatia; order Marinisomatales; family Marinisomataceae; genus Marinisoma. Next base: position 55,998 of record CACOSI010000001.1, read on the forward strand.
AAAATTCCAGTATACGTGGCAGGGTTTGACCTTGGTGTTTTCCCTATTGGTTTTTGATCTACATTAATAACCCTTTCAATCCTATCTGTCCTTACAAGGTTTTTAAAAGGCAACATATCTTTAACGCTAAAGTTTATCATATTAGATAGAGCTGGATATAGGGTTTGGTTAATTAATGAACTTTTTCCGCTTCCTGAAACACCCGTAACAGCGATTAGTCTTTCAAAGGGGAAATTAACGTCAATGTTTTTAAGATTATTTCCCGATGCCCCTAACAATGAGAAGTGATCGAAAGTAGTTGTTCTGTAATTAGGAAGTGGGACAAATTTTTCACCTGAAAGGTACTTACCTGTAAGGCTTTTTTTGTTTTTTACGATTTCTGGCAAAGACCCCGAAAAAACAACTTCTCCTCCCAAGGCTCCTGCCTTAGGTCCCATATCAATAATTTGATCTGCTGATTCAATGGTCTCAAGATCATGCTCAACAACAATCACTGTATTCCCTATTTCTTTAAGGGATTTTAAAGTTTCTAATAGACGGTCGTTGTCTCTCGGGTGTAAACCAATGGATGGTTCATCTAAAACATAAAGAACACCTGTTAATTGAGAACCAACTTGCGAAGCAAGCCTAATTCTTTGTGCTTCTCCGCCAGACAAAGTTCTTGAAGCTCTTTCAAGTGTTAAGTAATTCAATCCAACATTTACTAAAAAGCTCAATCTTTTTTGAATTTCTTTTAATATTCCTCCCGCTATTTCTATTTGGCTTTTTGATAATGTTAAGTTTTCAAAAAAATTAAGAGTCTCAGCAATATTTTTTGAGCATAATTCTCCAATGTTTATAGAGTTTACTTTCACATTCAATGATGAATCTTTTAATCTTTTACCTTTGCAAGCGTCACAGGTTCTAGTGCTCATAAAACTCTCTATCCACCTTCTTATACCATAAGACTGTGTCTGCTTATATCTCCTTTGGAGTTCTGGTATAACCCCTTCCCACTTTCCAGAGTATGTTCCCGACCATTTTTTATTTTTAATATTGATATCTAGCTTCTTACCGCTTAAACCATACAGTAATATCGTTCTAATATCTTTTGAAAGCTTGTTCCATGGCTTTGAAAAAGAAAGATCAAACTCTCTAGCTAGTGCTCTCAACTTGCTACCATGAAAACCTTTTGGCTGACTCCCTAACGGCTTTATTGCTTCTTGAATCAGAGATTTTTTAATATTAGGAACTACAAGGTTTGGGTCAATCTCTGTAATAAAACCTAAACCATCACACTGTTGACATGCACCATATGGGGAATTAAAAGAAAACATTCTTGGTGTTAAATCTGTCATCATTACATAAGGGTGGTATGCGCACGCAAAGTGTTCACTGAAAAGAAAGTCCTCAGATTTGTCTACGTTCACCTTGCATATTCCATTCCCCATTTTTAAAGCAAGCTCAACTGATTCCAGCAATCTAGATTTTGTCTTCACATCCAAAAGAACTCTATCAACCAAAACGTCTATATCGTGTTTTTTATTTTTTTCCAGCTCCGGAATCTTTCTTATTGAAAGTATCTCGTTGTTTACTCTTGCTCTAATAAATCCTTTCTTCTTTATCTCTGAAAAAACACTTTTATGTTCCCCTTTTCGACCTTGAACTATTGGTGATAGTATATAAGCATTTTCTCCATTATGTGATTTTAATATCTGTTCAACTATCTGCTCAGGTGACTGCCTGCTGATTTCTCTTGAACACTCCCAACAATGTGGTTGTCCAATACTTGCAAAAAGTAGTCTCAGATAATCATGTATCTCAGTTATCGTTCCAACTGTTGACCTTGGGTTTCTTGATCCTGTTTTTTGTTCGATTGAAATAGCAGGAGATAAACCTTCAATAGTGTCTACATCAGGTTTTTCCATTAAGTCAAGAAATTGACGCGCATATGCAGATAGTGATTCAACATATCTTCTCTGCCCCTCAGCATATATTGTATCAAAAGCTAATGACGATTTACCTGAACCTGATGGTCCTGTAATTACAACAAGTTTATTTTTATCAATCTCTACCTTAATGTCTTTAAGATTGTGCTGCCTTGCACCGCTTATTTTTAACTTATTTTTCATATTTTTACTAAAAAATTGGTTTATAACTTACTTAACTATGGAAATGATTCAAAAAAGGATTTAGGTTTTATGTAAAAAAAATGAAAAGCCTTAAAAATAAACTTCTTGTTTCAATGCCAAATATGTCTGATCCATACTTCGCCAAAAGTGTTATATATATTTTTGAAGATGATAGTTCAGGAACTTTAGGTTTAATAATTAATAAACCAATAAGCCAAATGAAGATTATAAATATTGATAAAAAAGATAAATTTTTTGATGATTTAATTTCAGCTTCAAAAAATATTTATTTTGGGGGCCCTGTCATGCTACATGAGGCCTGTATTATCAAAATAGATGACGAAGAAAAAGTTAATTTTTCTAATAAAATTCACCTTTCTAATGATTTAAAATCAATTCAAGAAATGCTATTAAATAATAGTTTCTCAAAGGGGGAAAAACTTGTTTTTGGCCACTCATCTTGGGGTAAAAATCAACTCAATGATGAAATAAAAAGAGGTGATTGGCTTATAGTTAATTACGATGATTCAGTTTTTAAGCATGATCCAGATTTGATTTGGACAAAATTAATAAAAATAAGTGGTCTTGATGAGTTTGGCTTTACTGGTGTTAGCGGTGTATCATGATAAAAAATATTAAAAAAATTCAAAAAGATATTTCAAAAAAAAGGGTTACAAAAGCCACAAATGGTTTACAGCTAATATTAAATGGGATCAATCTTTTTAAAAAGGGGCTAAAGCTTTTTTTATCTGAAGTTTTTTCTAGATAGAGCGGTGTTCTCCACCATCACAAAAAATAGTTGAACAATTTATAAAGTTTGCTTTTTCACTCATTAGTAAAGAAACCAGTCCTGCTACGTCTTCAGGGGTGGTTAATCTTTTCATGGGGTTTCTTTTTTTGGTTTGTTCAAGCCATTGCTCCCAATCTTTAGAAATTTTTGTAAGAGCTCTTGTTGGCGTTATTCCAGCTTGAATTGTATTTGCTGTAATGCCCTTACTTCCAAGCTCCCACCCTATTTGTCTAATGACAGCCTCCAGAGATGCTTTGGACACACCAACTGGGCCATATCCATCCATTGCCTTGTAGCTTCCTTCGCTTGTAATCCCAAGAATTCTTGATCCGTCATCTAGAAGTGACTCATTTAAAAGGGCTTGGGCCCAATAGATTAAGCAATTTGCCATAACATGTTGCGTCATATCCATTTGTCTTTGTTTTACTGGAGTGGGTTCAAAAAAATTTGTTGTACTGCCAAAGGCTATGGAATGCATAAGTAGCTTTACATATCCGTCTTTTATTAGACTTTTTATTTCAACTAATCTTTTTTCAATAGTTTTTTTGTCCGCTGCATTTTCATTCCAAAACTTTGTTTTTCCATTGTTCATTAAAGAAATTTCATTCTCTAGTTGCTGTGCCTCTTTTTTAACTGAACCTCTATCGAAATGGAACCCTATTATTCCATAACCCTCCGAAGCAAGTTGTTTTGAAATTGCTGCACCATGTCCTGTCGAACAGCCAAGAACTATTGCCCATTTATTTTTCATAAGATTTCAATTTAATAAATACTCATCCAATTAAGTATTATATTCTCACAATGAACTTGAATTGCGGATTTGTTGGGCTACCAAATGTTGGAAAATCAACTCTATTTAATGCGTTGAGCAAAAATAATATTGCTGCAGAAAATTATCCTTTTTGTACTATTGAACCAAACACGGGAATTGTAGAGGTCCCAGATGAGAGGTTAAAAGATTTATCAAAAATTTTTAATCCAGAAAAAACCATTCATAATACTGTTGAGTTTATTGACATAGCTGGTCTTGTAAAAAATGCACATCAAGGAGAGGGTCTTGGAAATCAATTTCTATCTCAAATTCGTTCAGTAAATGTAATTATTCAGGTTGTTAGATTTTTCAATGACAATAATATAACTCATGTTGAAAATAGGGTTGATCCTCTTGATGATATGGAAATAATTAATACAGAGCTCATACTTGCTGATATTAAAACAGTTGAAAAGAGTCTAGAAAAAAATGTAAAACTAATTAAAGCGAATAAGCCTGAAGGACGGCTAGCCGAAGAGATTTTGTCCGGCCTCTTAAACCACTTAAATGATGGTTTAGCAGCTAGATCTTTTGAACGTAACTCAAAGGAAAACCCGGTAATTAAAAATTTATTTTTATTAACGGACAAGCCGATGATATATGTTGCAAATATTGATGATAATGGTGGTGACATAAAACAGATTGAGGAAGCAAAAAAAATTGCAGAAAAAAATTATTCATCCTTAATTGAAATAAATGGAAAACTAGAATCTGAAATGGCAGACTTTAATGATGAAGAAAAAAAATTAATGCTTAAAGACTACGGAATTAATGAAAGTGGTTTAAGTGTTTTGATAAAAGAGGCCTATAGAACTTTGGGTTTAGAAACTTTTTTTACTTGTGGTGATAAAGAAGTTAGAGCTTGGACGATGAAAAAGGGTTCACAAGCTGTTGAAGCGGCCGGAGAAATTCATACAGATTTTTCTACGAAGTTTATAAAAGCTGAAATTTTTACCTATGAAGACGCAATGAACAATAAAGAAAAAATTAATGAATTAAAAACATTGGGTTTGGTGAAAATGGTTGGAAGAGACTATATTATGCAAGAAGGTGATATTGCATACTTCATTAAAGGGCAATGAGTAACAAAAAAATCAAAATTGGTGTTGTTGGTGCAGGCCACTTAGGTAGGCACCATATAAAACATCTATCAAGGCATAGTAAGGTAGAGTTTGTTGGTGTTTTTGATAGCAACAAAACTGTGCTCAACAATATTTGCAGCGAGTTTTCGGTCAAAGCCTTGGAAAGCCTAGATCAGCTAATATCATGCTGCGATGCTATAAACATAGTCACTCCAACAGATACGCATTTTAATATTGCAAAAGATTTTTTAAATAACAAAAAAGATGTTTTGATTGAAAAGCCAATGACAAATACCGTTGAAGAAGCGCAAGAATTAATTGACATAGCTAAAAAAAATAATTGTATCATTCAAGTTGGTCATATTGAAAGGTTTAACCCCACTATTAACAAGCTTAATGGTTTTATTAAAAATCCACATTACATCGAAATAGAGCGCTTGGCGCCATTTCAATCTAGAGGTACAGAAGTGCCAGTAATACTAGACTTGATGGTTCACGACATTGATATAGTTTTAGGAATGGTTGCAAGTCCAATAGAGAATATTCACGCCAGTGGAGCAAAAATGATGAGCGAAACTATTGACTTAGCGCATGCCCATATCAAATTTAAAAATGGCGCGGTCGCGAATTTAAAATCAAGCAGGATTGCACAAAACTATGTTAGAAAAATTAGAACATATCAGAGCAACCTTTATAGTGTTACCGATTTAATGATACCACAGATTGAAATATATAGCTTAGAAGAATCGGGTATCTTTTCGAAAAATGCTATAAATAAAAAAGTTCATACAGCAGCCGGGGAAAAGATATTACACTATGAAAAGTTTTTACCAGAAAAAAAGGATGCTCTTTTGGAGGAAATAGATGACTTTATTAATTCAATTGAAAAAAGAATTTCACCCAATGTAAGCGGTGAGGATGGAAAAAGAGCTCTGGAAATAGCGCTCGAGGTCGAAAATAAAATTTTCTTAAATGAATAGACAAAAAATATTTATTGTTGCAGGAGAAGATTCAGGAGATCTCCACGGATCTAAGCTTATCATATCTTTAAAAAAGTTAAACCCCAATATCGATTTATATGGAATTGGAGGAAGTAGAATGGAGAAAGAGGGTTTAAAGCTAACAGAACATATTAAAAACCTTAATGTCATAGGAATTTTTGAGGTTTTAAGACACTATAGAAAAATCAAAGCCATTTTTAACAACACTATTAAAGAAATCAAAAGAATCAATCCTGATAAGATCATATTAATTGATTACCCTGGTTTTAATTTGAGGTTAGCAAAAAAATTAAAGCACTTAGGTTTTGATGTGCGCTATTTCATTTTACCACAAGTTTGGGCATGGAAAGAATCAAGGGCTAAAGTTCTTAAAGACACTTGTAACAAGCTAATCAGTATTATTCCATTTGAAAAGGACTGGTTTTTAAAAAGAGGAATTTCAGTTTCTTATGTGGGACACCCCCTTGGTGATTTAAGTAAAAAGAGTTTTGATAAAAACATTTTTTTGAAAGAAAACAACATTCCTGAAGGAAATAAAATTATTGCTCTACTTCCCGGCAGTAGAAAAGTGGAAGTAGATAGGCATTGGAAAATATTTGAAGGAACCGTAAAAAAGTTAAATAAAAAAAGAAATGATTTAACATTTGTTTTAATTGAGGGGGATAATGTTTCTTTTAATACTGACCCAAGAATTATAAGAATGAACAAAGGTCGCTATAATGCAATATTTTGTGCGGATGCTGCAATTGTTTGTTCAGGAACTGCTACCCTTGAAACGGCTATGCTAAACTGTCCGATGATTGTGTGTTATAAACTCTCTGCTGCTACTTGGTTTTTAGCAAAAATGATGTCAAAAGTAAAGTATTTGTCCCTTGTTAATTTAATTGCGGGTAGAGAAATCGTTGAAGAGTATCTTCAAGAAAATATGAAGGAAACAAATTTGGTTTCCGGAGTGTTGGGTCTTTTAGATAAAGACAATTCTGAAAGGATTAAAGAAGACTACCAAACCTTAATAAATAAATTAAAAACTAACTCAAGTCCATATTTAGAGGCTGCAAAAATTATTTATGATTAAGTCGCTGCTAAAAACGAACCTGTTATATTTCATGATATTATTTCTGTATAGATTTAATAGAACAACAGTCGTTGGAGAGGAAAATATTAAAGACCTGAAATCATATATTATAGTTTCTTGGCATGGAAAAATTCTTGGTTTTATGGAGCATTTTAAACACAGGGGTTATTATGCTCTTGTAAGCCAAAGCGGTGATGGTGATACAATAGTTTCTATAGCTAAAAGGTATGGCTACAAATTTTTTAGAGGCTCTAGCAACAGAGGTGGTAAAGAAGCAATGAAAGAAATGGGGTCTTTTTTTACTGAAAACCCAAACGCTAAGCTCGTAATAACTCCTGATGGTCCTACTGGACCAGAGCACAAAGTAAAACCTGGTGCTTTGTTGCTTGCTAAGAAATCACAAAGGCCAATTGTGCCGGTTATTGTTGACTTAGGCTCGAGCTGGAAATTTAAAAATTGGCACACATTTTATCTAAGCAAGCCGTTTTCAAAAATGCGTGTAGTTATAGGAAAGCCATTATATTTTGATCAGAATTTTAATATTGAAGAAGGTCTCAAAATTATAGAAGATGAATTAAAAGCAACAGATATGGAAGCTAGCAAACATGCTTAATGTCATTAGAAATAGCATAATAAAGTTTTTTTTGTTTGTATTACCAATACACATTATATATGTTTATTTGAAAAACTTTTTGTACGATAAAAATCTTATAAGCCCTATAAAAGTTGAATCAAAAATAATTTGTATTGGAAACATTTCTCTTGGCGGTTCTGGAAAAACCCCGCTAACAATATCAGTTGCAACTTTTTTGAAAAAGAAAGGTTTTAGCGTTGGTGTTGTAACAAGGGGTCATGGAAGAAATAACATCAAAAATAGCTTTTTTCTTAATGACGAAGGTTGGAAAGATGCGGGAGATGAAGCGATTATTTTGAAAAATAATCTCGACCTTTCAATACCAATATATGTTTCTTCCGATAAGGTTTTAGCAGCGAAAGAGCTATCAAGTTTTGGTTGTGAGGTCGTAGTTGTTGATGATGGTTTTCAACACAGGAGGCTACATAGAGATATAGATATTTTGCTGCTCTCCCCTAAAAATCAAGAAGGTAAATCTCTTTCTATGTTTCCGTACGGGACGCTGAGGGAGCCAATAAGTTGCTTAAAAAGATCAGACATTGTCATATCCACTAAGTCTAATCTGTCGAACAACCCCTCATCTTTAAGGGAAGATTTTGTATTAGATTTAAACTTTAAAAATGAAGTTTTGTGTTCAGGTACTAGTAAAACTTTAGGCGACATAATGAACATGAAGAACATTTTATCTCTTTGCGCAATAGGCGATCCTGAAAGCTTTAAAAAATCATTAGAGCTAATAAATATCCGCACTACACAGCATTTAAGCTTTCAAGACCACCACCCTTTTTCCAAAAAAGATGTTGCGGCAATAAATAAGACTATAGATGACAAAAAAATTGATAATATTGTTTGTACTGAAAAAGACTATGTCAAATTAAAAGATTTTAAAAATTTTATTAACGCCCCTCTCTATGCAATAGTTTTGGAGCACAGTTTGGGTGTGCAATTGGAAAATGAAATTTTAGGACGATTGAATTAAAAATTTTACAGCATTGACATTAGATATCTAATAAGCTAAGTTTTTGAACATTTAACACATTAGGAGGATTTAAATGGTAGAATTATTTTTAGAGGGTGGGCCTTTTATGTGGCCTATTTTACTTTTATTGCTTGCTGGTTTAGGCCTTGTTGGAGAAAGAGCATATTCTCTCAATCAGTCTAAAGTAGACTCAGATGGTTTTATGAACTCGTTGCGTGGTGCCCTAAAATCTGGTGGGTCAAAAAAAGCAATGGATGTGTGTGCAGGTCATGATGGTCCTGTATCAAATATTTGCGAAGCTGGTCTATCAAAAGTTGGAAAAGGTTCAGATCAAATAGAAAAAGCTATTGAAAATGCTGGTTCTCTAGAGATGGCTTTTCTAGAAAAAAACATGGGTTGGCTTACTGCGATTATAGCGATTGCCCCGATGATGGGTTTTACAGGTACGGTTGCTGGTATGATATTTGCCTTTGATGCTATTGCGGCAGCAAATGATATTTCACCTGCTGTTGTGGCTGTTGGTATTTCACAAGCTCTTCTAACTACAGCGTTTGGGTTAATTGTTGCTATGATCATTCAAATTGCTCAAAACTTTTTCTCATCTATGATTGATGGGATGGTTTTAGATATGGAAGAAAAATCCATTGAAATTACTGACCTGCTAAGAGACGCTAAATAAAACATGGCACTTAGAGAAAGAAAAGCGCGTGTTGGTGCTATTCCTGAAGGAGGAATGGCAGATATAGCATTTCTGCTGTTGGTTTTCTTCTTGGTAACGACCACAATTGATATGGACAAGGGTCTTGGAATAATTCTTCCAGCTGAAGGACAAGAACTTGAAATCAATAAGAAAAATATTCTCAACTGTCTAATTAGCGCTTCAGGTAATGTGTTGTTGGGTGGTGAACCAGTTGAAATAAAAAATCTCAGCAGAAGGGTTAAAGAAGAAATTAGGGCAAACGACAAGCTCATAATTTCTGTAAAAGCTCATGAGAAAGCACAGTACGATGTATATGTTGAAGTTTTAGATCAACTTAAACTTGCCAATGCAACAAGAATATCAATAGCGGAGACAGAATAATGAAATTTAGAAGAAAGTCTGCAATAGAATCAAAAATATCAACATCCTCCATGCCTGATATCATTTTTATGCTATTGATATTTTTTATGGTAACCACTGTATTAAGAGAATTTTCCGGTCTACCTGTTTCTTTGCCGAAAGCAGAGAGAATTGAAAAGCTAGAATCTAAAAGACACACTTCTGATATTTGGGTTTCCAAAGATGGCTTAATTTCGATTGAAGATAAACTATACAACAATCAAGATGTGAGACATGTTATGTATGAAAAAAGAGCCTCTAATCCACAGCTAACCGTTTCTCTAAAAGCAGACCAGGCAGCAAGAATGGAAACAATTTCTGATATACATAACGAATTAAGAAAAGCTGATGCTTTAAAATTAAACTACTCAACCAAAGTTAAGGTGCCTAATTAATGGATGATTTGAAAAAGCTTTTATCCAATTTCAAGCCGTTTTCTATAATGGTTGATTTTTTCTTAAAAAGGGCTAAGCTACTTGATAACACCTTAAAAGAAAAATATTCCACGGTCTTGAGAGTGGGTCTTTTGTTTGCCTCTTTTTTAATGCTTCTTGGCTTCTACAGTATTCAAAGGTTTGAAAATGATATAGAAATTGAAACAGAAAGCCAAATAATAATTGAAAATATTGAGATTCCAGAAACTCAACAATTCGAAACTCCACCTCCACCTGCTAGACCATCAGTTCCCGTAGAGTCTGAAGATGACGATTTAGCTGATGATTTAACAATTGAGGAAACAGATCTGGATAGTTTTGATGCATGGGATGCTCCACCCCCACCACCTTCTGGACCACAGGTTAAGTTTATTCCTTATGATGATCCACCAAGGCCGCTTTTTCCAATAAAGCCGGTTTATCCCGATATTGCACAAGAAGCAGGGATTGAAGGACAGGTTCTTGTTCAGTGCTTCATTGACAAAACTGGTAGGGTAAAAGAAACCATCGTATTAAAAGGAATTCCTAATACTGGCTTGAATGAAGCTGCGGTTGACGCCTTAAGAAAAACAAGATTTAGACCTGCAAAACAAAGAGAAACAAAAGTTGGTGTTTGGATTACTATACCAATTAACTTTAAGCTTCAGAATTAGAAGCATTTTGTTTAGCTAATTATATATTTTTCAAAATCATTACTATCTGAAAATCCAATTTCAACAACATCATTCTTTTTCAGCGCACCCACGCCCGAAGGAGTTCCTGTAAAAATTAAATCGTTTTTTTGAAGATTAATAAAGCTTGATAGATATACAATTAGCCTTTCAATACTGAAAATCATGTTGCTGGTTTTGCCGCTCTGTTTTATTTCTCCATTAGTTTTTAAATAAAATTCATCTCCAAGTTTTCTCTTAACATTTTTTGATACCACAGCAGACCCATTAAATGATTTTGACAAAAACCACGGAGTCGATTCTTTTTTAAGCTGGTTTTGGAGTTTTCGATCCGTTATATCTATTCCTAGCGTGTAGCCTCCGATGAAGCTTTTTGCTTGTTTTTCGTTTTTTGCTACACCATTTTTCTTAATTAAAACCACAACTTCTAGTTCGTGTTCTACTTCTCTGTTTTTTGGAATAACTATCTTGTTTGATGTATTCAAACATAAGAGGGGTTTATAAAAAAATATTGGTTTTGTGGGCTTTTTACTTTTCAACTCTTTTATGTGCCCAACATAGTTTCTCCCAACACAATAAATATTCTTTGTTCCAGAAAAGATCATTATTTGTTTCTTTTTAAGAGTCCCATTAAACTACTTTTTATAAAGTCTTGATTAAGTCTAGAAATATTTTCCTGAGAAATTTCCTTTGGACACTCTGCGGAACATGCTCCGGTGTTTGTGCATGAGCCAAAACCCATTTCATCCATAGTTGCAACCATGTTGATAACTCTTGCATCTTTATCTTTTGCTCCCTGTGGAAGTAGTGAGAGGTGTGAAACTTTTGCCGAGGTAAACAGCATTGCTGATGAATTTTTACAAGCTGCAACACAAGCACCACAGCCAATACACGCTGAAGATAAAAAGGCTTCGTCAGCGTATTTTTTTTCTATCTTTGTTTCGTTTGCCTCTGGCACCTCTCCTGTGTTTGCAGATATGTATCCTCCCGAAGAAATAATTTTGTCAAAAACTTGTCTGTCAACTGAAAGATCTTTTATCACTGGAAAAGCTTCTGCCCTAAAGGGCTCCAATAAAATTGTGTCTTCATTTTTAAAAGACCTCATGTGTAGTTGACAAACAGTTGTTGCCTTTTGCGGGCCATGAGGTCTTCCGTTTATCATAAAACCACAAGAACCACAAATTCCTTCTCTACAATCATGATCAAAGGCAACAGGATCTCTTTTTTCTTTAACGAGGTTGATGTTTAATATGTCTAACATTTCCAGAAAAGAGATGTTCGGGTCTACGTTTTCTAGTCTATAGTTATGTAGTTTGCCCTCTTCTTTAACACCTTTTTGCCTCCAGATTTTTAAATTGATATTCATTATTTATAGCTTCGGGTTTTTAGTTTTACATTTTCGTATTTTAGGTCTTCTTTAAAAAGTTTTGGTTGACCACTTTTACTATATTCCCATGCTGCAACATACTTGTAGTCTTTGTCGTTTCTTTCAGCTTCATTTTCTTCTGTTTGATATTCTTCCCTAAAGTGTGCACCGCACGACTCTTCTCTATCTAAAGCATCAAATGCCATTAGTTCAGCAAGCTCAATAAAGTCTTTAATTCTAAGCGCTTTTTCTAGTTCTTGGTTTATGTCTTTATCGCTTCCCGGTATTGATATTTCTTTCCAAAACTTTTCTTTTATCTTTGGTATTTTTTTTAGGGCTTCTTTTAGCCCTGCTTCATTTCTTGCCATTCCAACATTGTCCCATACCACCTTACCCAGCTCTCTGTGCACCTCATCTACTGCATACTCCCCATCTATAGACATGAGTTCATCTATTTCTCTTTTTGTGTGCTCTATTGCTTCCAAAAATTCTTTTTCGTCAGATATGTCTTTTCCAAGCGGTTTTTCCTCTGCAAGATAGTGCATAGCAGTGTGCGGTATTACAAAATATCCATCTGCTAAACCCTGCATAAGAGCGCTTGCTCCCAGCCTATTTGCCCCATGATCTGAAAAGTTGCTTTCTCCAATTGAAAAAAGGCCTTCAACGGTTGTCATTAAGTTATAATCAACCCAAAGCCCTCCCATGGTGTAATGAACTGCTGGATATATTTTCATCGGGGTTTTATATGGGTTTTCATCTGTAATGTTTTGATACATATCGAAAAGATTACCATATTTCTCTCTTATAAAATCTTCACCCTTTTCTTTAATCGCTCTTTTGAAATCTAAGTAAACTGCAAATCCTGTTGGCCCTATTCCTCTTCCTTCGTCACAAACCTCTTTAGCGCGTCTGCTTGCAACATCTCTTGGAACCAAATTTCCAAATGCAGGATAAATCCTTTCTAAATAATAGTCTCTTTCATTTTCAGGAATGTCAACTGGCTTTCTGGTGTCATTTTTCTTTTTTGGCACCCAGACTCTTCCATCATTTCGTAAGCTCTCACTCATCAATGTAAGTTTTGATTGAAACTCGTTCTTTACTGGTATACAGGTAGGGTGGATTTGAGTAAAGCTTGGGTTTGCAAAAAGGGCTCCTTTTCTATGCGCCCTCCAGTTTGCTGTTACGTTACTAGCCATTGCGTTGGTTGAAAGGTAATATACGTTTGAATACCCCCCCGTAGCGAGAATAACAATGTCCGCGCTGTGTGCTTTAATTTCACCGTTTAACAAGTTTCTGGTTATAATTCCTTTTGCTTTACCGTCTTTTAAGACGACATCAAGCATGTCGTGTCTAGGATAAAACTTCACTTTATTTTTTTCTGTCTGCCGGCTTAGAGCAGAATAGGCTCCAAGCAATAACTGTTGTCCCGTTTGCCCTCTTGCGTAAAATGTTCTAGAAACCTGAACTCCACCAAACGACCTATTGTCAAGCAAGCCGCCATACTCTCTGGCAAATGGAACCCCTTGTGCTACACACTGATCTATAATGTTTTTACTAATTTCAGCAAGCCTATAAACATTATCTTCTCTTGATCTAAAGTCTCCCCCCTTTATGGTATCATAAAAAAGCCTCATAACGCTATCACCATCATTTTTATAATTTTTTGCTGCATTAATTCCGCCTTGCGCCGCTATACTGTGCGCTCTTCTGGGTGATTCGTGAAAAGAAAAAGCATGGACATTGAACCCGTGCTCAGCCATGGTGGCAGCTGCTGAGGCACCAGCTAATCCTGTTCCAATAATTATTACCTTATATTGGTCTGCTTCGTCGAATGATAGTGTTTTCAGAGATTTTTTATATTCTTCCCACTTTGTATAAAGATCTCCGTTTGGTGCTTTTGAAAATAGGTTTTTGTTACTCATTCTAAATTATCCTCACAATAAAACCAAACCAAACCGGTATTGAAATAAACCCAAGTGGTATCCAAAACCAAAAGATTGAAGAAACATTATTATAAACCCTTTCATATTTTGTACCAACAATACCAAGAGTTTGCCCCGCAGATGCTATTCCATGTTTCAGGTGGTATCCAAGCAGCGCTATGGCAACTATATAAAAAAAACTGACAAACGGGCTTCCAAAGCCCACCGAACTTTCTGTAACAACGTAGTAATAGCTCATACCTTGTAGATCAAAATTAAACTTATACCAAAAAGTCGACCAGTGTGTTGCTAAGAAAATAAAAACTATGCTTCCAGTAAAAGCAGCAGTTCTTGCAGAGGATGATGTGTTCTCTTTACTATAAGACGCAACAACCTTTTTAGCTTTCCTATTTTTTATCCATAGCAGTATACCGCTATATGCGTGACTCATAACAAACAAAACGAGAAAAAATTCAGCAATTCTTATCAAAAACCCGAGCTTATGTAGCTTATTAACATAGCTGTTAAAGGCTGCTTCACCAACAAAAAGGAACAGGTTGCCAAAAAGATGAAATGCCATAAACAAAGACAGCGATAGTCCTGTTATAGCCATCAAAACCTTTCTGCCAACTGACGAGGTAAGTATTTTTAACAATTCTTGCATTTTATAGGTGATGTTAATTTTAAAACGCAATTACATAAATATAAAGACAATTTGGCTGTGTCTATCTATTTGAAAACCACCAAACCACGCTCATAGAAATAAGTATACCTACTACTTCCCTACTGTTTTCAGCAAGCCCTGCCATTGTATCAGAAAACGTATCAAGTGGGTTCAAAAACCCTAGCACGTTTAAGCAAAGTAAAGCAAACAAAGAAAAATAAAACGATAAAAGTGTGGTTTTGCTTTTTGTTTTTGAAAAAATTAAGTAGGCTGCTATAAAATACATTGTTGTCCATATGTACCAATCGGGATCATTAATATTTAGGACACCAAAAAGAAGGAAGGTGGTTGTTGCTATTTTACTAGCCACTCAAAAAGAGCTTTCGTTTCCTTGTTTTCGATTGAAACCTCTGGGTGCCACTGTACTCCAATAAAATTTTTATTACCTGGTATTTCTATTGCCTCAATTATACCGTCAGGTGCAAAAGCGGATGCCATAAGGTTGTTCCCAAGCTTTTTAGCTGACTGGTGGTGGGAGCTTTTTACCAGCATTTCATCTTTTCCCACGACCTCAAAAAGGTTCGTCTCTTTTATTATCCTTACCTTGTGGGAGCTTGGCTCTCCATTGAAATCTCCGTGATCAATTGCGCCCTCTACAAGGGTGGATATGTCTTCAATAAGGGTGCCACCATATATTACATTGACCTGTTGAAGCCCAGCACAAATAGATAAAACTTTTTTCTCCTGTATCATTGCCTCTTTAAAAACTGCTCTATCAAAAGCCTCTCTGTCATTGCTCATAACGTCTTCATCAAGCAGCTCCGGCTTTTGAGAGTTATAAATATGCGCTGGAACGTCTGGGCCACCTACCATCAGAAATGAGTCTAGGTGTTTTACGAGGTCTGATATCTCTTCGGGTTTTGTTGTATGACACAAAGACACGGGACAGCCCCCGTACCTCCAAACAGACTTATAATATTGCTCTTTAACAGCACACCAAACACTATTTTTCATCTCTACATCGTATGGATGAATTCCAACCAGCTTCCTTTTCATTTTTAAAAAGAAAACTCTTTTAGCTTTGGTACTGATTTAAGAAGGTTCTCAAGCGAATCTTCATATTTCTTTTTATTATATATTACAACCCATTTTCCTGAAGGATTTCCGTTGGTAAAAAAACCATTAATAGTCGGGTTTTGTCTAGGAGCAACATAGCTCCACTCTCCATTTTTCAGGTTGTTCTTGTATGTTCCCTTACCAAAAAAACGTGATCCAAAATCTATATCCTGTCCCTCTGTCCACTCTCCTTCTTTTTGGTCATTAATATAAGTGCCTTCTGCTACCCTTCTTCCATTTTTTGCATACAAAGACCAAAGGCCTGTTTTTTTTCCAAACTGGTATGTGCCGCTTTGTTTTTTTTCTAAAGATCCTTCAGCGGAGGTATAATACTCTTCCCAGTCGCCAGTTTTAACCCCCTCCTTAAAAGAGCCTTTTCCTCTTATATCAGAAAATGGGGAAAGATTAAAAAACTTCCCTTCAAGGGTTCCTTCAATATAGTTTTCTTCCCAGCCTTTATCTTCACCGTCCTTGTACCATATCCACTTATCTACTTTTTTTCCTTCCCTGTATTCTCCCTCGCTAACAATAACTTCTTGTGCGTCCCAACTCTTCCAGAGGCCATTTCTTTTCCAGTTCTGGTAGTCTCCAGCTCTTACTACAACCAAGGTGTTTGGGTCCCACTCTCTCCACCTTCCAGCGCCTTCTTCAAAAACTATTTCTCCTGTCTTTCTTAATCTGTTTTCAGCATCTCGGCTCCATTTTGTCCAGGTTCCTATTGGGTTTCCGTTTTCATATTTTATATATTCAAGCCTTTTGTTGTTATCCATTGGTCCTGGAAAGACATAGGTGATTTGTTCCCCATCTGGTGTCCCTTTAATATAGTTGGCTTTTTTTCTTGTGCCATTCTTATAGTCAATCTCAAGCCATGGGCCATCTTTAATGCCTCTGCTGTATTCTCCAACCTTTTCTCCATATTTATCTAAAACCTGTCCAGAAAAAACTTTATTGCTTTCCTTGTCATAGGCCAACCCATCTTCTCCAACAACTATACCGTCTTCATATATTTCACCAGAACATGAAATCAATATGGTTGTAATAAATAATATAAATGTTTTTTTCATGTCTCCTCCTTAAATTAATTTTTGCATTTTTGTTTCATAGGTTTAATTCTATCAAAATGTATTCATAATGAACAATAAACAAAAAATATATTTTTTCTCGGAAAAAGACGTTGAGGGGAATAAAGACATGTTTTCTCTTCTTGGGGGCAAGGGTGCCAACATTGCTGAAATGTGCAGCCTTAAGCTTCCGGTACCTCCCGGCTTTACAATAACAACAGAAGAGTGTGTGTCTTATTTGAAAGAAAAAAAATTAAGCCCCGCATTAAAAAGGGATATTGAAAAAAATATCAAAAAAGTTGAGTCTGTTTCGGGTAAGCTTTTTGGTGGAGATGATCCGCTATTGCTTTCAGTTCGATCTGGCGCACCAGTATCGATGCCAGGAATGATGGAAACTGTTTTAAATATTGGCCTAACCCAAAAAACTATTCCTCTGTTAATTAAAAAAACAAAGAATGAAAAATTTGTATATGACAGCTACAGAAGGTTTATCATGATGTATTCAGATGTAGTTATGGAAAAAGGACTAAGAAAGAATAAAACTGGCCAGCCTATTAGAGATCAAATGGAAAAATTGCTAGACCAGATGAAGAAAAAAAATGGTTACAAAAATGACTCCGCAGTTTCTTCGGAATCTTGGGAAGGTCTTGCTAAGCAGTATTTGGGTTTATATGAAAAAACCTTTAATGAACAGTTTCCAGAAGACCACACTGAACAATTGCTCGGTGCTGTTCGTGCTGTCTTTTCTAGTTGGAACGGAAAAAGAGCAAAAGAATACCGCGCCTTTGAAAAAATTCCTTCAAAGATGGGGACAGCTGTTAATGTCCAAGCAATGGTGTTTGGAAACATGGGCACAGGTTGCGGCACTGGGGTTGCCTTTACTAGAAATCCTTCTTCTGGAGACAAAAGCTTTTATGGAGAATGGCTTGAAAATGCTCAAGGAGAAGATGTTGTTGCAGGGGTAAGAACGCCACACCCCATTTTGAAAAAAGATGGATCTAAAAATTCTTTAGAACATGTCCTACCAAAAGCCTTTAAAGAACTTAACACCATCCGAACAAAGCTTGAGAAGCACTTTATGGATATGCAAGATATTGAGTTTACTGTCGAAAATAAAAAACTCTGGATGCTTCAAACAAGAAGAGGAAAAAGAACGGGAATGGCATCTATTAAAATTGTAACCGATATGGTGAAAGAAAAATTAATAACGAAAAAAGAGGCCCTGTCTAGAGTTCAGCCTGCTCAAATATATGAGAGCCTTTTAAAAAATATTAAACCTGACAGCCTTTTGGAAAACAGTTCGATTTCCTCAGGTCTTCCTGCTGGTCCTGGCGCATCAAGCGGAAGCGTTGTTTTTTCTGCTGAGAAAGCGGAGGCTCTTGGTAAAAAAGGAAGGAAAATAATCTTAATTAGAGAAGAAACGTCTCCTGAAGACATTCATGGAATGCATTATTCAGAAGGTATTTTAACTTCTAGGGGAGGCTTAACAAGCCACGCCGCTTTGGTAGCAAGAGGCTGGGGAAAGAGTTGTGTCGTCGGCTGTCAAGATCTTTCAATTGATAAGAGGAGGCGCTCAGCCACCATCGGCACCCATAAAATTAAAGAGGGAGATAATATTACCCTTAATGGATCAACGGGTGAAATCTTTTTAGGCAAACTTCCCCTTTTTCAAAATTCAATGGAAAACTCTCAATCTCTTAGTCTTCTTTTGGGTTGGGCCGATGATGTTAGAAAGCTTAAAATAAGAACAAACGCAGACACCCCTGAGGACTGTGAAAAAGCTTTAGGTTTTGGAGCAGAGGGTATCGGTTTGTGCAGAACTGAACATATGTTCTTTGATGAAAAACGTGTTCACGATTTCAGAAAAATGATCTTAGCCAACTCAACCAAAGAAAGGGTTGAACATCTTCAAAGGCTCTTACCGTATCAAACTAGAGACTTCTATAATATATTAAAAAAAATGGATGGCATGCCGGTTACTGTAAGGCTTTTAGACCCTCCCCTTCACGAGTTTATTAACATCCACAAAAAAGAGCTTGAAGTTTTAGCTCTTGATCTTGGTGTTTCAAAGTCTCTTGTTAAAGAAAGGGTTGAGGCTCTTAAAGAATCTAACCCTATGCTGGGCCATCGCGGTTGCAGGCTTGGGGTATCTTACCCAGAAATAACCTCAATGCAGTCAAAGGCCCTGCTAAGCGCCTGCTTCAAACTTAAAAAAGAAGGGTTTAGTCCAAGGTTGGAGATTATGGTTCCCCTGGTTTCACATTTTAAAGAATTCTTAAACCAAAAAGATATAATTGAAGGTGTTTACAGCGAGCTTAAGACAAAAAATAAGGGGTCGGTTAATTTTAAAATTGGTACAATGATTGAGGTTCCTCGTGCTTGCCTTGTTTCTGATCAAATTTCAAAGTGTGCTGACTTTTTCAGTTTTGGTACAAACGACCTTACTCAGACAACCTTTGGCTTTAGTAGAGATGATACTGGAACATTTTTCCCCTCTTATTTAGAAAATGAAATTTTAAAGGTTGATCCTTTTGAGCAAATTGATGAAGATGGTGTGGGAAGGCTGATGGAGATAGCGGTAACAAATGCTAAAGCTGTTAAGAAAAATATTTCAATCGGTATTTGTGGAGAACACGGAGGAGAGCCAAAAAGCATTGCCTTTTGTAAGGCTCTTGGTCTTGACTATGTCAGCTGTTCTCCTTATCGTGTACCTATAGCGCGTTTAGCTGCTGCGCAGGCCGAATTATGAGAAAAAAATATAAAATAGTGATTTTTGGAGCAACCGGCTTTACCGGAGAGCTGTGTGCAAAATTTATGTCGGAGAGATACTCTGATGTTCCAATGGCAATTGCGGGTAGAAACGAAAAAAAACTAAAAGAAATTAAAAAGAAACACAGTCTGCCCTTTCCGATAATTGTAGCAGACGCTTTTGACATTGAAGCGCTTAATAAAATGTGTACAGAAACTGAGGTTGTGCTTTCTGCTGCTGGGCCTTTTCATAAATATGGTTCTGGCCTTCTTGGCGCTTGTGTTAAAAATGGGTGCCATTATGTTGATATAACCGGAGAAAGTTTTTGGATTAAAGATATGATTGAAAAACACCACAAAGAGGCTATTAATAAGGGGGTTAGGATTATTAATGCCTGCGGTTTTGACTCTGCCCCGTCAGATTTGGGCGTCTTTTACGCTGTTAATCGTGTTGAGGGTAGTGTCCGCGGTGTTCAATGTTTTCATGCATGGAAAGGCGAAGCCTCTGGAGGTACTATGGAAACAATGTTTTCTTCAATGGACGCGAAATTAGCCAAAGGGGGGCTTGGGAAGTTTTCTTTAAACCCAAAAAACTCTGTTACCGAGAGTCAAAAAAAGAGGACCAACGACAAAATCAAAATTCAGGAGATACCCCACCTTGGTGGTTGGACCGGTCCGTTTGTGATGGCTC
Organism: uncultured Fidelibacterota bacterium; assembly: GCA_902629855.1. Taxonomy (GTDB): domain Bacteria; phylum Fidelibacterota; class Marinisomatia; order Marinisomatales; family Marinisomataceae; genus Marinisoma. The sequence continues at coordinate 76,253 of CACOSI010000001.1, forward strand.
TTCCCAACACGAGGGTTGTAAGAAGATCTGCGGCTCTGTCAAAGGTGGTGGGAAAATATTATGGAGATGATTTTGTTTATTCTGAAGGCGCGTACTACTCTAAAAAAAATGCAGCTAGAAAAGTGTCGTTTATGACTCTGGTCCTCGGACTTATTATTGTTTCACCCTTGCGAAAGCTTTTGAGAGGATTTTTTAGAAAACCTGGTGAAGGACCCTCACAAGAGGCAATGGACTCTGGTTTCTTTAAAAGCAGGTTTTTGGTCGAAACAAACAGTGGGTTTCGTGCCTTTTCCATGTATTCAAGCGGTGATCCAGGATATAAAATGACCTCAAGAATGGCTTGTGAAAGTGCGATGTGTTTGGCTGTTGAAAATCCCAACGACCTTCCTGGTGGTGAGGGGTTTGGTGGCCTTTTAACACCATCAACTGGTCTTGGAAATGTTCTTATTAAAAGGCTAAAAAATATTGGTGTGTCTTTTGAAGAAATCTCACTTGAAGCTTAAAGCCAAAAAAAAGTAACCCCAGCATTTCTGTTATTAAAGTCTCTGTCTTTTTTGTTGGAGATTTCAGATCTCATATCAACAGCGTCTTTGTTAAAAGCGTTGTAGTCTTCACCGGGAATAACCGCCTTAAACCTTCCTTCCTGTTCTTTAGCCCAAGCCCTTACGCTTTCTGCCACGCTTCCCGATCCTAGTCCGTGTATTATTTTGACCGCTATGACACCCTCTTCTTTTGCTGTACTTATTGCAACCTCTAAAAGAACAATGGCCTCATGTGTAGACTGGCCTGCGTGTGCTATGTCAACTGTTTTTAACACCCTTAAAATTAAGTAAAAATTTATTCATCGTAACATGGTATAATAAAATTTCATATATTTCTTACTATGCAAGGGGTTAATAAAGTTTTTAAAGCGCAGCAATTAAAAAGTGTTTCTTTAAGGTCAAGTACCTATAGGGATAGGCAGCGTAAAATAAAGCTTCTTCTTAAAAATTTCCTAGAAATGGAAAAAGAAATTCTTACTGCACTGTCCAACGATCTTGGTAAGTCCAAAACTGAGGCTCTTTTAGCAGAAATATATGGCGTAAAAACTGAGGCCAAGTTTGCAATAAAAAATATTAAGAGCTGGATGAAAACCAAGAGAGTTGAAAGTCCTTTAGCTATATCTTTTACTAAGAGCTGGGTAAAGCCCGAACCAAAAGGTGCTGTCTTAATAATATCTCCTTGGAACTATCCCATAATGCTATGTATAAATCCGCTTATAGCTGCAATAGCCTCTGGCAACACAGCGGTAATTAAACCATCTGAGCTAACACCCGCATCCGGGTTGTTGGTAAAGAAATTAATAGAAAAAACCTTTTCTCAAGAAGAGGTTGCTGTTTTTTTGGGTGAAAAAGATTTGGCGCAAAAGCTTTTGGAGCTTCCCTTTAACCACATTATGTTCACTGGTAGTCCAAGGGTAGGAAAGCTTGTTATGGAGGCAGCGGCAAAACACCTTGCCGGTGTTACGCTCGAACTTGGAGGAAAGTCTCCGGTAATTGTTGATAAACACGCAAACATAAAAGATGCTGCATGGAAAATTTCTTTTTTTAAGTTTGCGAACGCCGGGCAGACCTGTACAGCTCCAGACTATGTTCTCTGCGACGAAACAGTACACGACGATCTTGTTGGTTCAATACAAAAAAACATGTCTGAGTTTTTTTCCGGCGGCATAGATGCAGCCTCAAAGGACTATTGCTCTATAGCTAACGAACACCATTTTAACAGGCTTAGGGGCGCCCTTAAACAAGCAGTTTCTAGTGGAGCAGAGGTTGTTAGTGGTGGCGAGGTTAGCCAAGGCGGTCTATATCTATCTCCTGCCATTTTAACAGGCGTAAACTATGAAAACCCTATTATGGAAGAAGAGATCTTTGGGCCCATTCTTCCAATTATTAAAACCAAAAACCTTGGTGAAGCAATTGAATATATAAACAACAATGAAAAGCCTTTGGCTCTATACCTTTTTAGCAATAAAAGCTCTGAACAAAACAAGGTTCTAAAAAACACCTCAAGCGGTGGAATGGTTATTAACGATTGTGTTTTACACCACATGAACCCAAACCTTCCTTTCGGTGGAATAAATAATAGTGGGGTTGGAAGCTACCATGGAAAATTTGGCTTTGATGCATTTTCACACCACAAGGCTGTTTTAAAAAGCAGTTCTTTTTCTCCTTTTAAAATAATGCTGCCCCCGTATACCAAAACCAAAGAAAACCTTGCTAATCTGATAAAAAAATATTTTTAGCTATTTCGTTTCTTAGGTCGATTATAATGTTTGCATACTTATCTGATCTGTTGTAAGTCCTTATGCTTCTCCATGCTTTCGACTTATAGGTAAAATTAAAATCATTTTTTGGATAACCGTTTTCTGTAAGATAAAATGCGACGCTGCCTAAAACATCGTCCCAGCTAAATGGGTCTTTTTTCCCGTCTCCATTATAATCAATCGAAAGCTTGTTAAAGCTGGAAGGTATGAACTGTCCATATCCAAAAGCCCCCGCATATGAACCCTCTAAAGAGAAGGGGTCTATGTTGTTGTTAGAACAAAATATCAAAAGCTCTGCAATTTCTTTTGTTGCCCAGCTTGATCTTTTTGGCATTTTCATTGCCTGCGTGTATAAAGAGTTAAGCACCGAAAATTCGCTTGTTTTTGATCCGTAGTTTGTTTCAACGCCAACAATAGCAACTAAAACTATTGGATCTATTTCAAACTCCGTTGCAACTGCTGCAATTAGCTCTTTATTTTTTTTATAAAACCTTACCCCATCGCCTATTCTTTGATCGTTAAAAAATATTTTCTTGTATTGCTCGTACGTTTTAATTTTTTCTGGCTTATTTTTAAACCTCTCCAAAACGTTGCTATCTATTTTTAACCTCTTATCTTCAAAGGTTTTTAGTATATACTCGGTGGTTGGTTTTTTCTGATCTTTTGTATGCGAAACAATTTTTTTAATTATCTTTTCTTTGTCCGCTCCAAACAGCATGGAGGTACAAAATATAATGCTTAGTTTCACTATTAGGTTTATTTTCATTTATATGGGCCTTTTTTTAAAAAACAAGTATGTTCTTTTATTTATTGCGCTACTTTCTGTAAGCTCTTCTGCCTGGGTTGTAAGGTTTCTGCCTGAGCTATCTGCCACCACAATCGCTTTCTGGAGAATGTTTCTAGCAAGCATTATGGCTTTTGTTATATCTTACAAAACTATTTTTACTTTTGTTCCAAATAAAAAGATTTTGTTGGCTGGGGTTTTTCTAGGTTTTCATTTTGCCCTTTTCTTCAGGGGTGTCCAACTAACCTCTATTGCTGAGGCGGCTCTTTTGGGAACCATTGCCCCTGTTTTCACCGAAATATATTCTATCTTATTTCAAAAGAAACGTTTTTCACCAAAGGTCTTCTTTGGGTTATTGCTCGCCCTTTTGGGTGCATATATTCTTATAAGCCAAAGCAGCTTCAGCGACACTAGCACTGTTGGAAATTTGTTGGCAGTTCTTTGTTCTGTTGCGATGGCTGTTGTCCTTCTTGTCGGAAAAAATGTTAGAAAGAGTGTGGGTCTTTTTGAGTATTCGCGATGGCTGTTTCTTTACGCTGCATTTTGTCTTTTTTTAATATCTATTTATCAAGAAGTTAGCGTTTTTGCATTCTCTAAGCCTGATTTTGGTTGGTTTGTTTTTCTTGCCGCTGTTCCAACTATGGTTGGGCACAACATTTTCTACTATCTTGTTAAAACGCTTAGCGCTACAACCGTTGCCGCTGTTCCTTTGGGTGAGCCTGTTATTTCTTCTGTTGGTGCTTTTTTCTTGTTTGGAGAGCCGGTGGGTTTTTTTGTTTATCTGGGGGGTTTTATTACGCTCTCGGGTGTATATATTATAATAAAAAATGATCGCTAAACAGCCATTGGCGCTTTGATGCTTTCCATTGGGCTGTAACCAGTGAGCTTATAATCTTTTGGTGTAGTTTTTAAAACCTGTTCTATTGATTCAACCTTTGGCATTTGCAACTTTGGAGCTTCCTGTGGTGTACGTTTAATTTGCTCTTTTACCTGCTTAAAGTGGTTTTTATAAATATGGCAGTCACCCCCAGTCCAGATAAACTCTCCAGGGCTTAAGTGAAGGATTTCAGAAAAAATATGAACCAAGAGGCTGTATGATGCTATGTTAAACGGAACCCCTAAAAACATATCAGCGCTCCTTTGATAAAGCTGACAGCTCAACTCATTGTCTTGAACATGAAACTGAAACATTGTATGGCAAGGAGGAAGGGCCATTTCTTTTATCTTATCAACATTCCATGCGCTCACTATGTGCCTTCTGCTGTTTGGGTTGTCTCTTAAGTCTGAAATTATCTTTTTAATCTGGTCTTCTCCCCCAACATCTTTTCCCCAAGATCTCCATTGTTTGCCGTAAACGGGGCCTAGTTCTTTTTGTGTATCATTATTAAGGTGTCCAAGCTCAACTCCCTGCTTGTCTGCGTTTGCTGTCCAAATTGTTTTTTTTTCGATTATTTCTGTTCGTTTCTTTCCAAAGTGTATTTCTGCCAACCTTCTTTCATCTGTTCCGCCTTCCAAAAACCAAAGCAGCTCGCTTACAACACTTCTCCATGCAAGCTTTTTTGTTGTTACTGCCGGAAAACCTTCTTTCAAATTAAAACGCATTTGGTAGCCGAAAACACCTTTTGTTCCTATGCCTGTCCTGTCGCTTCTTTCTTTTCCATTTTCTAGTATGTGTTCAAGGGCTTTTATGTATTGTTTCATTTTTGGGGCTTCCTATTCCATATTTGAAACTCCACTGTCTCGTGCGTTTCTGTCCAGGTTTTTTCAAAAAGAAGCTCTATACCTTCAAGCGAAAGAAATCCGTCGCAATCATATCTTCCGGGGATGCGGCTAAGATAAAACTCTTCTACAACTTCAATTGTTTGATCAATTATATTTGGTCCTCCAATAATCCAAATTGTTTTTTGTGGGTACTCATTTTTAAGGCTTAAGACCTCTTCTTTTAGGTTGCCTTCTATGTACTTATCAGCACCTGGAAAATTTTCTCTCCTTGTGGTTGCTAAAACATTAACCCTGTTTGGAAGGGGCCAAGGCATTAGTGGGTCTACCCAGGTTTTAGAGCCCATTACCACAACGTTATTTGTGGTGTTTTTTTTAAACCACCCTAGGTCCTTGCTGTTTTTAGGCCAAGGAATTGATCCCTCTTTGCTTACTCCTCCTAAGTCATCGCACGCTAAAATAGCCCTTATCACCTCTTTAGTCTTCCTCTTTTGCTAAAGGCCTTCCCTCTTCGTCAATCGATCCTGCTGCTACCTGAAAAAGACCTTCTGGTTTTATGTACTTTTTTATTGCGTCGTTTACTTGTTTAAGGCTTACCTCGTTTACCTTTTTTATGTATTTATCTACATAAGATAGATCGTTCCAAACAACAACGCTATTTAAGATTCCATCGGCTAGACCAGAGTTTGAATCGAACCCCACCTGATACGACCCTGTAAGCGTAGACTTTGCTACCTCAAGTTCTTCTTTTGTAATTCCTTTTTCTATCCACTCTGATATTACCCCTAAAGAAGAATCTTCCCCCTCACTGAGCAGTTCTGGAGCAAAAGTTCCTGCGGCATACCAATATCCTTTGTTGTTATTTCCAAAACCTGCTATTCCGGAATAAATTCCATATGTTAGGCCGTCCCTGACACGCACTGCTTGCATAAGCCTTCCTGAAAAACTTCCTCCCAAAACCTGTGAAGCTATAACAAGAGGCATATAATCTTCGTTGTTTCTATTAATTCCAAGGGGGGTTCCAAAGTAAAGGTGTGTGCTTGTTTTGTCCTTTAGTGTCACATATTTTGTTTTTGATACTACTTTTTGTTCTCCTGTTTCTTGTGGAACATTTAAGGTAACCTCTCCCCAATCACCAAAGGCCTCTTTTAATTTTTTTGAAAGATCTGTGTGATCTACACCACCAACGGCTACAACAACCATACTCCCCCTGCCATAGTGTTTTTTGTGAAAGTTTTTAAGGTCTTCTGTGGTGATTTTTTTTATTTTTTCTATTGCAAGGTCTGGTTCTGTCGGAGAATTTTGCTGATTCTTTCCATAAAAAGCGCTTAACATTTCTTTGGACGCATTTGAGCTTGTGCTTTCTTTAGACCTTTTTAGCGATGTTATTCTGCTTTTTTTGACAACCTCTAGGTTTTTTTCCTCAAACGCTGGTTCTTTAAGTTGTTCAGATAATAATGAAATAATTGTTCCAGTATCTTCGGTTAAAAACTTGGCATCAAAGCCCACCATGGTTTGGCCCGAGTAAAAACTTAGGTTCGCTCCTATGTTTTCTAGCGTATCGCTTATCTCGAATTTGGTTTTATTCTCTGTTCCTTCATCCAACATTGAAGCAACCAGCGAAGGAATTCTTTCATTATCTGAAAAAACCGTGCCACCTAACATATTTCCTGTCAAAACCGTTACTTCGGATCCATTTTTTAGCGTATAAAGCTTTATACCAGAAACGGGTTCTGAGACCACAATTTGTGACTCTATCTTTCCTGCTTCGATTTTTACTGGAGTAAGGTTTTTTATCTTTAGCGAGTTTAGGTCTTCTGCGCTCTTAACCCTGTCTTGTGGTTGTTCTCCCCCCTTTTGTTTAGGAATAAAATATCCAACCGTGCTTAGGTCTTCGTTTAAATATCTTTTTGCCACCTCTTTAACCTTTTCTGGGGTGACCGACTGAACCCTATCAATATAACTGGTATATAGAGTCCAATCTCCAGAACCAATTGCTTCGTTTAGAGCAAATGCAACGCTTGCGCTTGATCCACCTCCGTCGTCATTAAACTTTTTCCTTGTTATGAGCTTCGTTTTTGCTCTTTCTACCTCTTTTATAGAAACCCCGTCTTTTTTTATGTTTTCATATTCATCAATTATTATCTTTTCTACTTTGTCGTGAGCTGTTCCTGGTGAGAGGGTTGCGTACGCCGTAAAAAGACCTGGGTCTTTGAAAAGGGTGTCGTAGATATAAACGCTGGTTGTTAACCCCTTGTCTGTCAACTTCTTATAAAACCTACTGTTTTTTCCCGAAGAAAGAATTGAAGAAAGAACCATCATAGCAGCTGCATCATCGCTGGTTGCGGATGGGCTTTTGTGCGCAACTCCTAGCACTCCAACTTGTCCAGCTCTTTTAAGGGTTACCGTTCTTTTTCCCTCTTGTTTTGGCTCCTCGGTATAAACAACAGGAATCTCGTTCCTGCTTTTTCCTATCTTTCCAAAATGTTTTTTAATTTGTGCTAGGGCATCTTTTGTTTCAAAATCTCCCACCACTATAGCTGTGGCATTGTTGGGCCAATAAAATGTGTCATAGAATTCTTTAAGTTTTTCTATAGAAACATTTTCAATATCAGACTTCCACCCAATTGTTGAATGGTGGTAAGGGTGGGCTTGGTAGGCTGTTGCCCAAAGATGTTCATCTAAAACGTTTGTTGGGCTGTTTTGTCCTCTTTCAAACTCATTTCTTACAACGGTCATTTCTGACTGCCTATCTTCCTCTTTAATAAAGGCATTTCTCATTCTGTCGGCCTCAATTTCTATTGCAACCTCAAGCTTGTTGCTTGGCATTGTTGCATAATAGTTTGTTCTGTCGAGCCAGGTTGTAGCGTTCACCCTTGCACCGAACGACTGTAAAACCTGAAAAACTGTGTTTCCTTTTTTTGTGTTGAATTTTTTAGATCCCTTAAACATTAGGTGCTCAAGCAGGTGGGTTGATCCTGTGTTTCCGGTAACCTCATTTCTTGATCCCACCCTATATGTTACCATAAAGGTTGCAACTGGCGCACTTCCGTCTTCCTTAATCAGCACATTAAGTCCGTTGGATTTTAGCTTGTACTCTTTTATTCCTCCAGACTCTTTAATAAAGTCATATCCGTAATAGGTGTTTTGTGACATGATTGCTCCCAAAAAAATTGATGTTAAAAATAGTTTTTTCATTGTTTCTCCGTGTTTATAGCCGCCTCCAAGGAAAAAATCTTGGTACGGCGAGCATGTAATCTAAATATTCTTGTCCATAAATGCCAACAAGGCTTTGTTCTTCGCGCCTTATTAGCCTCAGCCAAACCGCGTACTGAAGCGGAACAACACACAGAAAAAGCAAAGACCCCATTAAAACAGAAGAAAACAGTGTTGCATGAAAGATTATCGTAAAATACACAGGATTTCTCATAAAAGAATAAACCCCTATGCTGAGTTGGGTTTTAGATCTTTGTGGCCCACTAGTAAAAGCCCAGAAAAAAATTATTGATGCCTCTAAAACTAAAAGAAAAAGAATAATGTTTTTCCAGGGTTGGTTTATCGTGTAGTTTCTATAATCAAGGTTGTTTTCTAAAAACCAGCACAGAGAAAAGATGGCTGTTGTTGTTAGCAAGCCTTCAGGGTAGGCTTTTTTTATTTTTTTATTTTCTAGGGCCAAAAATTGCTGTTCCTATTCTTACCATGTTTGATCCGGCCAACTCCCCTTCAAAAAAATCGCCGCTCATTCCCATAGAAAGAGTGGTCATTTGGTTTTGTTTTTTGTTGTTTATTTTTTTATAAAGCTCTGCCGTTCTCAGAAAAGCTCTTTTTATTGTCTGTTTGTTTTGCGTGTTTGGGCCCATGGTCATGAAGCCCTCTATTTTTATGTTTTTAAGCATAAAACATTCTAAAATTTTACTCTCTTCTTCAAAAGAAAATCCATTTCTTTCTTTGATTTCTGTGCTATTTATCTGTAATAGCACTCTTTGCTTTTTGTTTATTTTTTTTGCTTCTTCTGATATTTTTTTTGCCAGCCTCACGGTTCCTACGGTATCTATAACATCAAAGGTTTTAATGGCTCTTTTTACCTTGTTAGACTGTAGGGGCCCTATAAGCCTTTTTTCTACTTTGTTTATTTTTTTTATTTGGTTGAACTTTTTTTCTGCTTCTTGTACTCTGTTTTCACCTATTGTTAGCGCTCCGCCCTCTATGGCCTCTTCTACCTCTTGGTGTGTCCTGGTTTTTGTAACTACAACGACTGTTGTGTTTTCTTTTAGTTGATGACTAACCTTCTGCAGGTTGTTCGCTATTTGCGTCTTCTCCATCTTCTTTTTTTTCTTCTTCTGTCATTATTCTTGTTATAGAAGACACAAGGGTTCCTTCTCCAAGCTTTATAAGCTTAACTCCTTGGGTAGCTCTTCCTATTGATCTTATCTGTGAAACAGGAAGTCTAATTAAAACACCCTGGTTTGTAATAATCATTAGGTCATCTTTTTCAACAACCTCTTTAATTGTTACCATTTTTCCAACCTTGTCGGTTGTTTTCATTGTAAGAACACCCTTGCCGCCTCTTTTTTGGGCCCTGTATTGTGAAATTTCAGTTCTTTTACCAAAACCTTTTTCTGTTGCAACCAGCACTGTACCATCCCTTTTTATGAGCAACATTCCAACTAACTTATCGTCCTCTGAGCTTAGGGTTATTCCTTTAACCCCCATCGTTTTTCTTCCGCTTGCTCTTATTTGCTCTTCTGAAAACCTTATTGATTTTCCGTTTCTTGTTCCTAAAAGAATATCGTTATCTCCTGTTGAAACCCTTGCCTCTATAAGCCTATCTCCTTCTCGAATTTCTACAGCATATATTCCTTTTTTTCTTGGGTTTGAGTATGCAGAAAGCTTGGTTTTTTTAACCATTCCTTTTTCTGTGGCCATTACAACAAAATGGTCTTCGTTAAATTCTTTTACGCTTATAAATGCGCTTACTTTTTCTTCTGGATCACAGCCTATTAAATTAACAATAGCTCTACCCTTGGCAGCTCTTCCACCCTCTGGAATATCGTAGACCTTTACCCAATAACACTTTCCTCTGTCTGTGAAAAACAGTATGTAGCTGTGGGTGTTGGCAACAAACAGGTGTTCAACAAAGTCTTCTTCTCTCGAGCTTGCTCCCTGTACACCTCTACCACCCCTTCTCTGGCTTCTGTAGGTGCTTAGGCTTGTTCTTTTTATATAGCCATTGTGAGTAATGGTTAAAACCATTTCTTCTTCAGCTATCATATCCTCAATGCTTAGCGTAGTAAAGTCTTCTATTATTTCAGTTCTTCTTTCTTCTCCATATTTATCTTTAACCTCAAGAAGCTCTTCTTTAATTATGGACATTCGTTTTTCTTTGCTTTCTAAAATGCCCTTTAGTTCTGAAATAAGCTGAATGATGTCTTTATATTCGCTCATAATTTTATCTGTCTCTAGGCCTGTCAGTCTTTGAAGCCTCATATCTAATATTGCTTGAGCCTGCTTTTCTGATAATCCAAAACCCGACATCAAGGATTCTCTTGCGCTATTTGGGTCTTTGCTTTTCTTAATTGTCTCTACAATTTTATCGATGTTTTTGAGGGCTATTTTTAATCCCTCTAAAATATGTGCTCTTGCTTCTGCTTTTTTAAGATCAAACTCTGTTCTTCTGACAACAACGTCCTGCCTAAATGTTACAAAAACATCTAAAAGCTCTTTTAAAGACATAACCTTCGGTGTTCCATCTACAAGCGCCAACAGAATTATACCAAAGGTGTCTTGTAATTGTGTTTGCTTATATAGTTGATTTAAAACAACCTCTGGCACAGCATCTCTTTTTGTCTCAATTACAACTCTCATGCCGTCTTTGTCAGACTCATCTCTTAGTTCTGCAATTCCTTCAATCTTTTTATCTCTTGCGAGCTCCGCTATTTTTTCGATTAAGTTCGCTTTGTTTACTTGATAAGGAAGCTCTGTAATAATTAAAGAATCTCTACCTTTATTTGAAGGCTCTACGTGTGCTCTTCCTTGCATAACAACCTTTCCTCTACCAGTCTCATATGCATCTTTTATTCCCTGCAATCCAAGAGCTTTTCCTGCTGTCGGGAAGTCGGGGCCCTTTATGTGTTTCATTAGATCTTTTGTTTCTATTTCAGGGTCGTTTATTAAAGAAACCAGGCCGTCAACTAACTCAGAAAGGTTGTGCGGAGGAATCTTTGTTGCCATTCCAACAGCAATTCCCTCTGAGCCGTTTACAAGCAAGTTTGGATAAACTGCTGGTAAGACTGCGGGCTCTTTTAAAGTTTCATCAAAATTATTTGTCCAAGGAATTGTTTCTTTTTCAATATCTCTTAGGAGCTCGCTTCCAATTTTTGACATTCGAGATTCTGTGTATCTCATTGCAGCGGCTCTATCTCCATCAACAGATCCAAAGTTTCCTTGTCCCTGAACAAGCTCATGTCTCATTGAAAAGTCTTGGGCCATTCTAACCAAGGCATCATAGATTGAGCTATCTCCATGTGGGTGGTATTTACCCAAAACCTCTCCTACCACTCTTGCGGACTTTTTGTATGGCCTGTTCCACATTGCTGACATTTCACTCATACTAAATAAAATCCTTCTGTGAACAGGTTTTAATCCATCTCTCGCGTCTGGCAGAGCTCGAGACATAATAACAGACATAGAATAGTTTAAATAACTCTCTTCTAACTCTTTAACAAGCTGTTTATCTAATATGTTGTCTCTTCCTAGGTCCATTTTATATGTCTATGTTTGTTGCAAATTTTGCTCGCTCTGTAATAAAGGTTCTTCTGTGCTCAACCTCTGTTCCCATAAGCTCTCTAAATCTCACGTTTGTTTCTTCTTCCATTATATGATCAACCGTGACCTGCATTAGTGTTCTAGTTTCGGCGTTCATGGTTGTTTCCCACAACTGTTCGGCGTTCATCTCCCCTAAACCCTTATACCTTTGAATATCAATTTTTGCTTTATTTTCAGCCTCCATACGCTGTAGCACGCTGTCTCTTTCTTCATCTGTATATGCATATCTTTCTTTTTTACCTTGTTTAAGTTTATAAAGGGGTGGCATTGCCATATATAAAAAACCTCCCTGAACAAGGCTTTTCATTTTTCTCCAAAAGAACGTTAAGAGAAGGGTCCTAATGTGACTACCATCAACATCAGCGTCAGTCATAATGACTATTTTATGATATCTTAATTTTTCTGGGTTAAAGCTGTTGGGATCTTCTTCGTCTTCACCAAAACCACAACCTAAAGCGGTGATGATTGATTGTATTTCGTTGTTTGCTAACAGTTTATCTTCTCTGGCTTTTTCAGAATTAATAACCTTTCCTCTTAAGGGTAATATTGCTTGTGTTCTTCTATCTCTGCCTTGTTTTGCGGTACCTCCAGCTGAGTCTCCCTCAACCAAAAAAAGTTCACATTGAAGAGGGTCTTTGTTTGAACAATCAGCAAGCTTTCCAGGGAGAGTTGTAGATCCAAGGCCTGATTTTTTTCTTACAAGCTCTCTAGCTTTTTTTGCAGCTATCCTTGCTCTAGCAGCTTCGGCAGCTTTTTCAATAATTTTTTTACCAACTTTTGGGTTTTGTTCAAGAAATGCCTGTATTCCATCATAAACTACGTTGTCTACCATTCCTTTTACTTCACCGTTTCCAAGCTTTGTCTTTGTTTGCCCCTCAAACTGTGGTTCTTGAACTTTTACAGAAATAACAACGGTTAATCCTTCTCTAAAATCATCTCCTGAAAGAGAAAATTTTTCATTTTTTTTCTTTTTAATTAAATCGTTTTTATTAGCATAGTTATTTAGTGCTCGTGTAAGTGCTGATCTAAAACCTGATAAATGTGTACCACCTTCTATGGTATTGATATTGTTAACAAAGGAAAAAATGTTGCTATTATAGTTTGTACTGTATCTTAAAGCTAAATCAACAGGAACCTCAATATCTTCTTTTGTTACTGATATAACTTCGTTATGTATTAAATCTTCTCCACCATCTAAGTATTTTACGAAGTCTGATAAACCTCCAGGAAAACAATATTCTGTTGAAGATTCTTCTGGTTCATTTATAAGAGTTATAGATAGGTTTTTGTTTAAATATGCTAGTTCTTTAAGTCTTCCTTTTATTATTTCTTCCTCAAAACCGTTATGTGTAAATACTGAATGATCTGGTTTGAATGATATAATAGTTCCTCTTTTATTACTTTTACCAACTTTTTCTACCTCTGTTGTAGGTTCACCAATTTTATATTTCTGTCTATAATGAAATCCATCTCTGTGAACCTCAGCAATAAGCTCTTCTGCTAAAGCATTCACTACAGAAACTCCTACACCATGTAACCCACCTGAAACTTTGTATGTATTTTTATCAAATTTTCCCCCAGCATGTAAAACAGTCATCACAACTTCTAGCGCTGGTTTACCTTCTTCTTTATGTATTTCAACAGGAATTCCTCTACCGTTATCTTCAATTGATATAAAACCATCATTTCTAATTGTTACTGATATTTCTGTACAGAAACCTGCTAATGCTTCATCAATACTATTATCAACTACTTCACTTACAAGATGGTGATAACCTCTTTTTCCAACATCTCCTATGTACATAGCTGGTCTTTTTCTAACAGCCTCTAATCCTTTTAAAACGGATATTTTATCAGCACCATAGTTATTTTTACTCATTTATCCTCACAGGCATTAATAAGATTGTTGTATTTTGATCTTTAACAGATGGTAAAAAAAGAGTAGCTGAAGATGAATCTTTAAAGGTAAAATTTATCTCTTCATTAGGATATTTTGATACCGCCTCTTTTAAATAGATAGCGTTGAAACCAATTGAAATTTCTTCCCCTGAATATTCTGCAGATTTAAGAGGAGCAAAAACAGTTTTGCTTTCTGGTTGGTTTACGCTTTTAAAAAAAACTTTTCCTTCAGATATGTTTAAAGATATTTGATTTGTATTTTTGTTTGTGGCGAGGGATGCTGCTTTAATATTGTTCAACATTTCTGTCTTATTTGCTGTTAGTCTTAATGGATTTTCTTCTGGTATCACAGCATTATAATTTGGATACTTTTCATCAATTATTTTTGAATAAAACATATCTTTATTATTGTTTGTAAAAACATGATCTCCGCTAAATACTAAATTTGTTTCACTTTGACCGTCTAAAAAAGAATGTATAATAGATAAAAACTTTTTTGGTATAATAAAAGAACCTGTAAGACTAGTTGTATTTTGTTTTGAAATTTTTACAAGTCTGTGACCGTCAGTAGCTACAAAATCAATTGAATCTTCTTTAAAATTAAAACAACCTCCATTCAATGCTGGTTTTGTGGGTTCATTGTTCACAGCATACATCAATGAATCTATTATATCTTTTAAAACTTTAGTATCAATACAATAAAGGTTTTCATGTTTGTTTTCAGGAACTTCAGGATAATCTTGAAAAGGAACTGTTGACATATCAAAAGATACTCCTTTCTCCGACTTAATATTGATATGGGGCCCTGAAACTTCTATATCAACTCTCCCCTCCTCAATAACATTAATAATATCATTTATTTCAGATGTAGGAAAAAGACCCTCACCTTCTCTGTTCACAGATGCCGTTATGCTCGTTTTAACGCCAACTTCAAGATCTGTTGAATGCAAAGAAACGCCTGCTGCGCTCGCGGAGATATAAGTATAATTAACTAAAGGATTCTGTGATTTTATTTGTGTTGTTTTAGATAATTTCGAAAAAGCTTCTTGAAGTTCTTTTTTTGTGGTTGAAATGTTCATAATTAACCTACAATATTATAATAATATTGGGTGCTTAACAAGCTTAAATTGGAACCTAGTATTTAATAATTCTTTATATATAAAAATTATAAATATTATTATAGGTGTTTAAATGTTGATAACTGTTTAAGAAAGATATTTTGTCCTCATAAAACAACAAAATTTTTTTTGATTTTTATTGTGTAATCGATGTTAAGAAAATGTTGAAAAGTTTATGATATAAAAATAATATTTTTAGTTATTAATTTGTGGATAAGTTAAGTCATTTCTTTTTATATAGAAGTTCTGTTTTATTTTTTCAATCCAATCATTATACCAATCAGATTTTTTCTTATTTAAAGCTAAGCCCTCAATATCTAACCAATTTTTTTCTAAGGTTGCAGGGCCTCCACTTATAATTTCATCAACCCAAACTAAATGATATCCAAAATTTGTTAATATAGGTGAGCTTACAGAATTTATATCAATTGTTTTTAAAACTTCTGATATTTCTGGAACCTGATATTCTTTTATATCAATCATTCCCATATAACCACCCTTACTTTTACTTGTTTCATCGTCTGAGAAAGAAGAAGCTTGTTCATAAAAATCATCATAACTATTTATTTTTTTCTTTATATCATCAGCTTTTTTGTAAGCTATTTTTTTGTCATTTTCTGTAGTTTCTGATCTAATTAAAATGTGTCTTGCTAAAACTCTTTCACCACTTCTTTCTAATACTTCAATAATATGATAACCAAATTGAGTTTTTATGGGTTCACTTAAAATATTTTTATCTATAGTGAAGGCAACTTTTTCAAATTCTTTAACAAATGTACCCCTGGAAACAAAACCCAAATTTCCACCGTTATTTTTAGAACCAGGATCTTCAGAGAATTTTTCTGCAGCCTCTTCAAACTTCATTCCATCCAATATTTTTTCTTTAATTAGTAAAGCTTTTTCTTCTGCAGCTTTATCAGATTCGTCGGAAGGTTTAATCTCAACCAATATATGTCTTGTTTTATAAAGAGTAGGAAAATCGGGTAGGCTGTCTTTATAAACATTAAAAAAATCTATAACATCTCCTCGAGAAACGGAAATATTTGATGTTAAAGAAGACGTGTATTTTTCTGCTAAAAGCTTACCTCTCATATCATCCCTATAAGATCTTTTGAACTCAGATATTTTTTTACCTAAAGCAAGCTCTGCCTGTTCTTTTCCTCCTGTTTGAAGAATAATATTTTCAACTTGTTTATCCAGAGACCTATCTACATCTTTATCTAAAACCTCAACTGAATCGATTTCAGCCATTTCAATTATTAAAAGCTGTTCTATCATGCTTTCTAATGATTGGTTTAATATATTATTATAAAGAGTTGGATTTTTGGTTGGGTTAATGTTTTGTTGTGCAGCAATAGCATTAGCGGCCAAAACTACATCGCTCAATAAAACAATTTTATCCTCGACAACAGAAGCAACTCTGTCCAAAACAACCTTTTCCTGTGTAAAGGCCAACCCTATGGTTAATATAAGTGTAAATAATTTCATTTTTTTTGTTTCACGTGAAACGAACGCTTTAAATATACTAATAAAATAGATATATCTGATGGTCTTATTCCATCAATTCTACCAGCCTGACCAATTGTTTGGGGGCGTATTTTTTTAAATTTTTCTCTACTTTCATTTGAAAGGCTTTTTATTATATCATAATCAAAATTATTAGGTATTATTTTCTCTTCATATACTGCTATTTTATCAATTTCATCTTGTTGTCTATTAATATAACCACTGTATTTAATAATTGTTTCAGCCTCAAACATTATTTCATCAATAAAATTATTTTGTGTAATTGTTTTTGGGACATTTAATATTTTTTGTTCAACATTTTTAATAAAAAATGTAGGCCTTTTTATTAACGAGGATATTTTGATAGACTCTTTTATCGAGGACTCACCCATTTTTTTTAAAGTTTTGTTAATCTGTTTTGGTTTTATGCTTGTTTTTTCTAAAAGATCAACAACATCTTTGGTATGTTGAATTTTTTTAGCTAATGTATCAATTGTTTTTTTGTTTAGAAGGTTAAAATCTTCCGAATATTGTAACAACCTTTGATCTGCATTTGAAGATCTCAGCTGTAGTCTATATTCAGCTCTTGATGTAAACATCCTATAAGGTTCATTTGTATCTTTTAAAATCAGATCATCTATTAAAACACCCATATATGCGTCACTCCTCTTTAAAATCAAAGGATTTTTATTTTTCACATACATTGATGAATTTATTCCAGCCAAAAGACCTTGAGCAGAAGCTTCTTCATACCCAGAAGTTCCATTTATTTGCCCAGCTAAAAACAAACCATTAATTTCTTTACTTTCAAGGGTGTTTTTTAGTTGAGAGGGAAAGAAAAAATCATATTCAATTGCATATCCTGGTCTTATAAACTCAACATTTTCAAGCCCCTTCACGGTTTGAAGACACTTTAATTGAACATCCTCAGAAAGGCTTGTTGAAAACCCATTAACATAAATTTGTTCCGAATTACTCCACTCAGGTTCAAGCTGTAAAACATGTGAGGGGTTTTTACTAAATTTATAAACCTTATCTTCTATAGAAGGACAATATCTAGGCCCCGTGGACTTAACATTGCCTGAATACATTGCAGAGGATGAAAGGTTTTCTAAAATTAAAGAATGAGTTTTTTCATTTGTTCTAAAAGAGTAACAGGGTTCGTCTTTTGGATTAAAGCGTGCGGTTCTATATGAAAGAGGTTTGGGGTTTTTATCCCCATATCCAGCTTCTCCAACACCCCAATCAACAGTATTTTTCTTAATACGAGGAGGAGTGCCGGTTTTAAGCCTTCCAGAAGAAAAACCCAAAGAAATTAAACACTCAGTAATACCCTCTGATCTTTCTTCACCGTACCTCCCAGCCTTAATTTGCTCTTCACCTATATGAATGAGACCATTTAGAAAGGTTCCACAGGTTAAAACCACAGAGCTGCACGGAATTTTGGTGTTGTCTCTAAGAAAAACACCGCAAATAGTGTTGTTTTTTATGTCCACAGAGACAACCTCTCCACCTAAAACCCTTAAAGAGGAGTTTTTAATGTATTCTTGAACAACTGACTCATATTTTAGCTTATCTATTTGTGATCTAGGAGACCAAACCGAACGACCTTTTGACTTATTTAATGTTTTACTTTGAAGTGTACATTGGTCTGCAAAAAAACCCATAACACCACCCAAAACATCTACCTCTTTCACCATTTGCCCTTTAGCTAAACCCCCAATTGCTGGATTACAAGAGGTTCTACCAACCGACTTTTCATCCATAGAAACAAGAAGGGTTTTTAAACCAAGGTTTACAGCAGCTAAAGATGCTTCCACACCTGCGTGTCCTCCGCCAACAACAACGAGATCATATTTATTATGTGGTTTCACGTGAAACTACTTACCCACACAAAAAGAGGAAAAAACGACATCAAGAACATCATCTTTTGTTGTTTTTTCGGTTAACATGTCTAAAAAAGATATAGTTTGAGAAAGTTCTTCTGCAACAAGCTCTAAAGAAAGGTCTGTGGAAAGATGCTTTCTTGCGTTTTCTAAAGATTTTTTTGCCTTCAAAACAAGGTGTAGCTGTCTAAGTGTTGTTATTTGAGCTTCTGTACCCGATTTTGACACAGCTAAAGCAGACGAAATTTTTTTATTTAACCCCTCAACGTTTTTTCCATTTTTTGCAGATATAGAAATGTCATACTCTCCAGAAGGGGGGCCAAGGTCTATTTTATTGAAAACATATATATGGTTTTTTTTGGGTTTTTTGGGCTTTTCTTCAAGACATATAACAACATCAGCGACAACCAGCTCTTCTTTAGATTTTTTAATACCAACTTTTTCAACAGGGTCTTTTGAGTCCCTAATTCCAGCAGTGTCTTTTAGGTTTATTGGAATACTATCAATTAAAATATCTTTTTCGACCACATCACGGGTGGTTCCAGGTATTTCTGTAACAATAGCTCTATTAGAACCAACCATTCTATTAAACAAGGTGGACTTTCCAGCATTTGGCGGCCCAGATATAACCACCGATGCACCAGAAACTAAAAATGAAGATGATTTAAAGCTTTTTGCAATGTATTCAATTTTTTTGTGAACTCTTTTAACTAAAGAAAGAGAATCCTTAACGAGGTTTGGCTGGAGATCCTCCTCTGAAATGTCAAGGTTAAACTCAATGTTTGCCAAACAGGAAAGAATAGAGGCCTTAATCTTTTTAATTCTTTTTGAAACGCCGCCACCAAGGTTTTTAATGCCAAGCTTTACACCTTCAACAGATTTAGCATGTATTATATCAGAGACAGCCTCTGCCTCAGAAATATCCAGCTTTCCGTTTAAAAAAGCTGTTTTGGTAAATTCGCCAGGCTCAGCAAGAGTGCATCCATATGAGCAACAAATCTCTAAAATCTTAGAAATAATAACGGGGTTTCCATGACAAGAAATCTCAACCATGTTTTCACCAGTATATGTTTTGGGTGAAAGATATGCGGTGGCGACTATTTCGTCAAAAACATCGCCCTTTTTATCATAAACCTTATATTTTTTTGATACAGCATGCACAGGCTTGGCGTTTGTTTTAGTAATTTTTTTAAAAACATCAAAAGAATTTTTTCCCGACAAACGAACAACAGCTATACCGCTTGTGCCTAATGGCGTTGAGCATGCAACAAAAGGCATTGGTTTATTTTTGTTTAGGTTCGTTGTTAATTATTTTTTGCTGCGCTATTTGCATTAGGTTAAAGCAAAAATAGTAAAGATTGAGACCAGAAGGGAAAGAGTAAAAGAGGAAAAACATCATCCCAGGAAACATATACTTCATCATTTGCTGAGTAGCTTCCTGTGCGGGGTCACCGCCAGCCGGTTGAGAGGCCGTGCTCATCTTCATTGTATAATACATTGATATAGACATTAAAAACGGAAGTATGTTTACGGGTATGGGGCCAACATAAAACAAAGTATCTGCTGCTGACAGATCATTAATCCAGAGCAAAAAGGACTCACCCCTAAACTCAATAGTATTTCTAAAGACAAGAAAAACTGCCATCAACACAGGCATTTGAATCAACAGGGGCAAACAACCAGCAAGAGGGTTTATTTTGTTTTGTTGGAACAGAGCTGCAATTTTTTGCTGCTGAAGGGTAGGGTTGTTTTTATATTTTGTTTTTATTCTGTTAAGCTCAGGAGATATTTCTTGCATTTTTTTTGAAGACCTCAGCTGTTTTGCCATCAACGGATAAGTTACCAGCTTGATTAGAATAGCAAAAAGAACAACAACTACACCATAGTTTGGAACTAATCCATGTAAAAAAATCATTATTGTATAAACAAGCCACGAAACGGAGGAGAGCCATTGCCACCCAAGAATTTTCTTTTCTAAACCAACCCCCAGAGAACTAACAGCCGAATAGTCGAGAGGGCCAAAAAATAAGTCTGTTTTTTCAAAGTTAATATCTTGAACAACACCAAGGTCGACACCAACTCTTTTGTTTGTAGAATATTTTGTTATTTCAACTAGATCTGATTTTTGTGGAACAAAGAAAATGCCAAAATATTTTGTTCTATAACCTACAAACTCAGATTGACCAACATATTGCTTGCTATCTCTTTCGATGTCCAAAGACGATCCGCCAAAAAGACCTGCGGAGCCCACCCTATAAGAATCTATACTTCCAGCCTGACTTATAAGCCCCTCCATAAACATTGCATCTTGAGATCCTTCTGTTTGTGGCAAACCGCCAACCCAAGATATAGTGTATTTTTGATCTAAGGTAAGGTCTTTTATTTCCCTTAAAGAGGTTTCTACTGTTACCACATAAGAGTTGTGATTAAAAATAAGTTTTTTAGTAACTCTTTTTCCTAAAACTGTTTTTTGGTATAGCAAAGAGGTTGAAGGGTTTTCCTCAGAAAGCGTGTGCTTTTCAGGGCCGGAGTAAACCCAACCCTTGTCCAAAACCACAACGTCGCCCGACTGGTCTATGAAGCTGATAACCAAATTTTCTTCGTTAGACCTATCAACAAGATTAAGAGATGCCTCAGATTTTTTTAGGTGGTCTTTTATCTCAAAAGAAACAATTGATCCTCCCCCAAGAGAGCTAACTTTGGCGCTATATAAACCACCGCTCACGGTTGTTTCAACAACCTCTATGTTTACGTTGGGAGAGACATCCTTTTTAGCAGATTCCCCAGAGTATTTTTCAATAACATCTTCAACAACAACCGTTTCGTTGGTTGCTTTTTCTTGCGGCTTGCTCGGAGAAAGAAGCTCAAGGTATGTGGGCCAAAGAAGAAGTATTAGCCCGATTAAAAGAAAGCCTATAAGTGTTTTACGATCCATTTTAAGAAGAAACTGTTAGGCGCTTGCGACCCTTTTTCTTTCTAGCCGCCAAAACCTTTTTTCCGCCAACAGACGAGTTTCTTTTCATAAAACCGTGCTTGTTTTTTCTTTTCCTGTTGCTTGGCTGGTAAGTTCTTTTCATAATTATATATTGACGAAATATAGCTCTATAAAACTACTTGTAAAACAAATAAAACAGCACAAAAGATTAAAAAAAGCTAGGTGCAAATAAAAAAAGACAGTAATGTATTTAGCACAAAAAGTGCACATGTTAATAATTTGTGGATAACTATGGAATATAAAAAATTTTGGGAAACTGCCTCTAAAGACTTGAAAACAAGCCTACCAGCACACGCATATGAGGCGTGGATCGAGACTCTAACACCCGTAGGAATAACAAACAACATACTTATTCTAGAGGCGCCAAACCAATTCGCATACGATTGGATTATTAATAATTATAACGACATAATATTGAGTGCAATTAAAGAAGTTGACAACAAGGTTCAATTAAAGGTTTCGATTGCACCCCAGTCAGAACAAAGCATTTCAGCAACCAAGCTTGATGCAAGCGAGCCAACCAAACAAAGCAACCCGGGAAGAAGAAGTAACATTAATCCCAACAACATGTTTACAAGCTTTATTGAGGGGCCAAACAATGTTTTTGCCAAAAACGCGGCTACAAGAGTAGCAGCATCCCCAGGAGAGGCAGACTTCAACCCCCTAATAATTTACGGGGGAGTTGGCCTTGGAAAAACACACCTTTTACACTCAATTGCAAATGCGCTGATAACGGGAAAAAAACAACTTAATGTTGTTCTTGCGTCATCAGAAAAGTTTACAAACGACTTTATTGCAAGCATTCAAGAAAATAAATCTTTAGACTTTTCTAAGGTTTATAGAAAAGCAGACGTTTTATTGATTGATGACATTCAGTTCTTTCAAGGAAAAGAGCAGACACAAGAACAGTTTTTTCACACATTTAACGAACTATATACCGCAGGAAAGCAAATTGTTATGACAGCCGACAGGTATCCTGGAGAGATGGTTGGTCTTCAAGATAGGCTCTTGTCTAGATTTGAGTCGGGGCTTCACGCAGACATTCAGCCCCCAGACTTTGAAACAAGGGTTGCAATATTATCAACTAAAGCGAAGCAGAACAACATACAAATTCCGCCTGAACACCTAGAAAAAATAGCTTCTCATGTAAGAACAAACATCAGAGACCTAGAAAGCTGTGTTACAAAAATATTTGCACACGCAACCCTTTCAGGAGAAACAATAAACGACGCTCTGATTGAGTCAATAATTAGGGAAAGGCTAGGAGACCAGGGATATGGACAAGCCAATATGCAAGATGTGGTGAGTGGTGTTTGTGGAATATTTTCTGTTTCGCAAGAAGAAATAGTTGGATCATCTAGAAGAAAAAACATAGCAGAGGCAAGACAGGTTGCAGCATACTTAGCAAGAGAGGTTTTAGATATGCCGCTAAGTGAAATTGGTATGCACCTTGGGGGCAGAGACCACACTACAATTATGCACGCACATAAAAAGGTCTCAGAAATGTTAAAAAAAGACGATAAATTTAGAAGAAGAGTAGATATTATCTATAACGAATTAAATCTTAGTTAGAGGAAATTATGGCAAAAGGAACAGTAAACAAGGTAACATTAATAGGAAGACTCGGACAAGATCCAGAAATAAGGTTTACCGGAGAAGGAAATGCGGTCGCAAGCTTCAGTGTAGCAACAAACGAGTCCTGGAAAGACAAAGACGGCGTAATGCAAGAAAGAACCGAGTGGACAAAGTGCACAGTTTTTGGCCCATCAGCAGAAAAGTATATTCAACCCTATGTTAAAAAGGGAACGCTAGTATATGTTGAAGGCTCGCTCAAAACAGACAAGTGGCAAGACAAAGAAGGAAACGAAAGATATTCAACGGGCGTGGTAGCAAACAACTACGGCGGGGTACAAATTCTGGGGGGCGGAGAATCATCAATGGACACATCCGGCGGAATGAACCAAACACCAAAAAAGGAAGAAAACCTTGACCAAACCGTCGAAGATGACGACCTTCCTTTTTAAGTGAAGAAGTCTCACCCAAG
Organism: uncultured Fidelibacterota bacterium; assembly: GCA_902629855.1. Lineage (GTDB taxonomy): Bacteria > Fidelibacterota > Marinisomatia > Marinisomatales > Marinisomataceae > Marinisoma. The sequence goes on from CACOSI010000001.1 coordinate 99,331, forward strand.
AAGCAAGACAACAAGGAGGATTCTTGGCTATTTTGCTTCGTTTCTCTGCTTTCTTCTTACGAGCTTTACTTCGCGAGGCCAAGAAAACCTACCAAAAAAAGGACCTTACATAATTGCGCCAAACCACATTGATGATGTTGATCCCGTTCCACTAACAGCAGCTATTGGAAAACCAATTACATACCTCATGGCACAAGATCAAGTGGTTCTTCCTTGGTATAAAGCTTGGGGCCCGTGGTCATATGGAGTTCTCTTGGTAAACCGCTCAAAGATACAATACTCCTCAATGAAAAAAGTTCAAAGTCAAATAAAAGCTGGAGAGATTGTTTGTATTTTCCCGGAAGGAACAGTGAAGGGAGAGGGGCTAAAAGAGGGAAAAAGGGGCGTAGCTTTTTTTGCAAAGAAAAACGACATCCCTATAATTCCTGTTGGAATAACAGGAACCCGTGGTATAATAGAAAAAATTCGTAAATTAAAAAAACAAAAGGTACATGTTGAGATAGGCAGGCCGATTTATCCAAACCAGGCGAGAGAGCAAAAAGAGCTCACCGAAAAGGTAATGAAAGAAATTAAAAACCTGCTACCAACTGATCACCATTGAGAAAAAAATAATGACAATAGAAATCATAACGACAATATTAAAAACAGCAATAGCATCAGCACTATTTTTTGTTTGGGTTGTAAGGTATAAAAACATAGTAAGAGAGTTTGAGCAAGACTTTAATTATCCATCTTGGCTAAGAGATTTAACTGGAATAATAAAGCTAACTTGTGCAGCTCTTCTTTTTTATCCAGAACAACAACTACAAAACATTGGGCTTTTGGGTATAGTGACACTAATGGTTTTTGCAATACTTACACACATTAGGATTAAAAACACTCTTAGAAAGACAATTCCTGCTGTAGCGCTTATAAGCCTGTGTTTGCTGCTTTTGTTTTTTAACGGCTAGTTGTTTACAAAAACGACCTTACCAACAACGCCACGTTTTGCAATTCTTTCAATTGCACCCACAGCGTCGCGCATAGGTATTATTTCTGTAATGTGCGGGGACAACCTTCCTTTTGATACCATCTCACCAATATCTAACATGTTTTTTGAACTTTGTTCAGGCTCCTCTTTTTGAAACCTTCCAATAAAGACGCCGGAAACAGAACAGCCTTTTAGAAGCATAAGGTTGGCAGGAAAGCTTGGAATTTTACCAGCAGCAAAACCAACAACCAGGTAGGTTCCACCCCACTGTATTGATCTTAAAGCAGGCTCAGAGTAACAGTCTCCAAGGGGGTCATAAATTATAGAAAAACCAGAACCCCCACTTTTTGACTTTAGTTCTTTAGTGAATGACTTTTGACCATCGACAGACAGCTTTTTTTCTCCATAAATCACAACATCATCCACCCCATACTTTGAACAAACCAAAGCTTTTTCCTTGCTAGACACAGCTGCTACGACACGCGCACCAAAAGCTTTAGCAATATCAACAGCGGCCAAACCTACACCGCCAGCAGCACCTAAAATTAAAACGTTATCCTTGCTTGAGATCTTTGCTCTTTGAACTAGCGCGTGAAAACTGGTACCATAAACCATAAAAACACCACCAGCTATATGGTGGGGAAAGCTCTCAGGAATTTTGAATGCAAGAGCGGTGGGAACTACAATTTTTTCAGCAAAAGCACCAAAACCTTTAAAGAAAGCCACACTATCTCCAACCATAAAGTTTTTAACATCTTTTCCAACCGAAGAAACAAGACCAGAACCCTCATGCCCGGGCGAAAAGGGAAGGTTTGGCTTAAACTGATAAAGCCCCCTAACTATAAGATTGTCGGGATAATTAAGGCCAGCCGCTTTTACATCTATTACAATTTCTTTTGGGCCCGCTACCGGGTCTGGCGCTTCTTCCCAAGATAGATCGGAAACAGAAGAAAATGTTTTACACATAATTGCTTTCATGTTTTTTAGTGTTTAAACACCCTATATCCAGTGAAAACCATAGCAATTTTATTTTTATTGCACTCCTTTATAACCTCATTGTCTCTTATAGAGCCGCCCGGCTGTAGAACCATAGACACCCCGAACCTTGCCATAGTTTCTATCGAATCTTTAAACGGGAAAAAGGCGTCGGAGGCGACAACACAACCCTTTGGAATTTCTGTTTTATTAAAAGCAATGTTGGTGGCGTCAACACGGCTTGTTTGGCCACCAGAAATACTAATAATTTTATTATTTTTTGCAACAACAATAGCGTTTGACTTTGTGTGCTTAACCACCTTCCAGGCAAGAAGAGCAGTTGATGTTTGGAGAGAGGTCGGCTTCTTTTTTGTAACATAAGCAAGATCACTTTTTCTTAAAACAGAGACATCGCTTTCTTGTCCAAGGCTTCCACCTGCGATGGTTTTGATTGAAAAATGAGGAGGAGAAAAACGCCCAACTGATAAAACGCGAAGATTTTTCTTTTTTGAAAAAACATCTAAAGCCTTTTTATCAAAAGAGGGAGCTATTATTATTTCGTAAAATGTTTTATTAAGTTTTTTTGCGAGACCGTAACCACACCTTTTGTTAAGGGCAACGACTCCACCAAAAGCAGAAAGGCTGTCAACATCTAAAGCCTTGCTGTATGCTTCTTTAAGGTTTTTGCCAACACCAACACCACAAGGCGAGTTGTGTTTCACTATTACACAGGCAGGTTCTTTTTTAAACTCAGCTAAACACATGAGAGCTGCATCGCCATCAAGATAGTTGTTATAAGAAAGAGCTTTTCCTTGAATTTTTTTTGATTGGGGAAGGCCCCTTGATTCTCCCTTAAAACCAGCAACAAATGCTTTTTGGTGAGGGTTTTCACCGTACCTCAACGTTGAGTCGCCCACTTTGTTTTCTGACAATACATCATAAATTTTTGAATCGTACTCTGCACAATGGCCAAACGCCTTTTTTGAAAGATTAAAGCGCGTGTCGTAAGAAATTCCACCCTCCTTAATTTCTTTTCTAACAACCTTAAAGTCGTTCGGATCAACCACAACGCTGACCCATTTGTGATTTTTTGCCGCAGCCCTTATCATGGTTGGTCCACCAATATCAATATTTTCTATTTTTTCTTCAAGAGAAGAGCTTGGATTTTTTGCAACAGATGAAAAAGGATAAAGGTTGCAGACAACTAAATCAATCCAACCAACTCCATTATTTGACGCCTCCTTTGAGTGTATGTCCCTTTGTCCAAGTATGCCGCCAGCAACATATGGGCTTAGCGTTTTAACTCTGCCGTCGAAGATTTCTGGAAACTTTGTAATGGAGGAAATTTTTATAACAGGAATACCCCCAGACCTAATCATTTTGGCCGTACCGCCAGTGGCAATGATTTTTACTTTATTTTTATGTAAAAACCTTACAAAAGGAAGCAAGCCGCCTTTGTCTGACACTGAAATAAGAGCAGTTTTCGGTAATAAGCTTTCTTTCATTCTATTTCAGGAAGGTCTGGAACGCTTTTGTTCATGAGCTTGTTTCTATAGGCTAAACCAACCAAAGCTAGCGACAACAGCGCAACCGACGCAGAAAGATATAAAGAATCAATCCCCTTTACATCCTCAAAAGAAATGTGTCTTGCAAGAGCAAACATACCAATGTAAAGCGGATATCTTACAGGAATTTTTCCTGTTGAAAAAAAGATGTTTACCATCTGCATAATCTCTAAATAAATAAACAACATTAAAACGCTCTCGACCCTTAGGCCACCTCCCGTGAAAGTGCTGCTTATTTCATTTATACAAAGCATAAGAACCATACCCAGAATTACCAGGTGTAACACCTTTTCTATTGATGAAATAAAAGTAAAAAATATATTATTGTTCATTTTTCCTCCAATTTTTAATTACCTCAACAAAAGCCTCACCTTCGAGCTTTTGAACCCGTTTTTTTAGGGACTCCACGCTGTCTCCTTCAAAAACAGGGCAAGAACGCTGAAGAAGGATGGGGCCCTCATCAACCTCCGGAGTAACAAGGTGAATGGTACAGCCTGTCTCCGAGTCTTTATTTAAAAGAACCTGTTCGTGTACCGAGTTGTTCATTCCTCCAGCATACTTTGGAAGCAAAGAAGGATGAACATTAACAACCTTACCCCTCCACTTATTTACAAAAGAAGATGACAAAATACGCATAAAGCCAATTAACAAAATTAAATCAACTTCTTTTTGTTTTAAAATTTCAGACATTTCTGCATCAAAAACATCACGTTTTTTATCTTTATGTGAAATAAAATGACGATCGATACCAAATTTTTCAGCTTTTTTCAGTATTCCAGACTCGGCATTGTTAGAAATTATGACACAGACATTTGCGCTAAGTTTGCCTTCGCGAATTGCACCAACAATTGGAACCAGGTCGGTGCCATTGGTAGAGCCTAAAACAGCAACTCTTATCATCCCAAGATCTCCTGCATCCTTTTAACCCTAGATTCAATAAGCTCTTCTGTTCCAATGTCCTTGCGGTGAAATAGGTTGCCCGAAACCTCCCTTATACCTTCCTCCGAAAGTTTTTCAGCCTCTTTTATGTGCTGGCTTTTTCCAACATAAGCAGCGGTGCGAGAGCCCCCAGCCCTTAATTCTTTACCTTCGCTTTTAACAGATGCAAGATATAGGTTTTTATTATCAACATCACAACCAACCAAAAATCCCTTTTCTGGTTTGTTGGGATATCCCAAGGGAACAGCATACTTACAAACAGTTGAAAGGCTATCGAATTGCACATCAACACCAGATAAAGACTCGTTCATAATTGATAGACAAATCTCTAAAAAATCAGTTTTTAAAATGCTCAAAACATTCATGGCCTCAGGGTCGCCAAACCTAGCGTTATATTCAATAACTTTTATGCCCTGTCGGGTTAGCATAAAACCACCATACAAAATACCTACAAAGGGAGTGCCTGTATTTTTATGGAGCTCTTTAGCAACCAACTCATTTGTTTTTTGTGCTTCGCTGATATGGCTCTCTTTAAGAAACGGCAAACCATGATCTGAAAAAGAGTATGTTCCCATTCCACCTGTGTTTGGGCCTCGGTCACCCTCAAAAGCCCTTTTGTGGTCTTGAACAAGGGGCATGTGTTTGCAAGTTTTTCCATCGCAAAAGCTCATTAAAGAAAACTCTTCACCAACCAACTTTTCTTCAATTAAAAAACTACCACCACCCCGAATAATGTCATTTGCATAATCTAACCCTTCTTCTGGGGAAGCAAGGTGTTCGCCAGAAATCTTTACACCTTTTCCACCCATGAGGCCATCATATTTAATAACATAGTTTTCGCCAAGCTCATTAATAAAATCAAGCACAGAACTTGTATTATGAAACTCTTTTCTTTTGGGGTTTTTGTTTTTATCACAAAGATCGATTATTTTTCTAGCAAAGGCTTTGCTAGTTTCAATTAACGCAACCTCTTTTTTGGGACCAACGGAAAAAATTCCAGCAGCATCAAGAGCATTTACCAAGCCCAGGGCAAGAGGGTTTTCTGGCCCAACAATAACTAGGTCAATTCTTTTTAAGGAGGCATAACTAACTATTTTTTCTACTTGATCTAATGGTGATATGAAATAATCAACACACAAGCTAGAAACTTGGGGGTTAGAGTCTGGAGAAACACAAAAAAGCGAATTCTCAATTTTGCTATCAGAAACCTTTCGTGCAATTGCTACTTCTCTTGCGCCTGAGCCAACAATGAGAACATTTTTCATTCTGAAGAAGGTCTTTTGTTTTCGAGGTTTTTAAGATATTCTTCTGAAATTTTACCAGCTTTATACTCACCGGTAAAGACAGAATCTTCAAAGCTGGTTATCTTTGGATTTCCAATATGAGCAGCCATCCTTAGGTCTTCAATATCCTGATAAATAAGTTCGTCAGCGCCCATAAAATTCTTTATTTCATCTACGGTTTTACCGTGAGCGATCAACTCTTTGGTGGCAGGCATATCTATTCCGTAAACATTTTGATATCTTACGGGAGGAGCAGCGGAAGCAAAATAAACATTTTTTGCTCCATTTTTTCTAACCATTTCTATAATTTTTTTTGATGTATTGCCACGAACGATAGAATCATCAACAAGCAAAACATTTTTGTTTTTGAACTCAATCTCTATAGGGCTCAACTTATGTGCAACAGACCTTTTTCTAATGCTTTGTCCTGGCATAATAAAGGTTCTACCAATGTACCTGTTTTTAATAAACCCCTCCCTATATTTAACGCCCAACTTATAGGCAACCTGCATAGCAGAGGTTCTGCTCGTATCTGGAACAGGAATAACGGCATCAATATTAAGGTGAGAATATTCTTTTAAAATTTTTTCCCCTAAATAGTCCCCCATTCGAAGCCTTGACTTGTGCACAGATATAGAATCAATAACAGAGTCTGGTCTTGAGAAATAAACAAATTCGAATAGGCAGGGGGAGTGATTGATTTTTTTTGAGCATATCTTAGACTCTAAATCCCCACTTTCCGATATTATTATAACCTCCCCAGGAGAAACATCCCTTTCAAACTTATATCCCATTGCACTCAAAGCAGAGCTTTCAGATGCAACCATATGAGAGTCACCGCTTTTCCCAACCACCAAGGGCCTAATGCCATTAGAGTCTCTGAAAGAAACAATTCCAATGCCACCAACAAGCATTGTTACAGCAAACCCACCCTCGCAACGATCATAGACGTTCTTGAGAGCGGCATAAACGTGTTTGTTTTCGAGCTTATCAAACCCTGTTTTCGAAAGCTCATATGCAATCAGATTCAAAAGTACCTCAGAGTCCGACTGTGTATTGAACTGACAAAAATGTGTATCCAGTAGAAAAGACCTCATTTCTTCACTGTTTGTAAGCGTACCATTGTGAGCCAAAGAAATGTTAACAGGGTTTGCTGAATAAAAAGGTTGGGCCTCAGAAACGTCCGAGCAGCCGGCGGTTGGATACCTAACGTGTCCAATGCCTAGGTTGCCCTTAAGCCCCAAAGACTCGTTTGTTTTAAAAACCTCGGTAACCACACCAAGCTCTTTGTGCATTGAAAGTTTTTTTTGATCCCAAACGGCTATACCCGCGGCATCTTGGCCGCGATGCTGCACCTGGATTAGGGCATCATAAATTTCCCCCACAACATCATTCTTGGGGTGATAAAGACCGATAATACCACACATCTATAGGTCTCCTAACAGCATTTCTATTTCGCCTAGATATTTGTCTGGGGACAAAGACAAAAGAGCATCTACGTCTTTTTTTGGCAAATCAAGATCACTAACCATAGAACGATAAGAGTTTTGGTCTAATGGTTTTCCGCGAGTAAGTTTTTTAATTTTTTCATACGCATCAATATGTCCAGACTTTCTTAAAACCGTTTGAACTGCTTCTGCCAAGACGCTCCAGTTGTTTTGAAGCTCATAAGAGGCTTGTTTTTTGTTGACAGCTAGCCTTGAAATTCCGTTTGAAAGGTTTTTATATGCAAGTAGAGAGTGAGCAAAACCTACACCAATATTCCTAAACACAGTGCTACCACTTAAATCCCTTTGCAGGCGAGACCTGGTAATGCGTGTTGCAAGAAAATTAAAATTATTATTTGCCAGCTCAAGGTTTCCTTCTGCGTTTTCAAAGAAAATAGGATTTATTTTATGTGGCATAGTGCTAGAGCCAACTTCACCAACCTTATTTTTTTGAATAAAAATATTTCTACTTATGTAAAGCCACATATCAACAGCAAAGTCTGTTAAAATATTATTAAGCCTGACGTAAGAATGAAGGTGTTCGGCTAATGAGTCTGCGGGTTCTACCTGAGTAGTAATTGGGTTTTGCACCAAACCTAAGGAGCTAATAAATTTTTTAGAAAAAGATCTCCAAGAAAATTGTGGAAAAGCGGCACTGTGAGCAGCATAGGATCCTGTTGCTCCAGATAGTTTGGCTAAAAAGCGTGCCGAAGAAATTTGAGAGAGCTGTCTTTCCGCCCTAACTAAAAAAACAGCCATTTCTTTTCCAAGCGTAGTTGTTGTCGCCGGCTGTCCGTGTGTTAAAGAAAGCATAGGAAGAGAGGCATGTTTTTTTGATAGCTTTCTTAGTTCTCCTAATATTTTTTTTATTTCAGGAACCATAACACCATCTCTAGCCTCTTTAACCATCAAAGAATAAGCGGTATTATTAATATCTTCTGAGGTTAGTCCAAAATGAACAAGAGGAACAAGGTCTTTGCGGTTAATTTCAGCCAACCTTTTCGATATAAAGACAACAACAGCGTTTACATCGTGTTTTGTTTTTGCTTCAATCCTTTTTATTTGATTAAAGTCTTTGGGAGAAAAACTTTCAAAAAGACCAACAAGGAATTCAAGGTCCTTTTTTCTTAAAGGCTTTGTTTTTTTGAAAGACTTGTGATTACAAAGACTTACTAAATATCTAACCTCAACAAGAACTCGATAGCGCATGAGTGCCTGCTCTGAAAAATAGTTGTTGAGCTCAGAAACGTTCTTTTTGTATCTCCCGTCAATTGGAGAAATACTGCTCATAATGAACCAAGGCTTAATATTCTGTGAACGGCAAGCGCACAGTTTCCAGGATCAAGCACTGTTAAAACAGGTGTTTTGCTAGGCATTTGAAGTGTTGAGTGTATATTAATGCTCATATCAACCTTATCTGCAAATGGTGGACATCCAATTGTTGGTTTCTCACTGTTTGCTGCAACAAAGCCAGAAAGAGCGTTAGATCTTCCAGCTATTGTTACAAAAACAACAGCATCTTCTTTTTTAAAAGAACGTATAATTTCAAGAACCCTCTCTGGGTTTTTGTGAGCTGAGGCGGCGTGTACTTCGTGTCCAACTCCGAACTCATCTAAGACACTCGTGATTTTGTCTGCGTGGCCCTGGTCAGAAGTAGAGCCCATAATTATAACTGCTTTCATAATAGTTCCTTAATGTTGTCTGTTATTCTTTGATCAATATTTTTCAAATCTGGAAAAATAAACTTTTCTCCTGTAATAAGCTCATATAGCAATATATATCTAGCAGAGAGCTCTGCAACTAAATCATCTGGAGCTTCAGGCAATACGTCATCATTATAAGGATCACAGTTTTTAGCAAACCAAAGACGTAAAAATTCTTTATCAATATTTTCTGGCTCTTCACCGTTTTCAATTCGAGACTTGTAGGAATCAGCAATCCAAAACCTGCTTGAATCCGGGGTATGGATTTCGTCAACAAACTTAATTCGGCCCGAAGAATCTTTACCAATCTCATATTTTGTGTCTACAAGGATTAAACCATTTTCTTTCGCGGTTTTTTGACCAAAAGCAAACAAATCAAGGCTCATTTTTGCAGCAAAATCATAATCCTCTTCCGACATGAGACCAAGATCAATAATTTCTTCTCTAGAAACCGGCCTATCATGAATTTTATCTTTTGTGGTCGGCGTAAGCATTGCAACATCAAGCCTATCGTTCTTTTTTAAACCCTCAGGAAGCTTGTTCCCGCAATATTCCCTATCTCCTTTATTATAAACTGTCCAAAGCGAAGTGTCCGTTGTTCCCGTTATGTAACCTCTTACAACAAACTCCACTGGAAAAACTTCACACTTTTCAACAATTGAAACGTTGGGGTCTGGTGTAGATATTAAATGGTTGGGGAAAAGGTGTTGGGTTTTTTTAAACCACCAAGCACTTACAGAATTTAAAACAGCACCCTTGTATGGAATGGCAGCAAGAACACGGTCAAAGGCGCTTTGTCTGTCTGTCGAAATCATTACCACTTTGTCATCGAGAAAATACGCGTCCCTTACTTTACCAACTTTTTTATTTGGAGCGCTAATATTGGTATCCTGAATTGTATTATTCAGGTTTTCGTTAATTTCCTGATAATATTTTTTGTCAATATTCATGACATACCTGTGAAATAGGGTTAGCAAAAATATGACTATTTAAAATTAAATCCACGTCTTTTTTTCTTATATCTCCACTAAAATCAATTTCCCAAACAACACCACTCTTTAAAGAAGACAGGTTTTCAAAGCTAAAGCGGGTTTGAAGCGTTTGCAACAAGCTTTGACCGTGAATATCATCATGGCTTCTTGAAATAAAGTGTTTTTTTGACGATGTCCTTTTTATGTTAGAAACAAATTCCTTGCTAGGGTTGAAGAGAACATCTGTCTCAAGAACCTTTTTAAGTTCTTTTTCACTAACGCCAATAACTTCGTAGTGAAGATATTTTTTAATCTTTACGTTGGCTCCAAGCATATTAATGCATTTTTCTACGGACAGAGCCTCGTTATCTGCTATAATAGTAGAAATTAAAACCTCTCTAGAATCTTCTGGTTGTTCAAATTTACCAACCTTAATTTTTTTTGATTCAAAGTTTAAGCTTTTATAACTGAGTTTTTCAGAAGAGTTAATATATTTTTTTAGATTTTCAAAAATATAATTACCCTCACCATTTATTGTCCTTTCAGGGTGGGGCATCATTGCCATTACATTTCCACTGAGGTTGCTGATTGCGGCAGCGTTATTAAACGATCCGTTTGGGTTAACAGGAAAGTCTCCAACAACCTCACCGTTTTCTTTACAATACTGATATGTGGTAAGGTTTTTGTTCATCACAAGATCTGACAGGTCTTTGTCAAGCATGAAACGCCCTTCTGCATGAGCAATTGGAACTCTCAAAATATCACCACCGCTTTTAGTAAAAGCTGAATTGGCCTTCGGGTTTGGTTTAATATAACACCAGGTATTATAATATCCCGTTCCAACAATATTGTTTTTAACAACCCTTTTATTGTCAGCTAGAGCAATAACAGTGTCGAAATTATTATTGCCCGGAACCATTCCCGATTCAACTAAAATTTGCGCGCCATTACAAATTCCCAGAACAGGCTTCCCGGTTTGTGCTTGTTTTTTTATTTCATCCATAACCGGTTCTAAAGAAGCAATAATACCAGACCTTGATCTATCCTCAAATGAAAAACCACCCAAGATAATGTATCCAGAATATTTTCCCAGATCTTCAGGGTTATCGTTCCAAAAATGGGGGTGTGGGGTCATTCCACACTTTTTTATCATATTTATGGTTTCGTTTTCTGTGTTTGAACCTGGGAACTGTATGTAAGCAATCGAATTATTCATCATTAAGGTAAACGAGGTTTTCACCATCTTCTTTTACTATTCCAATTTCAGAACAACTATCTGCACCAACCACAGAAATAAGACCGTTTTTTTGTGTTTTATCAACAATCAAAACCAAACCAATACCCATATTAAAGGTCTGGTAAAGATCTTTTTTTTCAATTTCTAAATTTTCTAAAAAGAAATCGAAAATTGGGATCTTTTTCCAGGAGTCTATGTTGATATCAACTGAAAACTGCTTAGGTATAACGCGCGTTATATTGTCAACAAGCCCACCCCCGGTTATATGAGAAATACTTTTTACTTCGACTCCCGCTTCAACTAATCTTTGAATTAAAGCGCTATAGTTTGTATGAGGGGCTAAAAGAGCCTCCCCAACGGACATGTTGAAGCCAGGTAACTTGTCATTGGTTGAAAGATTTAGGGTTTCAAAAATAAGTTTACGAGCAAGCGAATAACCGTTTGTATGAAGACCATTTGAAAAAACACCAATTGCAATATCACCCTTTTTAACACTTGACCCATCAATAATTTTTTTCCGTTCAACAACCCCTGTTGCAACACCAACCAGGTCATATTCATTCTTTTGGTAAGTACCAGGCATTTCTGCCGTTTCTCCTCCAACCAAAGCAACACCAAGGCTTTTACATTCACGAGCAACACTTTTTATGATTTCTGAAACAATGTTTTTTTCTAGCGAACTTCCAGCAACATAATCAAGAAAGGTTAGTGGAATAGCTCCAGTGACCGCAACATCGTTACAACAAGCGCTAACAAGGTCTTGGCCAATAAATTTGAAATTATTCGCAGCAAAAGCCACAGACATTTTAGTCCCAACACCATCAATACTTTGAACAAGAACAGGATCTTCATAGTCTTCAATGAGCTCCTTTAGGGAGTACATTGAACCAAAACCACCTATTGAAGACAGAACACGCTCATTGAAGGTTTCTTTAATTTGGGTTTTTGCCAACTCAATAGCATCATCTGCTTTTTTAATATCAACCCCAGCATCTTTATAGGTTATGTTTTTTTTCACTATTGAAGCTCCTCTCTTAAGGAATTTTCCCAAACATTTTTGGCAATTTCTACATTAATATTAGCACCATTTTCAAAAACAATCACACCCGATTTATTCGTACGCCCTATTTTTTTAAAAGAAGACTGATTTTCTTTCATATGATTCTCAAAGTCATCAATATTTTTTTCATCAACCTCTACAATTAGTGCTAGATTTTCACTTATAAGTTGTTCGTTAGAAATTTTTTCCACGGAAACTCCAACCATATTTTTGAAACACATCTTAGAAATCGATGCCATTAAACCCCCCAAACCCACCACGGAGCAAGAGCTTAGTAACCCTCTTTCGTTTGCACCTAAAATTGATTGCAACATTTTATTATAGATAGCAGCATCAACCTTTTCAACCGTTGTGTTATTAATATTCAAAACTTTACAAGACAAGCTTCCTCCTATTGAAGAGTGTTGAGCACCAACAAGGTAAATAGTAGAAGAGGTGCTTATAAAATTATTATCTAAAACATTTCCTTTATTTACCCTGCCAAAACAGCCCACCATTGGACTTGCGGGAACAGACTTTTCACCACTTTGGTTATAAAAACTAACATTTCCCGCAACAATTGGAAGGTTGTTGAGGTTGTCAAAGTGCATTTCATCACACACCTCTCTTATTGCTAAACAACTTTCTGAAAACTGCCACATTTCTTCAGCTTTTTCAGGATTACCAAAACACAAGCAGTCAGTTATAGCAATCGGGGTAGCACCAACGGAAACGGTTTTGGCACAACCCTCTAATACAGAATAATGTGCAACTAAAAATGGATCGATTTTTCCAATAGCTGGATTGTGTGTTAAGGATGCACTAAAACAGGTTTCTTTAATTTCACTGGGGAATTTATCTGAATCAAAAGGAGCTACTACACCGGCACACGACATACCCCTTTCTTTTATAACTCTACCTTGAACATTTTTATCATATTTCTCATAAATCGGCACCCTAGAAGAAACGTTTTCGTGCCCTAAAATTTTCAACAGCAAACTGCTAAAATTTATATCGATAGGAAGGGGATCGTTGTGAGTTGGTTTTTTGCTTGGCTTTATAGGTCTATCATATACAAACCCTTCATTTATTTTTTCAATTGGGCCGTCAACCAGTTTTTTACCTTCAAAGAAAACGGTGTAATGACGGTCCTTAATAATTTTTCCTACTATGCTTGCTTGCGCACCCACAGATACATTTGGGAAATCAAAGTCTTTATTATAGTGATCTAATATTATATTTGTTAATTCGGGAGGACACGCCCACATAAATCTTTCCTGAGTTTCAGAACATAAAATAACGTGTGGATCTAAGTTGGAAATGCTAGTATGAATTTTGTCTACCCAAACTTCAGCACCAAGACCAGCAGCGTCAGCAAGCTCAATGCTTGCACAGGCAACACCACCTGCACCAAGATCTTTAAAACCAACTTTTTCAATTTGGTTGTTTTTTTCTAAATACTCAAAAAGAGCATATGTAGATTTTAATATGTGTCTTTCTAGAAAAGCGTTGGGCTCTTGAACCGCACCCTTGTTTTGCTGTTCTTTTTCTTCTTCAAGCTCGAGAGAAGCAAAGCTTGCTCCACCAAACCCGCTATTATCAGTTGGTTTTCCAACTAAAACTAAATCATATCCAGCAGAATTTTCTGGGGATCTTGATCGAATAACATTTTTTTCTTTTACAATACCAGCAGTAAGTACGGTAACTAAACAATTATCATTGTAACCCTCATCAAAATATAAATCACCACAAATGTTGGGTATTCCTAAAGGGTTTCCATAACCAGCAATTCCAGAAACAACACCGTCATGTATCCACTTGGTTTTATTTCTTTTTATGTCTCCAAAACGCAGACTGTCACCAATTGCTACAACCTCTGCACCCATACAGCACACATCTCTAACGTTACCACCAACACCAGTGGCGGCACCCTCAAAAGGAACAATTTGGCTTGGGTGGTTGTGAGACTCGTGACTTACTACAAGGCCGTATCTATTACCGCCTTTATCAGCTGCCAAACTAACAACACCAGCATCATCTTTAGCGCCCAAAATTACATTTTCACCGTGCGTTTTAAAATGTTTTATGTGGTTTTTACTGCTTTTATAAGAACTATGTTCAGAACCTTGAATTGAAAAAAGAATCAACTCAGTTAGGGTAGCGGGTCTTCCCAAAAAATCAAATTGTATTTTCTTTGCTTCATCTATACTTAATGGGATACTTAGATCTTCAAGAGAACTTTTTATTTCTGCATCCGAGCTAGAAGAAATATCAACCGTGTCCCAACTAGCCAATTTTTTCATTATAGTTTGAAAGTTTGGTTTCGATCTGGCCCATAAGATATTAAAGACACCTTTGTTTCTGAAACCTCCTCAATTTTGGCTATAAAATCCTTTAGCTCTTCTGGACACTGATCTATTGTCTCTATGTGTTCAGGAAGAGATGACCAGCCTGGAAGGGTTTCATAAATTGGTTCAATATTTTTAAAACTTTCAATATCTGAAGGAACACCAGAGGCCGGACGACCATTAATTAAATATCCAGTACACAGCTTTACTTCTTTAAGGCCAGAAAGAACATCTATCTTGGTTAAAATTACTTCTGAAAAATTATTAAGTTGATTTGCGTATTTTAACTGAACCAGATCAATCCAGCCAACTCGTCTTGCGCGGCCAGTGGTTGTTCCGTATTCTTGACCAATGTCACGAATTTTATCTTCTAAATCTCCTTTGATTTCTGTTGGGAATGGACCCCTTCCAACATAAGTCAAGTAAGCCTTGGCAATACCAACGATTTTTTTTGTATTGTTGATTCCAATTCCTGCGCCAGCTTCTACCTGCCCAGCAATTGTATTGCTGCTTGTTGTATATGGATAAAGACCGTGATCAACGTCAAGACAAGCACCTTGTGCACCCTCAAACATAATTTGCTTATTTTCTTTCATTGCTGCAGATAAAACCTCTGTGACATTACCAATATATGGACTTAGTTCTTGTCCATAATTATAAAATTCATCAAAAATTTCCTCAAAAGAATGTTTAAAACTTTCTTTAAAAACCCCCTCAACCAGCGACTGGTTAAAATCAAAAGACTTTTTTAAGCGATTTCTAAAAAGGTCTTTGTTTAATATGTCAGTGATTCTCAAGCCATGTCTATAAAGCTTGTCCGCATAAACAGGAGCAATTCCCGATCGAGTACTGCCAGCAGCAAGTTCGTTTTGATAATTGGTTAAATGATAATCTATATCAACATGGTACGGCATAATCAGGTGAGCCCTGTCGCTTATTAACAGGTTAGTAGAAAGCCCTTCTTCTTTTAGCATTTTAATTTCTTTCATAAGAACTCTTGGATCAACCACAACGCCGTTGCCAATAACAAGCTTACACTGTTCATGTAAAACTCCCGAAGGAATTAAGTGTAGCTTAATGGTTTTTTCATCAAGAATTATGGTATGACCGGCATTATTTCCACCTTGAAATCGTACGATGAAATCAGCGCGTGCAGCAAAATAATCGGTAACCTTGCCCTTACCTTCATCGCCCCACTGAGCACCAATTACGACAACGATATTGCTCTTATTATTTTGCACTTTTTGATGTTAATGATAAATTGTAATTTATGACGTGAGAATCATTTACCAAATGAATACTTTTAAAATTTTAATATTTATATCAATTTTCAACCTCTTTGGCTGCGCCGCAACAGGCTCGTTGCTGGTTCCATTAGAGTCAATAGAGGCGCCTAGTGGAAAATATGGCATAGGGACTCAGGTGTATTTTTGGGAAGACAAAGAAAGAGGAGAAGTTTATACAACTGATCCAACGGATTTTAGAGAATTAATGGTTCAAATCTGGTACCCAGCTAATAAAAATGCAGCATACCAAAAAACACCACATGTTACTTTTCCAGAAAAATCAATTTCCATCATTGCCAAATCAGCTGGACTGCCAACAAACTTTGGAAAACATGGAATACAGCTAAAATCAAATTCAGTACAAGGCCTATCCCCCGTATCGGATGGAGAGTTTCCATTAATCTTGTTTTCTCACGGAGATGGAGGGCTATTGACACAGAACACTTCGCAGGTAGAAGAACTGGTCAGCAATGGGTATGTTGTAATTGCGTGTAATCACACATATAATGCAAGCATCTCTTTTGATAAAAAGGGCGAACCAGTGCTATACAAACAGAATGTAAAGTGGAACGAACAAGCACAATACCATAAGAAGTATTATACCAACAAGCTGATAAATTACAGATACCAAGACCTTGCGTTTCTTTTAAGCCAACTAAAAAATGATTTTTTGCAAAACGGACAAAAAAATCCCTACAAAGAAATTATTGACTTTAATAATGTAGGAGCCATGGGTCACTCAATGGGTGGAGGCACAACCTACGTCGGGATGCTAAAAGACAAAAATATTAAAGCCGGAGTAGCTTTTGACGGCTGGTTTTACGGCTTACTAGAAAAAGATATATTATCAGATACCAAAAAACCCTTTCTTCATCTTGGTCAAGAACAGTTTTTAGATACCGAAGTTATTGGAGACATTAATGGTAGCAAATCAGGAAAAGAAAACTTTAAAATCTATAATTCTATGTTAAAAAACAATAAAGAGTCGTACGGTGTTTATATCAAAAACAGCTTACATTATTCTTATACAGATTTAAAGCTAATTTACGATCCTGACAGGCCATTGGCGCTACCGCTAAAAAGCCTTGGAGAGGTTGACAAAGACTTGGTTGATAAGGTTATGGATAAAACAATATTAAATTTCTTTGATTATACTTTAAAAAAGGATCAATTCGACTTTGAAAATTTGAACACATACAATGATCAGGTTATCTACAAGACCTACCCAAACTGACAAGAATTTTTTCAAAAACTAGTGCAATCACAAAAAACGCCGAAAATTAAAATACCAAAAAAGTATTGACATCTACGTAAACTATCATCAATTTAGTTGAAATTAGCATTTGAAAGGGTACGGACCCTTCGAGTGCTTTGTATATATATTGACGATTTACACATATATATAATAGGGTAAGAAGTAAAATGAAGATAAATAATAAACGAAAATTTGTATATAAAAATACTCATTTGGAGGTAGAATAATGAGAAAACTACGTATGTTAATTGCGCTGGTTATCCTACCAACGATGATGTTTGCTCAATCAACAACCGCGAAATTGGCGGGTGTGGTTGCAGATGCTGATGGTAATCCATTGGTTGGTGCGAACGTTGTTGTGGAAGGTTCTAACCTTGGTGCAGCTACCGATGAACTCGGTAGATACTATATTCTTGACGTTCCTGTAGGTAGTTATGATCTAAGAGCCGAGTATATTGGTTATACTACTGTTGTTGAGTCTGGGGTAAGAACATCAGTTGGTTTTACAACCACTGTTGATTTTAATCTAGATGTTGCAGCTGTAGCAGGTCAGGCAGTTACAGTAACTAGAGAAAGACCATTAATTAATCCAAATGCAACAAATACAACTCGAGTAGTTGATAAAGAGTTGATTGATGCGTTTGCTGTTAGAGGGGTTTCAAATATTGTAAACTTACAAACAGGGGTTGTTAATGGATTTTTCCGAGGCAGTAGAAGTGGTGAC
Organism: uncultured Fidelibacterota bacterium; assembly: GCA_902629855.1. Taxonomy (GTDB): domain Bacteria; phylum Fidelibacterota; class Marinisomatia; order Marinisomatales; family Marinisomataceae; genus Marinisoma. The sequence continues at coordinate 117,113 of CACOSI010000001.1, forward strand.
AGTCGTTACTATGTTGACGGTGTACCTGTTAAAGACGTCTACAGCGGAGGAAACTTATTAAACGGTAATTCACAAGCAGCACTGCAGGAAGTCTCAGTACAAACTGGTGGGTTCTCTGCTGAATATGGTGGTGCTAATGGTGGTATCGTTAACATTACAACAAAAACAGGTGGATCAGAGTGGTCATCAAGAGTTGGGGTAATTACCTCGCTTGGTTCTGATGCAAGCACAGATCCCGACAAACTATATTCTGATGGATACAACAATGTCAACTTTGACTTTGGTGGTCCAATCAGCGATAATGTAAAAGTATATTTATCTGTAGAAAGTAGAGAAAAAGGTGGAGACGTATCTTATAGTTACTTCCCACAAATGGATGCAACTGTATTGCAAGATGCAGATGGAAACTTCATTGCACCACCTTCTGACTACTACAGTGATGGTACCGATGGACTAGTTTATGGAAATGATGCCAATGGTAATAAAATTGCACATATTGAAGAAGTTGTCAGACAAAAAGATATTTATGACGCTTCACTAGGTAGCGACACTTTATATGTTGTTTATAGTAATTATAGACGTATGTATGGTCAGCAGCCACAAGATGACAATGAACGTATTACTATTAATGGTAATATGACCATGGATTTTGGTCCTTTAAGACTAAAACTAGGTACACAAGCATATGATTACGAAGGACATAGTTATAGCTGGAGTAGAGTATATGGTGGAACGGACGGTTCATTTATTAATGAAGCTGACTTCTCCATGGGCTACTTAAATGCTAGATATACAATCAGTCCTCTATCATATATTAAAGCTTCACTGTCTCAGCAAACTTATGAGACAACAAGTGGTAATGAAAATTACTTACATGATATTGAAGCATATGGAAGAAGATCATCTACGTTTGGTGATCCAAATTATTTCAAAAGAGATAATAACTTCTTTAACCCAATTAGCCCAGATGAATTCTTTGGGGTATCAGGGTATGGAAGTCAAACAACCTCTTACGACACAAGAAAATCAACAACTAACACAATTAGTTTTGATTACACGAACCAAATTGGTTACAATGAGTTAAAAATTGGTGGTTCTATTGACAACCATGAAATTACTCGTTATGGTTTAGGTGCTTCTGGTGTTGCTAGAGCAATCTTCCAAGTAGATAGATTTGGAAACCAAGATGGTGTAGTTACTAACGATGAAATTATTGCTGTAGGAAGTGACCCAGCTGACTGGAAGTTTATTAACTACAGATCATTATATGTAACAAATCTTGGTTATAACATTTATGGTGATGAGTGGAACGGAACATACAATCAAGATGATCATATGTTAGCTCCAGCAGAACCAACACAAACACGTTTTTACGTTCAAGATAAGTTAGAGTTTAAAGACGTTGTTGTTCAACTTGGTGTATCATTCGAAACTATTGACACTGGTGCTATGGCTCCAGATTCTGATGGTGACGGTTATGGTGACTCAGACGGTTTCAACAACCTATACTTTAACAGACAGCGTGTTGATAGAAATGGTGATGGTAACGGTAACTTTGTTTGGAAGAAAGTTAAAAAAGAAACCGCTACACACCCAAGAGTAGGAGTTTCATTCCCAGTATCCGATCGTACAGTATTCCGTGCGAATTACGGAACACACTGGCAATCAGTTCCTATGTCGTTTTTATACCTTTCAGATTCACAGCTATCTGCTGACATCTTAGCAGGTAATGCTACTGCATCTGAAAACCCTGCTCTTAAACCAGAGCGTTCAACTCAGTACGAAATTGGTATTGAGCAACGTATTGGAGCTTTTGCTTCATTAAAGGTTGAAGGGTTTTATAAGGAAAGTAAAGACTATTTAACGCTTGCTAATCGTACAGAAGCGTTCACCAACACTGGTGGTGCAGATACTCAGCAAAACTGGGCGCAATACCAAAATGGTGACGTTATGGTATCTCAAGGATTAACAACAAACTTTGAGATGCGCAGAACTAGAGGTTTATATGCGCAAGCAAACTATACATACTCAGAAGCTAGAGGTACTGGTTCCTATGGTTCACAGAACTTCTACATTACATGGATTGGTACTGATGATGGTTATCCAAAAGCGATGAACCTATTAGACTATGACCAAACTCACACTGCAAATGTAATTCTTGACTGGAGATCACCAGATGCTACTGGTGCTTTAGCAAACACAGGATTTAATGCTGTAATGAGTTTTGGTAGTGGTACTCGCTATACACCAGCACAAATCTATAGTACAGTTTTTGAGAACAGATGGGAATTCCCAGAAGGTCCAGTAAACTCAGGTACTATGCCTTCATATACTAACCTTGACTTAAGAGTTGATAGACAAGTAAGCCTTGGCGGATTAAACGCTAATGTTTATGTATCTGTTTTCAACGCTCTTGATTCAGAACAAGTAAATGATGTTTACCGTGGGACAGGTAACGTAGCCGAAGATGGTTGGGTTGCTACTGAAAGTGGGCAGCAATGGCTTGCCAATAGATTAGCTCAAAACCCTGACGTTGATGCAGCTGCTATGTATCAGGATAACCTTGCGTTTCCTGCTAGATGGGGTGCTCCAAGAACTGTAAGGGTTGGTTTAAACATTAGTTTTTAATAAAAAGGTAAAGAGGTAAATATGAAAATCTTAAAAAACATTACCGCTTTCACAATGGTGATGACCTTGCTTCTAGTTTCAGCTGAAGCTAGAGAAACCAAAAAGGTTTCTAATTTCAGCGGGTCATCCTTTGTTGAATCCAGTGGTACGTTTGATGGTAATCGTATATACGCCGATGTAACCAATAATGGTCTTTTCTTAGACTATCACATTTCAGGTGATTCAGCTCTAGAATGGCCTAAGGGTACAGGCGTACACTCTATCTTCCAATCAGCATTATGGATGGGAGCTACAGTGGACGGTACCATTAGAACTATCGTTGGTGATTATACACAAGATATGGGTCCAGGTCCTTGGGGCGGAGATCCATTGGCAGCGGTACACAGAATATATAAGGTTAATAAAAGCATGTTGGATGACCCAGCAGCACATGACGACTTCCAAAACTGGCCTGTAGACTACGGGGCACCATGGGTAGACGTTGATGGTGATGGAGCATGGAATCCGTTACCAGCTGGTCAAGACCACCCAGAGTTTATTGGTGACCAAGTACTATGGTTTGTTAGTAATGATGGTGACCCAGCTTATAAGCTGAACTTTGGAACATCTCCAATGAATGTTGAGATTCAAACAACCATGTTTGGTTATGACAGAATTGATGCAATTGGAGACATGTTATTTATTAAACAATTAGTTATTAATAAAGGTGACGATGACCTTGTAGATACATACATGGGGCTATGGTCTGACCCTGACTTAGGAAATGCGGGTGATGACCTTGTTGGATGTAACGTTGAGCTAGGTATGGGATATGTCTGGAACGATGGTCCTGACACATACTATGATAACCTAGACATTGGTACACCTGCAGCCGGATATGACTTCTTCCAAGGACCTAAAGTTCCTTGTGATGACCCAACTGATCCAGTTGAGTGTCCAGCACAGGGTGCAAAGATGTTTGGAACATACTATCCAGGTGAGAAAAACCTTAAAATGTCATCGTTTGCGTTCTACATTAATGGAGACGCAACTTACACTGACCCTGCTGATGAAACAGAAGGATACTACTATCTTCAAGGTTTAAGAAAAGATGGTAGTCCATATCCAAATGAAATCGCAGGTGATTTATACGATCAGAAATTCTGCTTCTATGGAGATCCAGCATTAGATCATGGTACTACCAACCCAGTTGATGGTAACTATGCTTCTGCTGCAGACAGAAGATTCTTGATGAGTGTTGGTCCATTTACTATGGCATCAGGTGACTCACAAGAAGTTGTGTTTGGTATTTTCCACGCAGCAGGTGGTGACGCATTATCATCAGTAGCTTATTTGTCACAGGTTGACCAATTAGCTCAATCAGCTTATGATAATGATTTTGATCTTCCAGAACCTCCACCAGCACCTAATGTAACTGCATCTGCATTTGACAACGAGATTGTTATTATGTGGGATGGTGTTGCAGAAGATTACAATGAAGAAAGTTTCTTTGTTGATGATGCTGGTAATACTACCAATTACACTTTCCAAGGATACAATGTGTATCAATACGAAACTGCATCTGGTGCAGGAGATATGGCAAGAATAGCTACATATGATATTGTAGACGGTGTTACAGAGATTATTGATACAGTCTTTGATACCCAATACAATGAGTATATTGCTAGAAGAGTTCAATTCGGATCTGACTCAGGTCTTGCAAGACATGAGGTTGTTAGCCGTGATGCGCTAAATGGTAATAGTAAACTTATTACTAACAGATCATACAACTTTGCTGTAACAGCATACGGTTATAATGAGTTTGGTGTTCCAAAAACATTCGAAAGTAATCCTAAGCACTTTACAATGAGACCAGAACAGCCAAATACAATGATGATGGGTGACAATTCAGCAGCTCCTGGAGATATTGTAACAGCTGACCATGACGGTCCAGCACAGGGTTATGTTGAAGTAACTATGGTTGACCCAATGTCAATGACCGGTGATGCTTACAGTGTGACATTTGACGATGTATTCCCAGATGGAACACCGGGTACAAACTGGACATTAACTAATACTACAACTGGTGAGGTTCTTGAAGCTAACAATCCAGTGATGGGTGGTGTAAACCAGCTAACAGGTATTAATGTTGGTGTTGGTGGTACTCCAGTATTCGACGGCTTCCAAGTCGCAGTTTACGGACCACAAGAAGACCTTGTTGCTGTTGAGGAATGGGAACATGGATGGAAAGAAAATGCTGTATTGAGAGATACTTCTGTTTCTTATCTACCTCCAAGTTTAGGTCGTACAGGTTATATTATTGAAAACAGAGCAGGTGAAGCATACATGCAGCCTTACAATAGAGACTTCGATAGATTTAACTATTGGGAATCTGATGACGTAGAAATTGACTTTAGTGTTGAAACACTTGGTTGGGACTACTTATCAGAAGCTGTTAATGCATATGTTCCATTTGCGATGTACAGACACAATTTCGGAACTGGTACCAAAGATCCACTATTTGCTGGATACTGGGAAAGTGACGGAATTGCAGGTTGGTCAAATCCTGGTGACGGTGTAAGATGGTCAGGACCAGTTTACGGTGCACCAGCATGGGAACCAATTTACAGTTTTGTATCATGGGGAGGATATGATTACGGATTCCTTAGTGATGCAGATTATATTGCAATTAACAATCTTGCCAACTCAGGTGGTTGTGGATGGGCGTCCAGTGGATACTGTGACAACGTTACAACATCTGGTGCAGGAATCGGTTATCCATATGTAACAGCTACACTATTTACTGACTACTTAGGTTCAGGCGTTGTGCCTACCGCAGCTGGTCATGCTTCATGGGGTAGTGGATTTGCAACAGCTAGTTCTGTCGTATTCCGTATGGCTAAACCAATTTCATCTAGAGATACCTTTACCTTTACTACAGATGGAATTAACATGTTAGCTAACGACTATGATATTGATAGAGTTACTGTATGGCCAAATCCATATTATGGATATAATCCAGAAGAAAGAGACGCACTCGATAGACGTGTGATGTTCAGTCACCTTCCAACAGAAGGTCCTGCAACAATTCGTATCTTTGCACTGGATGGAACTTTAGTAAGAACTATACACCACAATGATACAGGATCACAGCACACATACTGGGACATGAAGAACAATTTCGAATTACCAGTAGCTAGTGGTATGTATGTGGCACATGTAGAGACTAACCACGGGGAGAAAATCCTCAAGTTAGCTGTTATTCAACCAGAACAACGTCTCGACGTTTATTAAGGATAAGGAGAATATAAAATGAAAAACACATTTAAAATCTTCCTTGGATGCGCAGTCTTATTTTCAGCACTAACAGCTGGTACGGTAAGATCACAGGGTACTGCTGGTGCAGCACAGCTTCTGATACCGGTAGGTGCAGAAACTGTAGCTCTTAGCGGAACAAACGTTGGTACGGTTGCTGGGGTTGAGGCATTATTTACTAATGTCGCAGGTCTAGCAAGAGTAGGCTCTGGTATACAAGGAACAGTTTCAACCACTGCTTACATTGCTGATATTGATATCATGCATGCAGGTATGGTTGCAGCTATGGGAGAAACAGGTACCTTTGGTATGACTATTAAATCTCTTGATTTTGGTGACATACCAAAAACCACTTCATTTGCTCCTGAGGGAGATGGTCAAACATTCTCTCCAAGTTTCTTTACTGCTACTGCCGGTTTTGCACGAGCTTTCTCAGATCGTGTAAACGTAGGTATAGCTGCGAAGATGGTTTCTGAAACCATTGAGGAAACTTCAGCAACTGGTTTTGCATTCGATGTTGGTGTCCAATATCGTTTTCCTAATCAGCCGCTTACCTTTGGTGTAGCGATGAAGAATGTAGGAAGTAGAATGCACTATGACGGTATCAATCTTGATATGGAAATGGTGCCTGGAGAATCTGAATCAGGTTCTTCATCTGAAGAGTTTAGAATTGTTGCTGACAACTTTGCGTTGCCAACAAGTCTTGATTTATCAGCTACTTACTCCCTATTAAATAACTTAGACGTAAGTGCAGTTTTCACTAATCACTCTTACCAAGTAAATACAATGGCACTAGGTGCTAAATATATGCTTGGTTCAGCTTGGTTTGGAGCAGCAACAACAATGACTGTTGGTGACGATGATCAACCAACAGGCGTTTCTGATGCAGACTGGGATGAGTGGAGTGGCACAAACTGGGGTGTTTCCCTAGGTGCTGGTGTATCTGTACCTGTCGGTGACTATATGATGCATGTTTCTTATGCAATGAGAACAGCAAATGAGTACTTTGATGATCATAGTACAATGCAAGTCACATTTGATTTCTAAAACTGTTTCTTAAATAGTTTAGGATTGAGAAAGATGAAGGGCTCAGAAATGAGCCCTTTTTCTTTACCTATTATCAGTTTTGTTGATTAATATTTCCCCATGAATAAAGATGACAAAATACTCTTATTAGTTTTATTCTTTGGATTATTTGGTTATCCGATATGGTGGCTTATTATGTATATAATATTACCGTTATTTAACTAGATATTTTATTTAACTTGATTTTCAAAAAGCTGGATAATATTACTGTAGAGTAATTCTTCAGGTATGTTTTGTCCAAGAAAGTATCTACCCTTGCTATCATCAAAATGTATCTCCCAATGAAGATGAGCACCCCTTTCATTTCTGAGTGCCCCACTAGATGTTCCAGTGTTTCCAGAAAAGCCAATTATATCTCCCTGAGCAACCCTTGTTCCAGGCTTAACTTCATCTGGTATTGAAGAAAGGTGCGCATATACAGTAACTGTTCTAAATTTTTTAGTAATACCATATCCATGATCTATAACAATTGATTTACCTAAAAGTATAAAATTATAAATATCCTCCGGAGTTTTCTTAAGCTTTTCAGTTGTTAGCAGAAGCTCGTTATATGTATTTATATCAACATCCTCATGTTGATTGTTGCTTCTAATAACAATCCCACCATAAACTGCTTTTATAGGGTAATTCAAGGGCGAAGAGAAATCAATACCTTCGTGAATTCCATTCCTATATTCCCTGAGCGCGTTTGGTAATAAATTAGTGTACTCCGGTACACCGTATTCATCTGTGGGTAAAATAATTTTGTTATCTAGTTCTGAAAAGTGAAGATATGTGTCTTGATCAATATAAAAAATATAACCCTCTCTGCTTGTTTGAGATGTTTCTAAACTGCTAGTTGGGGCAGCACAAGACGACAGTGTTAGGCTTAAGATTATTATTAAATTCTTATTTTTCATCATCAAAATTAATTATATAGTTAACACTTTTAAATGTAAGGCTTATTTTTTTTAGTTTTTTTTCTTCTTCGTTATACCAAACTTTAATTATATCGCTATTTAAAATAACATTATTGATTCTATTTTTTCCTTCAAATTCATTTTTTTCGTTTATATCAAATCTGTACAACTTTGTTTCATTGTCTTTTTCTGCTATTTCGTAAAACAAAAATCTTACTTTTACTGCAAGGTTATCAAGAAGATAAAAATCATCAATCCAAACATCTTCATCAAATTCTAATTCTTTATTTTCAATCATTTTATAGAAAATATTCTCGTCACCAAAATTTTGATCATCATATTCAATATCTTCTCCCAGTAAATTAGAACCAAATCCATCTGAGGTCACCTCAATTTCATCACCATCAATTTGTATTGCTATTGATTGATTTAAAAAGGATGAAAAGAGATCATTTTCTCCAACACCTATTGAAACATTTCTTTTAATTGCCTCTTCTTGGGCAATGATAAAAGAAAAAAACAAGAAAATATGTAATAGATACTTCAATTTAATAGTATTGTTGATGCTATTAAAAAATAAAGCGCTACTCCAATTATATCTATAGCTGTTGTTACAAAAGGACCTGTAGATATTGCTGGATCAATTTTTAATTTTTGTAATATAATTGGCACGCTGGCACCTACAGCTGTTGCAATTGTCATTGAACAAAAGATGCTTAAACCAATAACTATACCTAAATCCTCAAGAGATGATTTTGTGATATATGAAGATGACGCTCCTACTAAAAAACCATAAAATGCACCCAGAATGGCGCCAACAATTATTTCTTTAAATATTAATGGAAATGTATTCGCCACATCAACCCTTCCTGTTGCTAAACCTCTAACAATTATTGTAGACGATTGTGTGCCAATATTTCCACCAATACCAATAATTACAGGAATAAATGCAGCAAGTATTATAATTTGCTCAAGAAGAACATTAAAATATCCAATAATTGCTGCCGCACAAATCCCCCCAAAAAGGCTTGCTAGTATCCAAGGGGCACGAGATTGAGCATTTTCAAAAGGAGTTTTTAGTAAAATTTCACGATCTTTACCTACACCCGCCATTTGTAGGAAGTCTTCAGAGGCTTCTTCCCTAATAATATCAACAACATCATCTATCGTTACAATTCCTAAAAATTTATTTTGTCTATTAACAATAGGAAGAGCCAGATAATTATATTGGGCTACTTTTTTCGCAACCTCTTCTTGGTCTGTTTGAGTTGTAGCCGCTTGAATTTCTTTTATCATGATATCTTTTAATTTTTTAGTATTTTTTGATGTAACAAGAGTTCTTAAAGAAACAACTCCAACCAGCTTTTCTTTATTATTAAGAACATAAAGATAAAAAATCTTATCATTTTCAGGAAAAGACTGCAGTTTTTTGATACCTTCTTTGACTGTAATATTTTGATTCAATGTAAAAGTTTCTTTTGTCATAATACTACCAGCACTATCATCAGGATATGACATTATTTCTTCTACTTCTTCAAGATCTTCTTCTTCAATAATGCTTAAAACATCTTTTTGTTTATCTAAGTCAAACATGCCCGCAATAAAGGCCTGATCATTAGTATCAAGATAACGAAAAACTTTAGAGATATTTTTAGCAGACTCAAATTTCAAAACATTTTCAATTATTGAATCGTCAAGCTCCTCCAACAAGCGAGCTTTATGTTTTGCAGTTGGGCATAAAGTAAAAATTTTTTTTTGTTCGTACTGATTAAGACCTCTCATTATCAGTGCGACATCGGCTTGGTGGGTTTTTCTAAGTATTTTTGTGAGATTTGTATCAGCTTTTCTTCGAAGCAACCGTTGCATTGTACTTCTAAGCATTGATATTTCGGTTGTGAATATAGCTTTTTTCATTGTATTGGATTTTCTATAAATTAACTCTACTTTACAATATATTAAAGGTTAACTAAATGGCTAAACTAACTAAACAAAGCGAAAATTTCTCAAAATGGTATACAGAAGTAATTCTTGAGAATGATTTAGCAGACTATGGCCCAGTAAAGGGGACAATGGTTGTTAAGCCTTACGGTTTTGCCCTATGGTCCAATATTAAAAAAATTCTCAATAAAATGATTGAGGATAGTGGTCATGAGAATGCATATTTTCCTCTTTTTATACCCAAAAGTTTTTTAGAAAAAGAAGCTAAGCACGTGGAGGGCTTTGCAAAAGAGTGTGCTGTCGTTACTCATTCAAAGTTAGTTTCAGAGGACGGTAGTTTGTCTGTTGATCCTGAGTCAAAGCTTGAAGAAGAAATAATAGTAAGGCCTACTTCTGAAACAATAATTTGGCACATGTTTAAAAAATGGATCACTTCTTATAGAGACTTACCCGTTAAGATAAATCAATGGGCAAATGTTGTAAGATGGGAAATGAGAACCAGGCTTTTTTTAAGAACATCAGAGTTCCTTTGGCAAGAGGGGCATACCGCGCATGCTACTAAAGAAGAAGCTATGGAAGAAACCTTAAAAATCGTTGAAATTTATAGGTCGCTTTTTGAAGATTATTTGGCTATACCAACAATTATTGGTAGAAAATCTAACCTTGAAAGATTTGCCGGCGCAGATGAAACCTTTTCAATAGAGACAATGATGAAAGATAAGAAAGCTCTTCAAGCGGGTACTTCCCACTATTTAGGAACAAATTTTGGATCAGCTTTTAATGTCAAATTTCAAAATAAAGAGAACAAAGAACTACCTGTCTATGCTACAAGCTGGGGTGTAAGTACTAGAATGATTGGTGCACTTATCATGGTCCATGGCGATGATATGGGACTTAGACTTCCTCCTAGAGTTGCACCTATTCAAGTAGTAATTGTTCCAATAAATCCAAAAAATGAAAAGCCTGAGGAGTTTGCATCGTTCATTAAAAAGGTTGATGAGACTTTAAATAATAATCACGTAAGAACAAAAATTGATATAAGTGAAAATAGTCCTGGATTTAAATTTAATCATTGGGAAAGTAAAGGTGTTCCTATACGAATTGAGATTGGAATGAAAGAGTTTGGTGAAAATCTTATTACAATCAGTAGAAGAGATATAGGGGATAAAATACAACTTAGTATTGAAGATCTAGATACGCTGAATGATATGTTGGAAGACATACAAAATAATATGTTTACTGACGCAAAAGATTTTATGAATCAGAACCTGTTTGAAAGTGATACTTTTGAAGATTTTCAAAAAAAACTTTCCAAAGATAATTGTTTTATAAAAGCATATTGGGATGGTAGCGATGAAACGGAGCTAAAAATTAAAGAAAAAACAAAAGCTACCATTCGTTGTATTCTAGAAGATATAGATGATTCTTCTAAGAAATGTATTTTTTCTAAAAATGCTGCTAAACATTTAGTTGTTTTTGCAAAAGCATATTAATAAATGAAAAAATTTATATCCTACTTCTCAATCATAGTTCTTCTATATCTTTTTACTTGGCCCATTGGCATAGACCCTGTTGCTTGGAAATCAGAAAAACCCCCAGAATTTGAAGGTCAATACGAAAAAAACGACATCTTAAAAGACATTAAAATTTTTTGGGAAAATGATGGGCATGAAGGACCAGAAGATGTGGTTCTTCATAAAAATAAGGTATACGTTGGGTATAGCGACGGAACAATTATGACGACATCAGGTAAATTTTACAACACAAATGGAAGGCCACTTGGAATGGCTTTTGATAATGAAGATAATTTAATCATCGCTGATGCAAAGCGTGGTTTACTATCTATTAACCCACAAGGTACAGGTAAAGTATTGTCAACAAAATCTGATACTGACAACATTCCTTTAAGATTCACTGATGACCTAGACATTGCTAACGATGGAAAGATCTACTTTTCCGATGCCTCATTTAAATATGGATATGGTAATGAGCTGAAGGACTTGATGGAGCATAAACCAAACGGAAGATTGTTGGTATATAACCCTGATACAGGAAAAACTTCTACACTTTTGAATGATTTATATTTTGCAAATGGTGTAGCGATTAGTCCCGATAATACATATTTACTGATTACTGAAACTTTTATTTATAGAGTAAAAAAATATTGGTTAAAGGGTGAAAAAAAAGGCACATCAGAAATAATTATTGATAACTTACCTGGCCTTCCAGATAATATTTCCTCTGATGGAAAAGATATCTTCTGGCTGGCACTTTTTACTACAAGAAATCAATTTATAGAACAAACATCTGATAAACCTTTTCTACGGAAAGTAGCATTAAGACTTCCTTCTATTTTACAGCCCAAACCAAAACACTATTCTTTTGTACTAGGTATAAGTGGAAAAGGGGAAGTTATACATAATTTTCAAAATGATAGTAAAGACTCATATGCTCCAATAACAAGCGTAAATCAATATGGAAATGATTTATACTTTGGAAGTCTGTCCCATAAAGGCTGGGGGAAAATGAAAGTACCGGAATGAAAATATCAACACCAGCTTTTGTACTTAAAACAAGTATTTTTAAAGAATCTAGTTTAATTGTAAGGCTTTTTACGCGAGAAAAAGGAAAATCCAATTACATTATAAAAGCTGCAATGAGACAAAAATCGCCCAATAAGGCTGTTTACCAACAACTTAATGAAATTAAGATTGATTACTCACATTATCCAAAACGCCAGATCCATCCAATATATAGCTCAAAAACTTTAAACGATTGGGGCGGAATATGTAAAGATTTAAAAAAAACCGTATTATGCACAACAATGATTGAAATTATTGATAAATCCTTTGATGAAAATATACCAGACAAACAAACATATGATGTACTTTCTGCGGTGATGAAATATTTTAACACAAATAACCAAAACTTAAATAATGCATTTTATTATTTTATAATTCATTTTTTAAAAAATAGTGGTTACGATATAATTAACGCAAAGGAGCACCCAATTGTCAAAAAATTTACGCAAAGTTATCCCGAAATACCGGAGAACCTAAAGATGATATTTTCTTCAAAATTTATTTTTTCAAAAGAAGAAAACTTCGAAGTGGATTATGATAAAAAAATAATGTCAAAATTTATTTCGGAAACTATGAATTACCATTTTTCAGATGTAAAATCTTTTTCTGTTGCTAAAGATATATTTAGTTAAACTATTCTTCAATAACCTTAAAAACTCGTTCACCAGGTTTTACCATTTTAAACTTTTCTCTGGCAATTTTTTCAATGTATTTTTCATCAAATTGAAGTTTTTCTTCTTCTTTTTCAAGAAGAGCAATTTGATTTCTTAATTTATTAATTTCATTTTGTATCTCTAGCTTATCATTTTTAAGGCTCCATAAACTAATAAGCCCTCTGTCACTAAAAAGTACAAGTATAATACAACCAGACACTATGATAACCATTAAAATATTTGTTAAACTCAGAAGGTTCTTCATATTATTTTAAAAAATTAAATTCTTTTCCAAAGTGAGGATTTTTAATTTCCTCTTCGATTCTTAATAGTCTATTATATTTCGCTGTTCTGTCTGATCTACATACTGAACCAGTTTTAATCTGCCCTCCGGCCATTGCAACAGCTAAGTCAGCTATGTAGGTATCTTCAGTTTCGCCAGATCTATGAGAGATAATAAAATTGCATCCATTTTCTTTTGCAATATTTATACATTCTATCGTTTCTGAAACAGTACCAATTTGATTTAGCTTAATTAGTATAGAGTTTATTGCATTTTCTTCAATAGCTTTTCTCAGTTTAATAGGATTTGTAACAGTTAAATCATCACCTACTACTTGTATTTTTGAGCCAAGAGCTTCATTAAGTTTTGACCAACCCGCCCAATCATTTTCATCTAAGCCGTCTTCAATTGAAATTATTGGATATTGCCTGACAAGATTTTCATAAAAATTAATCATTCCATCTACGCCAAGCACATTACCATCAATTTTTAGATTATATTTATTATTTTCATAAAAGCTTGATGCTGCTACATCAAGAGCGAGTGAAATTTCTGTTCCAACCTTATACCCAGATTTTTCAATAGAATCTAAGAGTATTTCTATAGCTTGATCATTTGACTTTAGCTCAGGGGCAAACCCTCCTTCATCACCAACTGTAGTACCCAATCCTTTTTGTTTTAAGATAGATTTAAGTTGATGAAAAATTTCCGAACCCATTCTTATTGACTCAGAAAAATTTTTTGCTCCATGAGGGAAAAGCATTATTTCTTGAATATCAGACCCTTTGTCTGCATGCATACCACCGTTTAAAACATTAATCATTGGTATGGGTAATGTATCAGATTCACCTAAATAATAATAAAGCGGTTTTTTAAAATACTTTGAAGACAATACTGAGCACGCCATTGAAACACCTAGCGTAGCGTTTGCTCCGTAGTTACTTTTGTTTTCTGTTCCATCACTTTCAATAATAATATTATCAATCTTCTTTTGGTTGCTAGCATCTTGTCCAATTAATAAAGATGAAAGTTTATTATTAACATTCGAAATAGCCTTTTTTACACCTTTACCATTATAAAAATTAAGATCTTTATCTCTAAGTTCGAGAGCCTCAAATTCTCCTGTTGATGCACCTGAAGGAACAGCTGCTCTACCAATAATATTTTCAGAGACTACCTCAACTTCAACAGTTGGAAAACCGCGGGAGTCAAGAATTTGACGTGCGTGAATTTTTTCTATTACTGGCGTTTTATTTTTCACAAAAAAAGTTAATGCAAAGAATTATGATATGAAATATTAGATTTTAAATCTCAATTTTTATCTTTTTTTTAAAAAATTGTAAGTTTTTTATTATTGTTTTTGATATCAAAAAAGGTTGATTCATCGAAAAATAGGTTCTATAATTATAAAAAAGATGAATTATTGGCAACTTTTTAAAAAATTTAATCATATTGACATGATTAATAATGGGGGCAAAAAACTGAATTTTTGACAAGTTTTTTGCCTTTTTTTTAATAGTTATTAACTAATCAAGGAGGAATAACATGGCTTCATGGGATTCAATGTTAAGTAATGCGTTAGGTGGATTAACAAGTGTTGTAAAAGCTGCAATTATATTTTTTGTTTTTGCAGGAATACTTTTTGATACACCAGTAGATGCGCTTGGTGGTATAATGGGTTTTGTAGATACTTTTCTTAATGGTGGATTATCAGGACTTCTAGTGCTGGTTGTCTTCTTATCCTTATTGTAAGGTAGAAATAGTATTTACTAATTAATAGAGCTCCTCTTTTGAGGAGCTCTAAAAGCTCGAAGGAGAAAACACAATGAAAAATGTGATAAAACAAATCAATGATTTCTTAGGCATGACTACAGGCCTTTTGATTAATTTGATTGTAGCTGGTACAATTATTGGTATCTTGTATGACGACATATTTGGAGTCATCGCAGGAATTGGTAATGCAGTAAGCATGATCGGAGACGGTGGTGTTGCTGGTTTAGTAGCAGTAATGATTGTTGCAATGTGGATGAAAAAATAAAATTACTTACCCCACATTGACTTAAATAAAAAGGGCTCATTTTATGAGCCCTTTTACATTATTTTATAATAATTTCATAGATGAAATCTTCAAAAATAAAAAAATACCTAATTATATTTTTATTATTTTTATCTTCAATTTTTGGATTTAACAACCAGGGAATAAAGATCATAAAAAATGATTTAGTTTTAGGATACGTTAAAACCATTGAAAACAACCGTTTAATATCATTAAATAGTTTTTCTACAGTACTTGGATATAAAAATTTTGTTAATGACAAGACAGAAAAAATAGTTGTAAATATTGGCGGAAATAAAATCAAAGCAACAAACGGTATAACTTTTGTTTTGTTTGACGATAAGGTTTACCAATTTCCCAACAAAGTAATTGTTAAAGACAATAACTACTTTATTTCAACTTCATCATTACTAAAACTAATTAACTCTAATAAATCATCATCTAATTTTTCTTTAAAAGATAATGAAATTGTTATAAGTGAAGTATTAAATAAAAAAACTGAAAGAGTTGATTTAACGAATGAAAAGAAAAAGTGGAAATTCTCAACAATTGTGATTGATCCAGGACATGGCGGGAAAGATCCTGGGGCAGTTGGATATAGAGGAACTTTGGAGAAAGATATTGCCCTAGATGTTGCTAAGAGACTAGAAAAAAAAATCTCAAGAAATATGGATGTAAAAACTGTTCTTACAAGAGATGAAGATATTTTTCTAAAACTTGATGAAAGAAAAAAAATAGCTAACGATAATAACGGAAGTCTTTTTATTAGCATTCATGCAAATGCAGCTTCGGACAGAAGGGCTAGCGGTTTCGAAACTTTCTTAATTGGTCCAAATAAAAATGAAGCCGCTGTAAGGGTTGCAACAAGGGAAAACGCAGTATTGGAACTTGAAGGTTTTTCTGGAAAAAAGCTTACAAATGAAGATTTAATTCAAGCTACTATTGCCCAAAGTGCATTTGCTTCAAAAAGTGAACAATTTGCAGCACTCGTACAAGAGGAAATTGGCAAGAGAGTTACTAGTCGTAACAGAGGAGTTAAGCAAGCGGGTTTTTATGTATTATGGGGGGCCTCAATGCCAAACGTTTTGGTCGAGTTAGGCTTTATATCAAATCTTTCTGAGGAAAAAAAATTGAGGAGTTCTCAATATCGCGAAACTTTAGCAACGGCAATTTTCAGGGCAGTTGAAAAATATGAAAAAACTTTGAACCAATGATTAATGACACATTAGAATACTTATATAATCTTCATAATAGAGGTATAAAGTTAGGGTTAGATAACATCGAATCAATTTTAAGTGAATGTAAAAATCCTGAAAGTAACTTTAAATCAATACATATTGCTGGCACAAATGGCAAAGGATCTACAGCTTCAATACTGGCTAAACTTTTTCAAAATAACTATAAAAAGGTTGGCCTCTACACCTCTCCCCATCTAATACGATTTAATGAAAGAATAAGAATTAACGGCAAGCCTATATCGAATAAAGAAATAATAAGGTTTACTAGTGAACACAGAAATTTTATTGATCAAAACTCAATTACTTTTTTTGAAGCAACAACTGCGATGGCTTTTGATTTTTTTTCAAAAAATAAAGTTGATATTGCTGTGATTGAAACTGGACTAGGTGGAAGATTAGACTCAACAAATGTTCTTAAACCTGAGCATACAATAATTACTGAAATAGACTTTGACCACACTCATCTTTTAGGAGAAACAGTTGAAGATATTACAAGAGAAAAATGCGGTATTATTAAGGATAAAACACCAAACATTACAATAAACTCAGAAGAAAAAATTAAAAAAGTTATCAAAACCTTTTCTGAAAAAAATAACACAAAAACTGACTTTTTATCTAAAAAAGAAATTAAAAACATAGATCAATCAAAAGATACAATGAAATTTGAATACGGCAATCAAACATATAAATTACCACAAAGTGGTTCATATCAAGCTCAAAATGCCATACTTGCGATAAAAACTTATAAGAAAAGTAATATAAATTTTCTCGAAAAAGATATTCAAAAAGGCCTAGACAATTGGTATTGGCCCGGAAGAATGCAGATTATGAAAAAAAATTTTTTTTACGATGTAGCCCATAATTCATCTGCAGTAAAGATTTTGGCAAATGATTTAAAGGATATATATAACTGTAAGCCGATCGGTTTGGTTGTCATGAAAAATGATAAAATTAAAAATGATATAGTTAAAATTTTTAGTGAAGATTTTCATTCTCTCACAATTTCATCAATTGACTCCAAAGATATACTTGATAAAGAAAAAATTAAAAGTATGAAAAGCTTAACACGTTTTGACTATAATGAAAATTTAGCAAGAGCTCTATATTCATTAGACCAAATTAAGACAAAAAGACCAAAGGTTGTTTTTGGCAGCCATTATATTGCAAAACAGGTATTTAATTATTTTGGTTTTTCCTTTGACAAAGGGATGATATAGTGTAATTTATATTTCGAGGTGTATTTCCCCCCAAATATTTCACTTAAAAACGAGGAATTATGAAATTGACAGAATTAAAAGAAAAAAAGTTAGCAGACTTAAAAGAAATTGCTAAAACTTTAAAAATAGAAAAATTATCATCAATGTCTAAAGATGATTTAGTTGATGCTATATCAGCTCATCAAAAATCAGAAGCTAAAATTGATAAAAAAGAGGTTAAAAAACCTGAATCCGGAGCCAGTGAAAAAATGGCTGCAGGAGTTTTAGAAATTTTACCTGATGGCTATGGTTTTCTTAGAAGTGTAAATGATAATTATTTGCCAGGACCAGAAGATATTTATGTAAGTCCCTCACAAATCAAAAGATTTAAGTTAAAAACAGGACATTTTG
The DNA here is from genome assembly GCA_902629855.1 of uncultured Fidelibacterota bacterium. GTDB lineage: Bacteria > Fidelibacterota > Marinisomatia > Marinisomatales > Marinisomataceae > Marinisoma. Next base: position 135,377 of record CACOSI010000001.1, read on the forward strand.
TAAAAGGCTCAACTAGGGCACCAAAATCAAAAGAACGTTTTCATGCACTTTTACAGTTGACTGAGGTCAATGGAGTTCACCCTGAAAAAATTAAAGATCAAAGAAAATTTGATAAGTATACGCCATTACACCCTAATGAAAAGTTTAACTTATCAAACACAAGTGATATGTCCATGAGAATTATGGATATGGTTTCTCCAATTGGTAAAGGACAGCGTGGATTAATTGTAGCTCAACCTAAAACCGGTAAAACAATTTTAATTTCGAAAATTGCAAATGCAATTAGAAGAAATCATCCAAACACTGTCTTATTAATTTTACTTATTGATGAAAGACCAGAAGAAGTAACTGACATGAAAAGAAGCGTTGATGCAGAAGTTATTGCTTCAACCTTTGATGAAGGTCCAGAAAGGCATGTCCAGGTTTCAGATATGGCTTTAGCAAAAGCACAGAGGTTAGTTGAGTGCGGTAAAGACGTAGTAATACTTCTAGATAGTATAACCAGGCTTGGGAGAGCCCACAATGCGGTTATTCCTCACAGTGGTAAGATTTTATCAGGTGGTGTTGACTCAAATGCACTCAGAAAGCCTAAAAAGTTTTTCGGAGCAGCCAGAAATACAGAGGAAGGCGGAAGTTTAACCATTATAGCTACTGCTTTAATTGATACAGGAAGTAAAATGGACGGAGTAATTTTTGAAGAATTTAAAGGTACAGGTAATATGGAGCTAGTACTTGACAGAGAGCTTAGTGATCGTCGAATTTATCCAGCCTTCAATATTATTAAGTCTGGTACCAGAAAAGAAGAGCTCTTACTATCTGATCAACATTTATCAAGAATGTGGATATTAAGAAAGATGCTTGGAGAGATGTCGACTGAGCAGGCAATGCAATTTATGATTGATAGAATGAGAAGAACAAAGACTAACCAAGAGTTCTTAGATTTAATGAGCCAGTAAATGACAAAGCAATTTTCTAGCTTAGTTGAAAAAATAAAACCTTCTTTTACCCTTCAAATGACTTCGCGTGCAGCTGAATTAAGGGCTCAAGGTGAAGATGTAATCAACTTTGGAGTTGGTGAGCCTGACTTTAATACCCCTTCTCATATTATAGAGGCTGGCAAAAAAGCTATGGATGAAGGTTTTACAAAATATACTCCAGGATCTGGTATGCTTGATCTAAAAGAAGCAATACAAACAAAGGTTGAAAATTTATCAGGAATAAAATATGAAACAGATAATATAATAGTATCAAACGGAGGAAAGCAGTCGTTGTCAGTTTTATGTCAGGCAATTTTTGACAAAGGTGATAAAGTAGTTATATTTTCCCCATATTGGGTCTCCTTTCCTGAATTTGTTAGAATAGCAGGAGCAGAGCCAATTTTTGTTGATACCATTGCTCAAAAACAATTTGAACCAGATTTTGAGGATCTAAATAATAAAATTGATAAATCTATAAAAGGCATTATCATTAATTCTCCAAGCAACCCAACAGGTGGAGTTTGGTCTGACGAAGCAATTAAAAAAACACTAAAAATTGCTAAAGACAATGATTGGCTAGTTATTTCAGATGAAACTTACGAGGAGCTTGTATATGATAATGATTTTAAAGCCATTGATAGCCTTAATGAAATAAATGCTGAAGTCGTAACTATTAGAAGTATGTCGAAAACATATGCAATGACAGGATGGAGAATTGGATATACAATTGCTAAAAGTAGTATAGTAAAAGCAATGTCAAAAATTCAAGGTCAAACTACTTCATGTCCAAATGCAATCGGGCAAAAAGCTTCAATAGCAGCCTTGCTTGGAGATCAGAATCCTGTAAAACATATGAAGGAAAAATTTAGAAATAGAAGACAGGTAATGTTTGATGCACTTAATACCATTCCAAATGTAAAGTGCGATATGCCAGGTGGTGCATTTTATATGTTTCCCGACTTTTCATATTACTTAAAAATGAAAAATGAAGATGGAAAAATTTTACAAGACACTTTCGACCTTTCTGATTATATTCTCGGCGATGCAAAAGTTGTGACGGTTGCAGGAGATGGTTTCGGAGATGGAAAATATTTAAGATTCTCTTTTGCGACAAACACAGAAAATATTGTAAATGGCATAGAAAGAATTAAGAAAAGTTTAGAAAAACTAAAATGAAAAAAAATACACATTCAGAGGATTATAGACTCGTAGTTTTTGAAGACAGTTCTTGCAACTACTCTTTTTTAACTAGATCTACGGTGAAGACTGATAAAACTATCAAATGGGACGATGGTAAAGAGTACCCTCTATTTAAAATAGAAATATCAGACAAGTCACACCCTTACTATACTGGTCAAAGAACTTTAGTTGATACTGCAGGTAGAATTGAGAAATTTAACCGCAAATACAACAAAAAAGATTCCTAACTCTACAATTTTTAATAATTTAATTAAATGGATATCCTATCAAAGGCTAAGAGTATTGTATCTCAATATGAAGATATAATGAAACAAATGGTTGATCCTGAGAATGTTTTAAATCAGGAAAAAATAGCTGCTTTAGCAAAAGAAAAAAGTAATTTAGAGGAAACATTTGAATTAAGTAAATCTTATGTCTCACTTAAAAAACAACTCCAAGAGCTATCTGAGCTTAAAAATGACAAAGAATATGAGGATTTGGTAAAGGAAGAATCTGAAGATTTATTACAAAAAATATTAGAGGTTGAAAATAAATTAACAAAAATTCTTATATCTGATGACCCTAATGACAACAAAAATGCAATTATAGAAATAAGAGCTGGCACAGGTGGAGATGAAGCTGGTTTATTTGCATCAGATTTACTAAGGATGTACAGTAGATATGCTGAAAATAATAGTCTCAAAATTAATATGATGGATATACACGAAACAGGAGTTGGAGGACTTAAGTCCGCTACTTTTAGCGTGGAAGGACCAAAAGCATATGGAAGATTTAAGTATGAGGGTGGCGTTCATAGAGTTCAAAGAATACCCAAAACTGAATCAGGTGGTAGGGTACATACTTCTGCTGCAACTGTAGCAGTTTTACCTGAAGTCGAGACAGCAGAAGTTGAAATTAATGATTCTGATATTAAAGTAGATACTTATAGAGCTAGCGGTGCTGGGGGACAACACGTGAATAAAACAGAATCAGCTATTAGATTAACTCATATCCCGAGTGGGTTAGTTGTAACCTGCCAAGATGAAAGTTCTCAGCATAAAAATAAAGCTTCTGCCATGAAAGTTTTAAGAGCTAGGCTTTTTTCATTAGAACAGGAAAAATTAAATAAAGATAGAGACGAAATGAGAAAATCTTTGGTTTCTACAGGAGATAGATCAGCTAAAATTAGAACATATAATTTTCCGCAAGGAAGAATTACAGACCATAGAATTAATTATACCACTCACAAATTACAAGTCACTCTTGAAGGAGATATTGATCATTTACTTGAACAGCTTAAATTAGCTGAGGATAGCGCCCAAATCGAATGAAATATTAAATAAAATGCTTTTATCAGATTATTTAATTAAAAAACAAGAAAAACTAAAAAAACTAAAGATTTCTGAATATAAAATAAAATCTGAAATGATAATTGAAAACGAACTCTCCGTTTCTAAAAAACAAATATACTTTAGCAAAATTTTTCTTTCAGATTATCAACTATCAGCACTTGATGAAAATTTTGATAAGCTCGAACTAGATTTCCCTGTACAACATATAATTGAAAAGACCTTTTTTTATGAGTGCGAATTTTTTACACCATCTAAGGTGTTTATTCCAAGGGCAGAAACAGAAATATTGGTAGATAAGGTTCATGATTATATAGAAAAAAAGAAAAACAAGCTTAAAATTGTTGATTTGTGTACAGGTAGTGGTTGTATTGTATTGTCGTTGGCTAAAAAAAATCCTGAACATGACTTTATAGGTTTAGATAGTTCAATTGATGCAATTAATGTTTCTAAAATAAATTCAGAAAAACTTAAAGTTGTAAATGTTAATTTTAAAAAAGAAAATGCATTCGAATATGATTTTAAAAATGTTGATATAATCACTTGTAATCCCCCCTATCTAGCAATAAATGAAATTGAAACCTTAGAAAATTCTGTAAAAAATCATGACCCACTAGATGCACTGACCGATCATTACGATGGGTTATTATTTTATAAATTTTTAGTAAACAATTTTGAAAAAATAGTAAATAAAGGCGGCACTATTTTTTTTGAAATACCTTCATCAGATGTAACTAATAAGATTTTTGATATTTTATCTGAAAATAATAAAGTTAAATATGAAATTTTCAAAGATTTTGAAGGAAATAATAGAGTAATTAGAATATATTAGATGCATGAAAAGCGAATTTATCCATCTCCATAACCACTCAGATAATAGCTTATTAGACGGCGCGCAAAATATTCCTTCAGTTTTAGAAACAATTAGTGATTTAGGAATGGATTCTGTAGCTCTTACAGAGCATGGAAATTTATTTGGTGCAGTTTCTTTTTACCAAAAAGCTAAAAAGAACAATATTAAACCAATAATTGGATGTGAAGTTTATGTAGCTAAAGGGAGTAGATTTGAAAAAGATAAGTCAAGCGGAATGGGGAAATATAATCATCTTGTCTTGATAGCCCAAAACTATACCGGTTATAAAAACTTGATGAAAATTGTAACACATGGTTTTCTAGAAGGTTTTTATTATAAACCAAGAGTAGACACTGAAATTCTGAAAAAATATAATGAAGGAATAATTTGCCTTTCTGCCTGCTTAAAGGGTTTACTTCCAGAAACACTTCTTTATAATGGTCTAGAAGCAGGAAAATCTGTTGCTGAAGAATATTCGAGCATTTTCCCGGGTAGATATTATATAGAGCTTCAAAATCACGGCATTCCAGAAGAGATACAAAATATTCAACTTGCAACAAAATTAGCTAAAGAAATGAATTTGCCTATCATTGCTACTAATGATGCTCACTATGCAAAAAAAGATCATCACAAAGCACACGATGTGCATATTTGTATCGGAACTGGAAAGCAGTTATCAGACAAAAACCGTCTCAAATATTATGGTAATGAATTTTATTTTAAATCACAGGATGAAATGTTTTCATTATTTAAACAATTTCCTCAAGCACTTGAAAATACCAGAGCTTTAACTGATTCTATAGATTTAGAAATTCCAATGAATGAGTATCATTTACCTTGGTATACAATACCAGGAGAAAAAGATTCAAAAGATATTGATTCTTACCTTAAAAAACTATGTGAAGCAGGTGTAAGAAATAAGTTTGAAGAGACTAATGATGAAATAAATGATAGAATTAATTATGAACTTTCCGTTATTAAAAAAATGGGTTTTGCTAGTTATTTTTTAATAACAGCTGACTTTGTTCAGTATGCTAAAAAAAATAAAATACCGGTTGGACCTGGCAGAGGATCCGCACCAGGAAGTCTTGTATCATATGCTTTAGGTATAACCAATATCAATCCATTAAAACATAACTTGATTTTCGAAAGATTTTTGAATCCCGACAGAATAAGCATGCCAGATATTGATATTGATTTTTGTGTTGAACGAAGAGGTCAAGTAATAGACTATTTAAAGAGCATATATGGTGAAGACTCAGTAACACAAATTATTACATTTGGTAAAATGAATGCTAGAGCAGTAATTAGAGACGTCGGAAGAGTAATGAGCTATTCATATTCAGAGGTTGATAAAATAGCTAAAATGATTCCTGAAGGCCCAAAGGTAACTTTAGATAAAGCATTAAAACAAAGCTCAGAATTGAGAGCCATTTCACAAACTAATTATAAAGAACTCATTGATAATGCTAAAATTTTAGAGGGAATGACTAGGCACGCCTCGATTCATGCAGCTGGTGTTGTTGTTGCACCTGGGGACCTTACAGACTTTGTTCCATTGTATAGATCCTCTCAAGGTGATGTAACAACCCAATACGATATGAAGGAGCTTGAATCTGTAGGCTTATTAAAAATGGATTTTCTAGGATTAAGAAACTTAACAGTAATAGATAGAACTATTGATTTGATCGAAGAGCGTTTCGGAGAGAAAATAGACATTGATAAAATTTCTATGGAAGATCCTAAAGTTTACGAACTTTTTGCTAAAGGCCTTACAGTAGGAATATTTCAATTTGAGTCTGCCGGTATGAGAGAATTTCTTAAAAAGTTGCAACCTAAAAGCATTGATGGCCTTATAGCTATGAATGCATTATACAGACCAGGACCAATGCAAAATATTGATAAATATATAAAAAGATCACACGGCAAGGAAAAAGTTGAATATGTCCACCCATTACTAGAGGAAGCTTTAAAAGAGACATACGGTATTATTGTTTACCAGGAACAAGTAATGCAAATCGCAAATATCATAGCTGGATTCACACTATCAGAAGCAGATGAAATGAGGAGAGCAATTGGTAAAAAAATAAGATCTCTAATGGATAAAATGTCTGATAAATTTGTTAAAGGAGCTGTTAAAAATGGTTTAACTAAAACTAAAGCAGAACAAATTTTTAATTTAATTGATAAGTTTGCCCAATATGGATTTAATAAGAGTCATTCTGTTGCATATTCTTACATAGCTTATCAAACAGGCTGGCTTAAAACTCATTACACCGCAGAATTCATGTCAGCAAATTTGACAAGTGAAATGAATAATACTAATAAAGTTGTAGTTCTCATTAATGACTGCAGAAAATTAGGTATAAAAGTTAATGCACCAGATATAAATAAGTCTGGAATCAACTTTGAACCTTTAAGCAACAAAGAAATATCTTTTGGATTAAATGCTGTAAAAAATGTTGGAGTTAAGGCTTTAGAAGAATGTATTAGAGAAAGAAAAAAGAATGGTAGTTTTAAGTCAATCTTTGATTTTATTTCAAGAGTGGATCAACGTCTCGTTAATAAAAAAGTTTTAGAAAGTCTTATTCTATCTGGTGCTTTTGATAGTATTAATTCAAATAGAGCACAACTATTTGAAGCAGTTGATCTAGCGATTAATTATGGTCAGCAGGTACACAAGAAAGACAATAAAGATCAGATTAATCTTTTTGGTGACCAAGAAGAATTGCTAAAAGTGCCTGAATTACCAAATATTGATGATTGGGAAAATCAAGAAAAATTATCTAAAGAAAAAGAGGTTTTAGGTCTTTATGTTTCTGGTAACCCACTTTTGAAGTATGCCGATACAATTGAAGATCTTAGCAATTATGATTTTACTGAAAAGAAAATAGTTAAAGAAAACACAATGATAAAAATTGGTGGTGCTGTAACAAACTTCAAATTGCATTATGATAAAAAAAATCAACAAATGGCATTTTTCAACCTAGATTGTCTTGGTGGACAAGCTGAAGCAATAATATTTCACGACGCTTTTGATAAATATAAAGACATTATTCAGGATAATAACATTGTATTTCTGGTTGGGCACACGTCTTCTCAAAATGATTTTGCTGATTTAAAAATTATTGTCGATGAAGTTGTTCCTATAAACCATGCAAAAAAAGTGCTAAAACTTAACGAAGTAAATATCAGGCTTCCAAAAAACTCTTCAAAAGATTTAATGAATGAAGTTGTATCATTAGCCAATGAGAATAAAGGTGAACATTTGTTCGTCGTTTATATTCCGCAGGAAAACGGAGCAGAAAGAAAGATAGTTTCTAAGAAAATTAAGGTATCTAATAATAATCAATTCTTAATCTTGTTAAGAGATTTATTAGGGGAAACAAACGTTTGGATTGATTAAATTATGCACTATGAAGATCAACCCACCAATTAGAATTTTGATGGCCAAGCCTGGACTTGACGGGCACGACAGAGGCATTAAAGTTTTAGCAGCTGCTTACAGAGATGCTGGCATGGATGTCATATATCTTGGCCTAAGGCAAACTCCTGAAAGTGTTGTGAAAATTGCAATACAAGAAGGTGTAGACGTTATCGCTTTATCAATTCTATCAGGTGCACACATGACAATTTTTTCCAAGGTAATGGAATTGATAAATAAAAATAAACTTGAGAATGTTTTAGTAACTGGCGGAGGAATTATTCCAGAAGAAGATAATTTAGAGCTTTCAAAAATTGGAGTTGGGAAGCTATTTGGGCCAGGTACGCCTGTTAAGGATTCTTTAGATTACATAGAAGATTGGGTTTTAAAAAATAGAAGATGATTTCGAATATCAATACAGTTTTTGTTAAAGCAGAGAAAGAGTATCTAAAAAAAAACAATAACGAAGCTAAAAAACTTCTTCGTAGTGTTATCGAGCATGATAACAGTCATTACGGAGCTTATAAAATACTATATAATATCCTTGTTGAAGCTCATTCATCAAAAGCTGAAGAAATTTATAAAGAATTAAAAAGATTAAACCCAATTTTTGAAATACAACATAAAAAGATTAATAAAAAAAAGAAGACAGATGTTAAAAAAATAGATCTACATACTATTTCATTAATTAAGCTTATGATTAGTCAAGGCAAAAAAAGACAAGCAAAGAAGAGTCTAAAAGATATAATAAAGTTTTCTAAAAACAGTAAAGACATAAATTCTGCTAAAAAAATTTTAGAAAAATTATAAGGGGGTATGATGAGTAAAGAATATTTTCAAAGAAGACAAAATAAGCTTAGCGAAGAGCTTTCAAAACATAATTTAGACGGAATGTTAGTTACAAACATGATTCATATTAGATATTTATGTGGTTTTACTGGTTCAAGTGCTACACTTCTTATAAATCAGGAGGGTACAACCTTCATCTCAGACGGTAGGTATGTATTTCAGTCTGAAAAAGAGGTCAAAGGTGCATCAATCTTAATTGATAGCATTTCACATTTTGAAGTAATTAAAAATGAAAATCTTTTAAAAGACGGGCAAAAAATTGCAATTGATGGGAATAATGTTTCTTATCAAAATTTTATTACAATTAGTAAGGTTTTATCAGGTGTTGAGCTTATAAATATGACCAATATTATTGAAACTATGGCAATGCAAAAGGATGAGAAAGAACTAGAGGCCATTAAAACTGCTGTCGAAATTACAGATAGAGCATTTGCAGAGGTTTTTCCTATGATAAAAATTGGAGTAGAAGAAAAAGTCATAGCTAATCAATTATCTTTTTTATACCGTAAATATGGTGATTCAGACTCAGATGCATTTCCAGCAATTGTTGGTGCGGGACCCAACTCTGCCAAACCACATCATACACCAACTGATAGAAAAATTGGACCAGGTGAACTCTTAGTAATTGACTCAGGCGCAAAGTTTGCTGGTTATCATGCAGACATGACAAGATCATTTGCTACAAAAGGTTTTTCAGAAGAGCAAAAATCAATTTATGATATAGTTTTAAAAGCACAAGTTGATAGCATAAAAGGCATAAAATCTGGGGTAAGTTGTAAATCAATCGATAAGATAGCAAGAGACCACATTGCCAGTGCTGGATATGGTAAGTACTTTGATCATGGTTTAGGGCATTCACTAGGTTTAGAGATTCATGAAAATCCACGTTTTAGTAAAGTAAGTACAGACAACCTTGGAACTAATTATGTAATGACAGTTGAGCCTGGAATATATGTCAAAGATATTGGCGGTGTAAGAATTGAGGATGATGTTATTGTGAAGGAAAATGGCTATGAAGTTTTAAATAAAACACCTAAAGATTTTCACGTCATATCATAAAATGCGATTTTTGCTCCTATTCTTTTGTTTTTTTTTATCATCATGTGTTGAAAATCTGATCCATATATCAGTTTTTAGCAATGGTACTTACACAATAAAGTATAATTCTATAGGAGATAAAAAAGATTTAGAGGATAATGATTTCATTCATCCAACCGATTCAGAAAATCTCTATTGGGTATCGTCAATTCAAAAAAAAGAGAGTACGCAATTTGAGGCTCTTAACACTTGGGAAAAAGAAACTATTTTAAAAACACCAACAAAAGAAAAATTAATTTTCTCAAATTCTGATAATATGCAGTATTATATAGAGGTTGAAAAAAGAGACTATTATTTCTATAGTGATTATGTCTTTAAATCAATAATAAAGAGCTTGGAAATTGATAAAAAATACTCAAACATAAATCAATATTTAAAAGTAGACGAAGATAATCTAAGTTGGCTAATCCCTTCAAAAGAGTATATTATTAAGTCAAGTATTGAAGATTATAGAATGTTTTCAAATGAGAGCGATATTTTTTTTGAGAGACTCAATAATCAATTATCGACTTATATTGAATATGCTAAAGAGAAAGAATTAGAGGAAAAGTTTAACAAAAACTCTTCACTAATAATAGAGGATGCCTTTCGACCAATTTTGGATAGTTTACCAAAAAACTTTTTTAAAGATTTAAAACCTAAAATTGACCATTTTGAAAAGGAATTTGAAAAAAATACAGCATTAATGTTGGACTCTTTTACTTTTAGTGTAAGTTTACCTGGTAAACTATATAAAAATAATTCTGATGATTTTTTAGATGGTGATAATATTATTTATTGGAACTTTGATTTTGATGATATTGCATTTAAAGACTTTAAAATGTTTGCCCATTCAAGAGAAGTTGATAGTTTTAAAATTCAAAGTTTAATTATTTTAGTTATTTTAATTTTGTCGGTAGCAATATGGAAGCAATCAAAGAAAAAATAGAAAATCTTATTAAAAGGATTAATGAACATAACTACTCATATTATGTTTTAGATGACCCAACACTAAGCGACAATGAGTACGATGAGATTTTTAGAGAGCTAGAATCACTTGAATTAAAATATCCACAATTTAGAAACATCAATTCTCCAACTCAAAGAGTCGGAAGTCCGGTAAAGAGTGGATTTAAAAGTTATGAACATAAAATTCCAATGCTATCATTAGCAAATGCTATTAACGATGATGAAATATCTGAATTTCATGCAAGAATATCAAAATGGCTTAATGAAAGCAATATTGATTTTGTTGCTGAACCAAAGATTGATGGACTTGGTGTATCATTAATCTATAAAAATGGTCAGTTAAAGCGAGCTTTAACAAGAGGAGATGGATACAATGGTGAGGATATAACCCACAATATAAAAACAATCAACTCAGTTCCACTTGAGTTACGACATTCTATTAAAGAAATCCCATCCTTTATTGAAATACGCGGAGAGATTTTTATGAAAAATAAAGATTTCATTGATCTAAATAGTGCGCAAAAAGAGAAAGATGATAAAATTTTTGCTAATGCTAGAAATGCTGCTGCGGGTAGTGTTAGGCAACTAGATCCGAGAATAACCTCATCAAGAAAATTATCAATATATTGTTACGAAATAGGTGGCATCGATGGTTTATCATTTAGGAATCAGATTGAAATGCTAGAATACATAAAAGAAGCAGGTCTTCCTGTTAACCCTCTATCTAAAAAAGTATCTACATTAGAAAAAATGATTGATTATCATGCAAAGCTAGAAAAAAATCGTAAAAAAATTGATTATGAAATAGATGGTACTGTAATGAAAGTCAATGATTATTCATTAAGAAAAACTCTAGGTCAAAGATCACGTTCTCCTAGATGGGCTGTAGCAGCAAAGTTTAAATCTAAAAAAGCTGAAACCCAGATATTAGATATTGAAATTCAAGTAGGTCGAACTGGTGTAATAACTCCTGTAGCAAAAGTAAAAGAGGTTGATTTATCAGGCGCTTTAATTACTAGTGCAACATTGCATAATCAAGATGAAATAGACAAGAAGGATATCAGAATAAATGATTTCGTTTTAATCGAAAGATCAGGAGATGTTATACCAAAAATATCTGAAGTTATCTTTAGCAAAAGACCCTCAAATACTAGTAAATATAATATATCTAGTAATAACTGCCCATCATGTAAAGGTTTAATCAAAAGAATTGAAGACGAGGCAGCTTATAAATGCTTAAATAATGATTGTAGTTCTAGAAAGAAGGGAATACTGCAACATTTTTGCTCAAAAAATGCAATGAACATTGAAGGAATGGGCCCTCAAATCATACAACAACTCATGCAAGAATCATTATTAGAAGAAGTTGATGATATTTTCAAACTGCAATATGACCAAATTGTTCATCTTGAAAGATTTCAAGATAAGTCTGCAACGAATCTTATAGATTCAATAAGTAAATCAAAAAAAACTACATTTTCAAGGTTCGTTTTTGGTTTGGGTATTCCACACGTTGGACAACATATAGCAACAATTCTTGATAAAGAGTGTAATTCATCTTTTGACAACCTAAAAAAATTAACATTAGAAAAACTAGAAACTGTTGATGGAATTGGAGAAATAGTTGCTCAATCAATACTTGATTATCTTGCCGATGAAAAAAACTTAGTCGTTATTCAAAGTTGTTTTTCACTTGGTGTTGTTATCAACTCAGGTGATAAAAAAGAAAAATCGGATTTACTGAAGGATTTAACGTTTGTCATTACTGGAAGTTTCAATTCATTTTCAAGAAGAGATATAAAGAGATTGATTCAAGAAAATGGCGGTAGAGTTACAGGCTCAATATCGAAAAAAACATCGTTTCTTATTTCAGGAGAAAATCCAGGTTCAAAATTATCAAAAGCAAATGATAATAATATTGAAATAATTGATGAAAAAACCTTAATACAAATGATTAATGAAAATTAACATACTATTTTTTTCCCTTATCTCTTTTTTATACGCAAATGATAAGCTCGGTGTATCTGTAGAAAAAATAGCAACTGATTTTGAACGTCCTATACTAGTTACATTTCAGCCAGATAATAATCAAATGTATGTTTTAGAACAAAAAGGGAAAATAAAGATTATAAATTCAAATTCAGTCGAAACGTTCCTTGATATATCAAATAATGTTTCTTCTGGTCCAGTACCCGATGAGAGAGGTTTACTTGGAATGGCTTTTGACAATAAATTTTCTTCAAATGGTATTTTTTATATTTCATATATTGATTCAAATAATTTTTCAGTAGTATCGAGATTCACATATGATCATAAAGTAAAAATGGTTAATTATGAATCTGAAGAAAGAATAATTTATTTCAAACAACCATTTAATAACCACAATGGTGGCCATTTAGATTTTAGCCCAATTGACAATTATTTGTATGTTGCATTTGGCGATGGTGGTTCAGCTGGTGATCCCAAAAATAATGCGCAAAACTTATCAAATTTTATGGGTAAAATTTTAAGGTTAGATGTTTCAAATAGTAAGGGATATGACATTCCTTTAGACAATCCTTTTTATAATAAAGTTGGCGCTAAAAAAGAAATTTGGGCATACGGACTAAGAAACCCTTGGAGATTTTCATTTGACAAAGAAAATGGTGATTTATTTATTGGCGACGTAGGCCAATATCTTTGGGAGGAAATCAATAAAATATCATTTAATCAGTCTGGTATCAACTTTGGCTGGAAGATTATGGAAGGTAACAATTGCTATGATGCAGAAAGCTGTGATCAAGAAGGATTGACTAAACCCATATTTGACTATCCAAGTGACGCATCATACGCCTTTTCTTTAATGGGCATTAAACAAAAAGAGGTTTATGGATGCTCTGTTACGGGAGGGTATCTTTACAGAGGTAATGAAATTTCAGATTTAAAAAACTTATACTTATTTTCAGATTTTTGCACTGGAAAAATTTGGGCTCTCAATCAGAAAAATTTAAAGGTTATTGATATTACTGAAGAATTATTTTTTGATTCTAAAAATATGATATCATCTTTTGGCCAAGATATTAATGGAGAATTATATATAGTGGAATTTTCAGGAACTATTTATAAAATCATACCTTCAAATGAGTAAAAAATTAGCAATAGAAATAACAAATCTTACTAAATCTTACGAGGATGTAAAAGCCGTTAGAGGAATAGATTTGAAAATAAACAAGGGTGAGTTTTATGGATTGCTAGGCCCAAATGGAGCTGGAAAATCAACAACAATTAATTCTATAACAAGCCTAGTAAAACCATCAAAAGGAAGTATAAAAATTTTTGATCAGGACATCGAAAAAAATTTCAGATTTGCGCGTTCAAAAATTGGGATCGCTCAGCAGGAAGTTAGTCAAGACTGGTTTTTTCCTATGGAAAAATTACTTTATTTTCAAGCAGGTTTTTATGGAGTTAAAAAAACAAAAGCAAAAGATAGAATTGATTATATCTTAAATAAATTAGGTTTAGACGAACATAAAAATAAAAAAATGAGGGAACTTTCAGGAGGAATGAAAAGAAGATTACAGATAGCAAAAGCGTTAGTACATGATCCTGAAATAATTATTCTTGACGAACCTACTGCTGGTGTAGATGTTGAATTACGTCATGACCTATGGGTTTATCTTCAAGAGCTTCATAAGGATGGGAAAACTATTCTTTTAACTACTCATTATATTGATGAAGCCGAGTTGTTATGCGAAAGAGTAGGAATAATTGATAATGGAAAATTGATAGTGGAAGATTCAGTAAATAATTTAAAAAAACTAGTTAATAAATCTTCAATCGTCATTCACTTAAAAGATGATATTACAAGCATAAATTTTTTGAATGATTTCAATCATCATATATCTGAAAAAAAGGTTTATGTGCAAACTGAATCTCCCAATCTAGATTTACCAAAAATAATTTTAAAATTTTCTGAGGCTTCTGTAAATATTGAAGATGTTCATATTCCTCAAACTTCTCTTGAAGACGTTTTTCTAGACTTAACCGGGAGAAAAATCAATGATTAGAAATTGGATTGGTTTTTATACTCTTTCATCAAGAGAAATTATGCGTTTCTTTTCAGTTTGGAGACAAACAATTATTCCAGGTATAATCACAACTCTTCTCTATATTTTTGTTTTTGGTGTAGCTCTAGAAAATAGGATTTCTGAGATAAATGGTGTTTCATACAAAATTTATATCCTACCAGGATTATTAATGATGAATGTAATAACAAATGCGACTGCTAATTCAGCTTCATCAATGCTCCAAATGAAATTATTACAGACTCTTCCCGAGCTTTTAATAACACCTCTTTCAAGTTTAGAGCTATCATTATCCTTTATTATAGGTGGAACTGTAAGAGGGTTTGTAAATGGAGTTCTTATTTTATTAATTTGTTGGATGGCAGGAATGCCTATAATTAATTTGCCATTAACTTTATTATTTATATTTCTAGTATCTTGGTCATTTTCAAGTTTAGGTTTATTTGTTGGTCAGCTTTCTGATTCATGGGACCAACTGGCCCTGATACAAAACTTTGTTATCACACCTTTCAGTTTTTTGGGTGGAATTTTTTATTCAATAAAAATGTTACCAAGCTGGGCAATGACTTTAAGTCAAGTCAACCCCATCTATTATGCAATCTGTGCACTAAGAGAATCAACTTTAGGGGTGTCAGATACCTCTTTAGTTGTATCTTCAATTTTTTTAATCATCTTTACTTTTGCTACAACAATAATAGCTGTACAACTTATGGCAACAGGTAAAAAAATTAGGTTTTAATTTTGTTTTTATGGAGCTAAAATAAGCAATGCAAAAATCAAAAAAAGCTATCCTATTTTTAGAGGATGGCTTTTTTTTTATCGGTAAAAGCTTAGGATCTTTAGGAGAAACATCTGGTGAAGTATGTTTCAATACAGGCATGACTGGTTATCAAGAAATTCTTACTGACCCCTCATACGCTAAACAGATGATTATAATGTGCAGTCCTCATATTGGTAATTATGGCACAAATATTGAAGATGTCGAATCAGATGAAATTCATGCCACAGGTTTTATTATTAAAAGCGAATCAATCTCACCATCAAATTGGAGATCTCAGGAAACTTTAAGTGATTTTTTAACAAAAAATAAAATTGTTGGTATACAAGACATAGATACCAGAGCGTTAACAATTCATATCCGTAAAAATGGTGCGATGAGAGGTATTATCTCTACGGAAGACTTTTCAGAACAAAGTTTATTAAGAAAAATACAAGATGTTCCAAAAATGGAGGGCCAAGACCTAGCGATAGATGTAACAAGAAACAAAAAAACTATTTTATGTAAAACAAAAAATCCCCTTTTTAAAATCTCTGCAATCGATTTTGGTATGAAGAGTAATATATATGAGATTATGTTAGACAATGGTGCTGAAGTGACAATTCATCCTGCTAATGTTAAATCAGATGAAGTACTTTCAGGTAATCCAGATGGTATTTTTCTTTCTAACGGTCCGGGAGATCCAGCAGCTATTGACTATGCAATAGAAACAGTCAGAGATTTGATTGGTAAAAAACCAATTTTTGGTATATGTCTTGGGCATCAAATACTAGCATTAGCAATGGGTGCAAAAACTTTTAAAATGAAATTTGGTCATAGGGGTATAAATCAACCTGTTAAAAATTTGAAAACATCAAAAATAGAAATTACATCCCAAAATCATGGATTTGCTGTCGACGAAAAATCTTTGCCAGATGAAATAACTGTTACACATAAACATTTAAATGATAATACAGTAGCAGGAATAGAATGCAAGAATGCCATGGCATACTCAGTACAATATCACCCTGAATCAAGCCCTGGTCCCCATGATTCCAGATATGTTTTTAAAAGGTTTTTTGAAATGATGAAAGAAAATGCCTAGAAGAGACGACATAGAAACAATTTTAGTTATTGGTGCAGGACCGATTGTAATTGGACAAGGGTGTGAGTTCGATTATTCAGGAACTCAAGCTATCAAGGCTCTAAAAGAGGAAGGTTATAGAGTTGTTTTAATCAATTCAAATCCTGCTACTATAATGACAGATCCACAATTCTCAGATAAAACCTATATTGAACCAATATCTGCAGATTATGTTGAAGAAATCATTATTAAAGAAAGACCTGACGCTATTTTGCCAACAGTTGGTGGCCAAACTGCACTAAATGTAGCAATGCAATTAGATGAACAAGGTATTTTAAAAAAGCATAATGTTGAACTTATAGGAGCAAAAAGATCTGCAATTGAAACTGCTGAGAGCAGAGAAATGTTTAAAGAAGCAATGAAAGATATTGGACTAGACTTGCCTTATGGCTACACAGTCCAGTCCTTAGATGAAGCAAAAAAGTTACTTGATAAAATTTCATTACCAGCGATTATTAGGCCATCATTCACTTTAGGTGGATCAGGCGGTTCTGTGGCATATAACGAAAAAGAGTTTGAGTCCTCAGTTAATAAAGGAATTAAGGAGAGTCCAACTGGCCAAGTCTTAGTAGAAGAATATCTAAATGGGTGGAAAGAATTTGAGCTCGAATTAATAAGAGACATGAATGATAATGTCATTATTATATGTTCAATTGAAAATATTGATCCAATGGGAATTCACACCGGAGATTCCATAACAATTGCGCCCGCTATGACATTGACAGATAAAGAATTTCAAAATATGCGAAATGCTGCCATCAAATGTATTAGAAAAATAGGGGTTGATACGGGTGGATCGAATGTTCAATTTGCTGTTAATCCTAAAGATGGCAGGATGGTCATTATTGAAATGAACCCAAGAGTTAGTCGATCCTCAGCATTAGCTTCAAAAGCAACAGGATTTCCCATTGCTAAAATCGCAGCAAAATTAGCTGTTGGCTTTTCTTTAGACGAATTGAAAAATGATATAACTAATCAAACGCTAGCTGCATTTGAACCGACAATAGATTATATAGTGACAAAGCTTCCTAGGTTTGATTTTGAAAAATTTTCATCTTCTTCTGGAAAACTTGGTGTACAAATGCAGTCAGTTGGAGAAGCCATGGCAATTGGAAGGACATTCCGTGAGTCATTTCAAAAAGCATTTAGATCTCTAGAATTAAACCTTCCTGGTTTTGAAACTAAAGACCCTAGAGATGAAGATAAAGATATCAAACGTTATAGAGAGCTTGACATTAAATCTTTGAATGATGGTAGCTCCTTTAGAATGTTGAAAGTTAAAGAAGCAATAAAACAGGAATTTTCAATTGACGAAATAAATAAGAATACAGGGATTGATCCATGGTTCTTAAGAGAAATTGAAGAAATCGTAAATCTTGAAAAATCATTCAAAGATAGCATGAATATATTAGAACTTAAAAAAAATGGATTCTCTGATTTACAAATTGCTCAACTAAGCAACTCAACAGAATTAGAAGTTAGAAAAAAAAGGATTTCAGATAACATTACACCTGTTTACAAAGTCGTTGACACTTGTGCTGGTGAGTTCAAAGCTGAAACTCCATACTCTTATTCGACTTATGAATCTTCACATGACATACAACCTCTTGAAGGGAAGAAAATAATTATTTTAGGAGGAGGTCCCAATAGGATTGGGCAAGGAATCGAATTTGATTATTGTTGTGTACAGGCAGTCTTTGGCTTAAGAGAAGCTGGTTTCAAATCAATTATGGTCAATTGTAACCCTGAAACCGTTTCAACTGATTTCGATTTGGCTGACAGACTATACTTTGAACCTATAACATTTGAAGATATAATGAACATTATAGATTTTGAAAAACCAGATGGTGTTTTAGTTCAGTTTGGAGGACAAACTCCTTTAAAAATCGCAAATCAGCTTACTGAAGCTGGTGTCAAAATTTATGGTACATCTGCAAACAGTATTAATCTAGCAGAAAACAGAGAAGAGTTTGCTAAAATTATTGACCGTTTAAAAATTAGTACTCCAGAATATTGTATTGCCAAAAATTATGATGACATATATAATTTTTCTGAGCAGGCACAGTTTCCTGTACTCGTAAGACCTAGTTTTGTCTTAGGGGGTAGAGCAATGCAGATTGTTTATTCAAAAGAACAGCTGGTTGATTACGTTTTTCGCTCTGCTGAGGCTACAAATGATCATCCCATTTTGATAGACCAATTTATTGAAAATGCGTATGAATTTGATGTTGATGCTTTATGTGACGGTGAAGAGGTTTTCATTGGGGGCATTATGCAACATATTGAAGAAGCGGGTGTTCATTCTGGTGATTCTTCATGTGTAATACCACCATATGAGATGAGTGATTTTGTGAAAAAAGATATTGAAGAAACAACTAGGAAGCTTGCTATAGAATTAAAAGTTATTGGTCTTATCAACCTACAATTTGCAGTAAAAGATGACAAGGTTTATGTGCTAGAGGTAAACCCAAGGTCAAGTAGAACGGTACCATTTGTAAGCAAGTATAGTAATGTACCATTAGCTAACATAGCTGCTCAACTTTCAACTGGGTTTAAAATTAAAGATTTTAATCTTATTGATACTAATTACAAACATGTTGCAGTAAAAAAGGCAGTATTACCATTTAAAAAATTTAAAGATGAAAAAGTTTTTTTGGGACCTGAGATGAAATCAACTGGTGAAGTAATGGGGATTGATAATATGGCAGGTAATGCATTTTTAAAAGCTATGAAATCAGATGGATATACAGTACCAGAAAATGGTACAGCTTTTTTATCAGTTAATGATTCAGATAAAAATGGGTTGGTCGAAATAGCTGAAGATTTAAATAAACTTGGATTTAACTTAATTGCGACAAAGGGAACTTGCCAATACCTTTTGAAAAATAATATTCCTTGTGAAGAAATATTTAAGGTTGGCGAAGGAAGGCCCAATATAGTTGACGAAATACTAAATGATAACGTCCAAATTGTCATTAACTCTCCGGAAGGACCACAGTCGAGATTTGATGAAGAAGCTATTGGTAAAAATTCAGTAATGAAAAATATATTAACCATAACAACAATTGCTGGTGCAAAAGCTGCAATAGATTCAATGAAATTTTTAAATCAGGTAAGCGTAAAAGCTCTTCAAGAATATTTTGAGTAACTAATCTTTGTAACTTTCAATATCCGGACAAACACAAAAGAAATTTCTATCACCAAAAGCATTATCAATTCTAGAAACATATGGCCAAAATTTATTTTCTTTTACCCAACTTGTCGGGAAAACAGCTTTTTCTTTTGAATACGGATGCAACCATTCTTCACATAGATCTTTGACGGTATGTGGTGAATTAACAAGAACATTGTCTTCTTTGGACACCTTTTCTGATTCAATATCTTTTATTTCTTTTCTTATTGATATCATTGCATCACAAAACTTATCTAGTTCTGACTTTGATTCACTTTCAGTCGGCTCAATCATCAATGTTCCAGGAATTGGCCATGACATTGTTGGAGCATGAAAGCCATAATCAACTAATCTTTTAGCAATATCCTCATTAGTAATATTGGCAGAGTTTTTAAACTCTCTACAGTCAACAATGAATTCGTGAGCATTTAACCCACTATTACCTTTGTAGAGGATTGAGTAGTCATTTTCAAGTCTTTTAGCCATATAATTTGCACTTAAAATTGCAATTTGAGATGCTTTTAATAATCCTTTTGCAGCCATCAACTTCATATAAATATATGATATTAGTAAAATGCTCGCACTTCCAAATGGGGAAGATGATACAGAGTAGGTATAGTCTTGATCTATAAACTTATGTTTTGGAAGATGCGGTTTTAATTTTTCGTTTACACAAATAGGGCCCATTCCAGGTCCTCCACCACCGTGTGGAATACAAAAAGTTTTATGTAAATTAATATGCATTACATCTGCACCAAATTTACCTGGCTTACAAACTCCTACCATTGCGTTAAGATTTGCTCCATCCATGTAAACCAATCCGCCATTATCATGTATCAAACCACATATTTCATCAATATTATGTTCAAAGACCCCATGAGTTGATGGATAAGTAACCATCAATGATGATAATTTATCACCAGCTTCTGAAACTTTATTTTTTAAATCATTATAATCAATATTACCATTATCATCACATTTAACAATCACGACCTTTAATCCGGCCATTATGGCGCTGGCAGGATTTGTTCCGTGAGCAGATTCAGGTATAAGACAAATATTTCTATTAGCTTTGTTGGTTTTATGATATTCCCTAATACTAAGTAAACCAGCATACTCTCCTTGAGCCCCTGAATTTGGCTGGAATGATACTGCATCAAAGCCTGTTACTTTGTATAACATTTCTTCAAGCTCTTTAATTATTTCTAAATAACCTTCAGCTTGCTCAATTGGAGCAAATGGATGAATGGAATTATATTCAGGCCAACTAATAGGAATCATTTCAACCGTTGCGTTTAGTTTCATGGTACAAGAACCCAATGGAATCATGCTGTAGTTGAGCGATAAATCTCTTTTTTCCAACTTATTAATATATCTTAGCATTTCGGTTTCTGAATGTATACTGTTGAAAATTGAATGTTTCAAAATTTTACCAACTCGATTTGGCTCGAAAACTTGATATTTTGATTTACTATTATTATTTGTTTTAAAAATATCTGAAATTTCATTGATTTCTTTTAAGTCAGTTTTTTCATCTAGAGAAATTCCAATCATTCCATTATCGTGATACATAAAATTATATTTTTTATCAATTGCACGTTTTCTTAACTCCTCGACACTAATATCTTTAATTTCAATGCAAATAGTATCAAAAAATGAATTATTATCTGTCTTAACAAAATGACCATAGCTCTCAATTTTTTCTGCTAAATTTTTTGTTTGATTATGAATTTTATCAGCTATTTCTTTTAGTCTTTTTGGTCCATGAAAAAGAGCATACATTCCTGATATTATTGCCAACAATACTTGTGCAGTACAAATATTTGATGTTGCTTTTTCTCTTCTGATGTGCTGTTCTCTAGTTTGTAAAGTTAATCTGTATGCTTGATCTCCTTTACGATCTTGTGATACTCCAACAATTCTACCAGGTATATCACGTTTAAATTCGTCACTTGTACACATAAATGCTGCATGAGGTCCACCATAACCCAGTGGCACTCCGAATCTTTGACTATTACCAACTGCTATATCACCGCCATAGAAACCGGGTGAGTTGAAAAGTTGTAAACACATTAAATCGGTCGCGAAAATAACTTTACAGGCATCTTCATGAGCAAGATCAACAATCTTTTTGTATTCATTTGGTTCCGCAATGTGACCAAATTTATTTGGATACTGAACAATACAACCGAATGCATCTTTATAATCAAAATTTTCAAATGATGTTATTTCTACTTCAATATCAAGAGGTTCAGCTCTAGAAACAATAACATCTATTGTTTGTTTGAAACAGGTTTCATCAACAAGAAACTTATTTTTTTCAGTCTTGTTTTTTCTGAAAAGCATAAGCATAGCTTCACTGGCTGCTGTACCTTCGTCGAGAAGTGATGCATTTGCAATTGGGAGATCACAGATTTCAGTGATCATAGTTTGATAGTTCAAAAGAGCTTCTAATCTTCCTTGAGAAATTTCAGGTTGGTATGGTGTATACTGAGTATACCAACCCGGATTTTCGAGAATATTTCTTAATATTACATTAGGAGTAATTGTATCGTAATAGCCTTGACCAATAAGAGATCTAAAAATAGAGTTTTTCGAACCAATTTTTTTAACATGATCCAAAATTTCTTTTTCTGAAAAGTTTTCATTGCCAATTGATTCGTCATCAATATCTAAAATATTTTTAGGTACAATTTTCTCTAATAGATCCTTAAGATCTGTGCAGCTAAGAAATTTTAGCATTTCTTCAATTTCTTTTGAAGAAGGACCTATATGTTTATTATGGAACTCTGACATTTTTTGAACTTTTTAAAAAAATTGTACCCCCGGAAGGACTCGAACCTACAACCAAGGGCTTAAAAGGCCCCTGCTCTACCATTGAGCTACGGAGGCAAAACTAGGCATAAATATAAGTCATGAAAATTTAATTTAATACTCTTAAAAAAGCATTTTTTAAAATTTTTTTTTAAAAATAGCATAAAAAATATTGACCAATTATAAAAATTAATATTACTTTGGGTAAGTCTAAAATTAGATTATTGTAAGCAAATACAAGCAAATCGAAAAGGCTCTGGGGTTGGCGCTGCAGAGCCTTTTTTGTTAATAAAATTTGTTGTATCTTCTTTTTTATTTGAAAATTGGGGGCGACCGGTTTCGACATTTTAGAATGAAATCTTAGATTGCATGTAGAGCTTAGTAACTCTTAAAACTTCTTATCTATATTAAGTGCCGACAATGGCCAAATGGCTTTTGCTTAATTGCTAAAGCCCATCATCAGTAGACGTTTCTCATCGTTCGCTGAATGGTGTCATAAAAATGAGATAGCTTATTTCTCTGCTTCGGCTAAATAAGCGAAAATTAGAAGATTGCTATATACCTGTTTGTTCTTGTACAGCTATTTAGTGAAATTTGATCAAGAAACTAAACATGTAGATATCTATTATTTTACTATTTTGGACGGGAGTTCGAATCTCCCCGCCTCCACTTAATATCAAATTTGATCAGGATAATCTGAAATAACTCCATCTACATTCAACTTTTGCATAAAACTAATATCCTCTTTGTTGTTAACAGTCCAAGTATAGATTTTAAATCCATTTTTTTTAATTTTTTCAACCGTCCCTTCATTTAGCATTCTATAATTAGGGTGTATAGACTGTGCATTAATATTTTTGCCAAATTGAATGGCTTCGTTCATGTTTCCGAGTTTATCTAAAAGAATTCCAATCGCAATATCGGTATTAATTGATCTAAATTTTTTTAACTCATCCCAATTAAAACTTGAAACAATAAAGTTTTCTTTTTTCCATAAAGTTCTTTTAGAAAAATCTTCAATAATTTTTGATGTAGATTCTGCTGCACCTGAACCTTTAAGCTCTATATTCACCAAAAGTGGTTTTTTAATTTTTTCTAAAACATCCTTTAAAGTTGGAATTTTATATTTTCCTAAAACCAAATATTTTTGAAGATCATTGATCGTTAAATTCTCTATCTTACCAGATTTTCCTGTTAATTTTTTGAGATTTTTATCATGAAATAATACTAACTCACCACTTAAACATTTAAATACATCAATTTCAACTCCATCAACATTTAATTCTATCGCCATATTTATAGATTCAAGAGTATTCTCAGCAATATATCCTTTTGCTCCTCGGTGGCCAATACTTAACATTTTATGTTCAGAACATGAAGTCATAATTATTAAAGATAAAGAGAATTGATAAGAATAAAGAAATTTTTAAATGCTACCGCATCAATTTTTATTTTTTATTTCAGATGCTGCACGTAATCCAGAAAATAAGGCGCCCTGCATCCAACCTCGATCATTAGATGAATGTTCTCCAGCAAAATGAATTCGACCTTCAGCCTGCGAGATGCTTTCATTTAAATTTTCATTTTGAGAGGTTGTAGGGGACGCCCATGCACCTTTTGACCATTCATCAGTAGACCAAGATTTTGATATTCCTTTATCAAAGTTATTTGATGATCCCTCAAAAATATTTTCCCATCTACTAAGAACTGCATTATTACGCTGACTGTCATTTAAGATATCCATTTCCTCAGCAGCAGACCATCTCAAATAAGACATCAAAACACCGGTATCACCTGACATATCCCATGATGGCTGCCAAATTTCTTCAGGGTGATCAGTGTTACCCCATCCATTTAGAGACTCATTCTCCCAAAATCTATTTTTAAATTGAAGATATATTCTTGTTGCTGGAGCATATCTAAATCCACCATTCATTGCAGTTTGTTTTCCAGCTGACAATGATGGAGAAAAGTTTATTTTATTTAAAACAGGTAGGGGAACAGTACATAGAACTCTATCAGCTTGAAATTGACTTGAACCTGTGTCTACAGTTACATTTTCATCATTTTGAGTAATTGACGTAACAGGGCTATTTAAAAATATTTTATTAGAAAGTTCGTTTGAGCTAGCAAAAGCATTTGTAAGCTGATCTGAACCACCACGAATTTTAAGGTAATCTTTTCTTAAGGCAGAACCGTAGGATGTGTTGAGATAAGTATTGTTGTCAATTACCGTTCTATTTCCGTTAGTAAAATTTATGTAGCCTCCACTTGTAGCATAAAAAGGATCTAGTATTAAATTAAAGTGATTTGCATAAGCAATAGTTAGATCGTGGTCAGGCTTTATTCTTGCAGCACCTCCTTCAACATAATGATTATTAGAAAAAGGCGATCTTATTGTTAAAACGCGACCTCCAATTCTATTTCTTGCCTCCAGAATTTTTACTTCATAACCAGCAATTGATAAATCATATCCTGCTACTAACCCTGATATTCCTGCTCCAATAATAATAACTCTATTATTTTCGTTATTGCCTGCTTCACCATCTGGATCCGTTGAATTTGTACTATCTAACATATCGTTATCTTCGCATGATATGATATAGGTTGCACCCAATGATAGTAAAATACTTTTTTTAATAAATTTTCGTCTGGAAAAATCAGACATTTTTACATTCTTTCAGGGGCACTTATTCCGAGAATTGATAAACCATTTTTTAAAATGATTTTTGTGGCTTCGCATAATTTTTTTCTAGCAAAAGATAAATTGAGATCTTCCAAATTTATAACTTTGTGATTACCATAAAATTTATGATATGCTCCAGCAACATCTTCTAAATAAGTTGCTATTTTTCTAGGTTCGAGAGAATGTGAAACCTCTTCCATTTTATTTGGAAATTCTGACAATAGTTTGATTAAGGCAATCTCGTCTTTTTCTTTTAAAAGTGTATAATCAATTTTTTCATCAACAGAAATTTCTTTATCATACCTCTTCAGCAAATTCGAAATTCTTGCATTAGCATATTGTAGGTAATAAACAGGATTTTTTTCAGATTCATCTTTTGCTAAATCTAAATCAAAATCTAGATGGCTATTTGCACCTCTCATGATAAAGAAATATCTAATTATATCCGAGCTCAGCTCACTCTTAAGCTCATCTAAAGTTATAAAGTTTGCCTTTCTTGTCGACATTTTTACTATCTCTCCACCTTTTTTAATCGTGACGAATTGGTGAATTATGACTTTTATGTGATCAGTTTTTTTATCAAGGCATTTTAGCCCCAATATTACATCAGGGTATGTATCAATATGGTCCGCGCCAAAAATATCGACTATCAAATCAAAACCTCTATCAACTTTATCTGCATGATAAGCTATATCTGGTAACCTATATGTTGGTTCACCAGTGCTTTTTACTAAAACTTTATCTTCATCCTTATCTAAGCTCGAAGTCCTAAACCATACAGCACCATCTTTTTCATACGAAAGATCTTTTTCTTTTAATATTTCAAGAACATTTTTAATAGCACCATTTTTATAAAAAGTTCCCTCTTTAGTAAAAACATCAAATTTGATACCAATACTATCAAGAGTACTTTTTATATTTGTGAAAATTTCTTTCTCTGTGAAATCTCTAAAAACAGAATTATTATCTTTTAAGTCCTTACCATATCTATCAACAATTTTTTTTGCGATTTCATCTAAATATGTTCCGACGTATCCATTTTCAGGTATTTCTACATCTCTACCAATCAGTTGTGCGTACTTAGCATAGCATGATTCTGCCAATACCCTCATTTGTTTTCCAGCGTCATTGTAGTAATATTCCCTTGTCACATCATATCCATTCCACGTTAATATATTCGAAACCATATCTCCAAGAATTGCTTGTCTTCCATGCCCAACTGTTAAAGGGCCAGTAGGATTACTACTTACAAACTCTACATTGGCTGATTTATTCAATTTTTTCTTTTTACCAAAATTTTCTGCTTCATTAATAATTTGATTTAAAATTTCTTGGTAATAAATATCAGAGATATGAAAATTGATAAAGCCGGGTTCAGATGCGCTTATGGTAAAAATATTTTTTGTTGTATTTTGATGACCAGCAATTTTTTTTGCTATTTCAATCGGAGATTTTTTTAATATTTTAGCTAGTTTTAGCGCAATATTAGATGAATAATCTCCATAACCTTCTTGATTATTAACGCTTATATTCCAATCTCTAAACTCAATCTTCTCTTTATTAAGAAAATCCTGTAAAAAATTGTTCATATGTTGCTTAAGCTTCATACTTTGATCACCTTTGCATCAAACCAAATCTTTTCTAAATCATAATAATGACGCGTCTCATCAAAAAAAATATGAACAACTATATCAACATAATCCAGTATTATCCACGTACCATTTTCATATCCTTCTGTTCTCCATGGATTTTCTTGCATATTATCTTTGATGTTATCAGCTATTGCTTTTACTTGGATTAAATTTTTTGCAGAACATATTACAAAATATTCTGATAGTGATGTAATTTTTGAAACATTCATAGCTACTATATCCTCAGCTTTTTTATCTTTTGCAAGAGAGATAATTTTATTGAGTATTTTTTTTGAGCTCATTTATTAAAGTTTAGAAAGTCTTGATAGTCTTTACCAATAATTATTTGAATATCTTCATTTGGATTCATTTGAGTATCAAATTGCACGTTACCCGCATTCGTATTAGTCCCAAGCAATGTTAATAGGTTATCAATTTCATTATTGTTTTCTGAAAGTATAACAATTGTTGTCAATTCATAATCAAAATTATCAGCATTCTCGATTCGAGAAATTTTTAGACCATAATTTTTGGATAATAAATTTCCAAAAGAATTTCCAACACCGCTTACACCACAACCATTTAAAACAGCTACGCTTATTGTTTTAGAAGAGTAATTTTCAAACAACTTAATTTTATTATTTAATTCAGCTGTATTAGTTTGATTTAAATTTCTGACTGGTTTTTCCTGTTTTAAATACATATTAAAAGACCATGAAAACCCTAGAATAACTAAGATTAAAAAAGCTATTACTACATTTAAAAAGTAATTCAAGATTCAAGCTCTTCTAGTTGATCAGCTGTATTTACACCGATAACTTCTTTGGAATTTGCAATTTTAATAGCTTCAATATGCATATTAGCTTGTTGAGCTATACCAATGGCATCTGTAAGATAGTATTCTTCGGAGGCATTATTCGCCTTAATTTTATTTAAAATATCGAAAACTTCTGGAATTTTAAAAATGTATATACCTGGATTCCATTCTTTGATTTTCTTCTCATCATCATTACAATCTTTTTCTTCAACTATTTTTAATAATCTACCATTTTTATCTCTAATTATTCGACCATATCCATAAGGATTTTCAAGTTCTGCAGTAATTAAAGTTAAGTCACGATTATTTTTAACATGATCATCGATAATTGGTTGTAATGTTGATGATTTGATATTTGGAACATCACCGTACAAAATCAAAATGTGTCCTTTTTTGTTTTTTAATAATTCCTCTGTTTGCAATACAGCATGCCCTGTTCCTAGTTGGTCTGATTGAGTACAATACTTAATATTTTCTCTATTTTCTGTATGTAAGATGACTTTATTTTTTTCAAATCCTACTACTAAGATTATTTCAACAGGTTTGAATAGCTCACTTTCATCTAGCACATAATCAATAAGAGATTTTCCACACAATTTGTGTAAAACTTTTGGTAAACTGGAATTCATCCTAGTACCTTTTCCTGCAGCTAGAACAACAACTCTTAATTCTTTATCCATTAATTTCCTCTCCCAAAAAAGGCACATTTCTCTTTCTGATTATTCCACCGCCAATACATACATCATTTTCATCATACAAGACAATAGATTGACCGCAAGTAATAGCCTTAATTTTATGATCAAATTTAACATAACATTCATTTTGATTTGATGATAATATTTTACATGAATGGTCTACATCTCGATATCTTACTTTTGCCTTATATTTAATTTTTGATGTTTTTTTATTATCTATGTTCCAAAACATGTTATCAGCTAATAATTCATCAGAAAAAAGAGCTGGATGATCTGATCCTTGTGCAACATATACAATATTTTTCTCTATGTTTTTTTTAAAAACATACCATGGTTTATCAAATGCAGAATTTTTTGCTCCAATTCCTAAACCTTTTCTTTGCCCAACAGTAAAATACATATGTCCATCATGTACACCAATATCTTGTCCGTCAACAGTTATAATTTTACCTTTTTTAGACTTTAAAAATTTTCCAACAAAGTCATTATACTTTCTTTCACCTATAAAACAAATTCCAGTACTATCTTTTTTTTCAAAGGTAATTAACGAATTTTTTTCAGCTATCTTTCTGACATCTTTTTTATTGATTTCTCCTAATGGTAATTCAAGATTTTTTATAATTTTATTATCAAGCTGGTAAAGGAAATATGACTGATCTTTGTTTTCATCTACAGCTTTTTTTATAAAGAATGAATTATTTTTCTCAAAGACTCTCGCATAATGTCCCGATGCAATTTTTTTGGCTCCAATTTTACGTGCATAATTTTTAAAAACATCAAATTTGATTTCCTTGTTGCATAAAACATCTGGATTTGGAGTGAAACCTTCGATATGATCTTGAATAAATCTACTAAAAACTCTTTCTTTATATTCTTTTGTATAATTTATTTTTTTTAGACTTATATCAAGTTTTTTACAAACTGCAATAGCATCAGCATAATCATCTTCAGAATTACAAATAGCATTTTTATCATCCCAATTTTTCATGAAAATGGCATGAACATCATAGCCCTTTTCTTTCAACAAAAGTGCAGCAACAGAACTATCTACTCCACCACTCATTCCCAACACTATTTTTTCTTTTTTCATTTTTTATATATCATTATCTTAATGAAAAATTTAATGAGTTCAAATCAATCACACAGCGCAATTATTTTTGGTTCGATTAGCATAGATCACATTGAAAATGTACATGGATCTTATGATAAAATTCTTGGCGGCTCTGCAGCATATGCACTTTTAGCTAATCCCAAAAAAACTTGTGAACTTGTTGGTGTCGTTGGAAATGATTTCTCTAATAAACATTTCAAAATGCTAAACGAGCATTCAATTTCTACTGAAAGTTTAACACAAACTAGAGGTAATACATTCTGTTGGGGAGGAAAGTACGAAGACGATTTTTCTAGGCGTCAAACTCTTTATGTCGATGCCGGAGTTTCAGATTCATACATTCCAAAACTTTCAGAGAACTCAAAGAATTGCCAATATCTTTTGTTAGGAAACACTGCGCCTCACTTACAAATGAATTTGCTTAAACAAATGAACTCTAAGCCTTTTGTAATGCTAGATACATTTCAACTATATATAGATATTGCAAATCAAGAACTAAAAGATCTAATTAAGTTAACTGATCTTCTGTGTATCAACTTTAACGAGGCTGTATCTTTATCGGAATTAGTTAATCCATCAATTGATGATATGGCAAAAGAAATTCTTAAACTTGGGCCTAAAAGCTTAATTATAAAAGATGGAGAGAATGGGTCTACTTTTTTTGATGCTGAAAAAAAGTTTTCAATTAAAGCTTTTCCAATAGAAAAAGTCATGGATACAACAGGGGCAGGTGACGCATATATAGGTGGAATTCTCCTGGGTAAGACAAGAGGTATGAATACTTTTGAATCTATGAAAATGGGAGCTGTTATGGCATCTTTCTGTATTGAAGGAATAGGAACAGAAGGGTTGCTTAAGGTAAAAGAGGACGACATTTCTAAAAGAAAACTTTGGATGGATCAAAACCATACTTCTTGATAACTCTTTATAATAATACTAACTTGCTAAGCAACATAAGGGAGATAATTTTATGAATCTTTTTAAAAATTTAACTACTACAATAATATTTACGACATTTCTTTTTGCTGGACAAGATTTAGAATCTGCAAAGATTAGGCTCAAAGATAAAGAATGGGGAAAAGCAGAAGAATATCTTATTAAAGCACTTGATCATCCCAAAGATAAATGGGAGGCAGCTTACCATTTAGGTGACAAAATATACCCAAGAAAACAAGACTGGGCTTTAGTTAAGAAGTATATGGACATAGCATCAACTGCTCCAAGTAACTTAAAAATCCGCCCAACAAGAAATGACAGAAAAATTCCTATTAGTCAGGCAATTACAGCATCTTTAACTAAAAGCTATAATCTTATATATTATAAGGCATCTGGCTATCTTTCTCTTCTTAATAGAGCTGCTTCTTTAGAGCAAAGAGACGCTCTTGTAGAACAAGCAATAAAAACATCTATGGATGCAAAAGATCTCGATCCAGCTCAGCCTGGTGCATATGCATTAGTAGCACTCTATTCATCCGTAAAAGGAGATAAGGAGTCAACAATTAAATATTTAGATATGGGCTTAGCTTTGGAAGACATCCCTACGGAAACGAGAATTGCATTACTAGTTAGCGCTGGCCAAAGTGTTGTTAGACTTGGTGAATTCGATAAGGGCTTAGAATATTATGAGGAAGCATTATCTATAAACCCTGATGAACCTACGGCATTGAAAAGCTTAGGTGCACTCTATTTAGCAAGAGATGATTTTGATTCAGCTTTAAAAAATCTTGACCTAGCGATTGAAAAAACAGATGATGATAAGGAGCTTGTAGATCTATTTTTCAATAGAGGTCTTGTTTACTT
Source organism: uncultured Fidelibacterota bacterium (assembly GCA_902629855.1). Taxonomy (GTDB): domain Bacteria; phylum Fidelibacterota; class Marinisomatia; order Marinisomatales; family Marinisomataceae; genus Marinisoma. The sequence goes on from CACOSI010000001.1 coordinate 166,745, forward strand.
GAAAATGGAAGATTTTGAAGAAGCAGAGTATAACTTCGAAGAAGCATATTTTTTAGCTCCAGATGATGTCGAAGCTTTATTGGGTCTTGCAAAAGCATTAGAGCAAGCCGAAAGGTGGAGAAAGTCCAGAAATTACTATATGGAGTTAATTGATAAAGATCCGAACGATGCGCAATATTATTACGGAGTATATAGAACTTACTTTGGTGAGGGAAGACTTGAGGATGCGCAAGAATATTTACAAAAAGCAACCCAGCTTAGAAATAGCGGGAATTAGTAAATAGACATTCCTGTTGTATCTGAATAAAAATTGCTCAAGGCACTAACAAGCATTCTCCCAAGTGCTAAATAAGCATATGGGCTATCTCTATGATTTAAGTATGGGGTTGATAAGTCCATTGCTCCTATTTGAGATGTAGAATTATGACTCCCGTATGTTGATAAAGTATATCCACCAGAATTATAGTTTTCATCACCAGGTACTGGAAAATCTGGGCTCGGTGTTACATCAAAAGTATAATAAATTGGCTTGCAACAATTTTGGTCCATAATTCTTTTACCAATACTATCAAATCCTCGCACAAGTTCGTGAAAAGAAGAAGAAGATATTGATGATAAATAAGATATACTTGATTGGGACTGTGAATTATCTAAAATATTATCTGATGAGTTAAATACTTCTTTTGATATATTAAAACCCATTTCAATGATCTGGTTATCATCATCATGACTAACAAGATTTAACAAAATTCCAGTATCAAAGTTTGCTTCGATGGAATCAATTGCAACACCAATATAAGTATGATACCTGTTAAAGTAAGATGTCGCAAAAGAATTTTCTGCTCCAATTGAGGGCGGAGAGTCTGGATCCATTCTTGATCTATCAATATTATTCAAAATTACGTGTGGGAATAAGCCGTTTGACTCATCTATAAATCCATTATAAAAATATTGTGCAATACCTTGAGTATTTTCAGCTCTTGTACTATCCCCACTTCTTGGAGGAATAGTATTTGGTATGCTAGTTCCATCGTGTGGAACTGTAATAATAATTGGAGTGTTACCAACATAATATTGTACAAAACCATCAACATCAGATATAATCTCTCCTGGAGTAAATTTTACTTCTGGGGTTGGTAATGTTGATTGTTCTATTCTGTTATTATCAGAACAACTGAATAAAATAACTGAAATAAAAAAATATAAATTAATATGTAATAGCTTCTTTGCCATTGTATTCTCCCCTTTTATCAGCACCAGTTATGAAAGTACCATCTTTCCTTTGAATACCATGAGCTCGTGCTAAATCTGTAGTTTCTTTGTAAAATTTATGCTTTAAATCTTTTAACTGCTTCATAGTTTTTGAATTTAAAGATTTCTTTTCGTAAAAAATTAAATCAGGAATCCATTGTGAATGAGTTCTTGGATGATCAATCGCCTTCTGAATTGTAAGATCGTGATCAATGACACTTAAAATTATTTGTAAAACAGCAGTAATTATTCGTGAACCACCCGCAGCACCTAGTGTAAGAATAGTTTCACCTTTTTCATTAATTACCAAAGTGGGTGACATTGAACTCAATGGTCTTTTGTAAGGCTCAATAGCATTTGCTTTATCTCCAACTAAGCCAAAAGCGTTTGGAACATTTGGTTTTGCGGAGAAATCATCCATTTCGTTATTGAGTAAAAATCCTGCACCATCAACAATTTTTTTATTCCCATAACTAAAATTAATAGTTGTAGTAATTCCTGCAGTATTACCATATTTATCCATAACAGAATAATGAGTTGTTTCATTACTTTCGGCAAATTGATGTCCAGCAGCGATTTCATCACTAGGTGTAGCTTCATTTAACGAAATTAACTTTAGTCTTTCTTTTGCATATTTTTTTGATATTAATATTTCTATCGGATTATCCCAAAAGTCTGGATCACCCAAATGAATAGATCGGTCAGCATAAGCTAATCTCTGAACTTCAGTTAGTAAGTGTACAAATTCTGAAGAGTTTCTTTTCATTTCAGCAATATTAAAATTTTCTAACATGTTAAGCATTTGAACTAAAAGAGTACCACCTGAACTAGGTGGCCCCATTGATGCTATAACATAATTTTTATATGTTCCAATAATTGGAACTCTGTATTTAGATTCATACTTGATTAAGTCATCCTTGGAAATAAGCCCACCATTCTTTTGCATTTCATTAACAATTAAATCAGCAGTTACTCCTTGATAAAAACCCATTCTACCATTAATCGCTATTCTTTCTAGAGTTTTAGATAAATCCTTCTGAACAAAAATATCGCCTTCCTTCCATATATCAATTGCATCAAGTCTTTCTTTATATTCTTTTTCTTCAATATCGTTATTTGTAAATCTTTTTTTAAGTGATAAAACCTCATCATTGCTATTAATAAAGATATCTGTTGATCCTTTATCTTCAAGAAATTCAAATTTATAATTATCGAAACTATAAGCAGCGGCTTCTTCCAATGGAAAACCATTTTTAGCAAGTATAATTGCAGGCTCAATAATTTGTTGTAACGTAAATTTACCAGAACCATAGTCTTCAAATATCTTTATTAATCCATCAACAGTACCCGGTACACCTGAGGATTTATGTGAATATAAAGCTATTTCTTTATCATAGTTTTCATTCTCATCTAAAAACATTTTTTCAAATGAAGATCTAGGGGCTTTTTCTCGAAAATCTAAGCTTATTATTTCACCAGAAGAAGTTCGAGCAACTAAAAAACCTCCTCCACCCAAGTTGCCATTAGCAGGAGAGGTGACAGCCAGTGCAAAACCCGTAGCAACTAAAGCGTCAAAGGCGTTTCCCCCTTGTTTAAGTACATTAACTCCGACTTGAGAAGCTATTTTTGAAGTGCTTGATACTGCACCATTTTTGTTAGCTACATTTTTACTGCAGCTTCCCAAAAATATTATAAAACAGACAAGAATATTCAATAGTATATTTTTCTTCATAGCATTGTATTTGGTTAAAGCTAATAAAAAGCCTCTACAAAAAGTAGAGGCTTTTTATAAATAAGATATCTAAAAATATATCTTAAAGCGCCATGTCTAAACGTGTGTAAACGTATCGACCATTAAATCCAAAAGGACTATATCCTGAATGTTGGAAAATTCCGTTGAAACTGTTTCTTTTGACAGTTTTATCAGGATAAACATCAAATAAGTTGTTAGCACCAATTGCCATTCTTACTTGACTATTTAACTGGAATCCATATTCCATATCCATTGTCCATTTTGAGCTTAATGTTTGGTCTCTTGCTTCGGAACTTGCAGGAATTCCTACTTCACCCCATCTAGTCATTTTCGCGACTAATGTAGATGTTGGTTTCTGCAGCGTAGCTGAGAATTGGAAATTGCTTTTTGGTGATGCAACTTCATATCTCATTGTGTTAGCACGTCCTTGAAGTAAACTTGTAGTATATGCTGCTAACTCAGCTGGTGTTCCTACTTCATCTTCATTTGTAATTTCAGTCTCATTGAAGTTCATTGCTGCTTTAAGTAGTAATGAACCACCGGCTACATCTTCTCTCATAGTAGCAACGATGTCAAGACCATTGGTTTCTGTATCAATACCATTAAAGAAGTATCTACCTGCCGCAGCTGGCACACCTCTTTCAGCAAAGAAAGTAACCATATCTGAAGATGTTCCTGAACCTCTAAAAGTTTCACTCATACTAATACGATCTTCAACAGTAATCATATACGCATCGATAGATAGTGAGAATCTATCATCTTTGTATGTCATACCAGCAGAAAGATTTGTAGAAGTTTCCGGTTCAAGATCTTGTGCTCCAAGAGCTCTAGCTGCTTCTGTGTCAACAGGGAAGGTTCCAACTTCTAGAGGAACTCCATCAATAAAGTTTGTTGCGATTGATGAGAAGTACGCTTCTTGAAGTGCTGGTGCTCTAAATCCAGTACTGAAAGAACCTCTAGCAGCAACTCCATCTTGAATTTCATATCTCATTGCAATTTTACCATTTGTTGTTGAACCAAAGTCGCTATAGTTTTCAGTTCTTAATGCAACATCAAGTAGTAAATCATCTCTCAAATTACCACTCATTTCTGCATAGACACTGAAAGCGTCTCTGTCACGATCTTGTTCGTTAGCAGGAGCTAAGCCAGGTAAACATTGACAACCTACTGCTGCAGAAGCACCAGCATTTGGTCCGTCTAATACATCAAAACCAAAGTCTGCATAACCAGCTTCTTCACCAGCTTCAATTGTGTAGTTTTCCATACGCATTTCAGCACCCATAGCAACATTTACAGGACCTTGAAAACCTTGAAGATCCATAGTTGTGCTAACATCATAATTAATAGTAGTTTGAGAATAACCTAAGGTACCTAAGTCAAATTCAGACTGTTGATACTGACTTGTACCAGCAGTTGCATTATGACTATTTTGCATACCCCAAGCAAATTCATTACTACCTGTTGTAACACTTACATCGTAAGCCATTCCATTATTCATTAGACCTTTCATACCAACAGCCATTGAAGTGTCTGTCAATTCAGGGCTAATAAGTGGTAAGAATCCATCTGGATACCATGCACGAAGTGTACGATTATCCTGTGCTCTTCTGTAGTAACATCCACTTTCACCATCACGTGTATTCATTCCACCAAATGTATAGAATGTACCACGCTCTGTTGGGAAACTACCATTCCACATTAAGCTTACTTGCTCAAATGCTCCAGCACCTATACGATGATTTTCTCTGTCGAATGCTTTTTCTTTTTCATCCATGCCAGCGAAGTATTGTCTTCGTGGGTCAAGACCAGCACGATTTGTACGGCCACCATCACGAAATTGTCCGCTAACATATAGATTTCCACCAAAGAGACTTAAGCCATTTCCAGCATGAACAATTAAGTTCCTACCATCTGTTTTATCAACAGTCTCAACTCCTGGACGAGCCCAACCTCTAGCAGCAGTGTATGGAAGATATCCAACACCATTATCAGAAGCATTTTCGTCTAGATCCCAACCGTAAGTTGAATCGTCTTGACCGTCAATAAAGCCTTCACCGGCTTTATAACCTCTTTCAAACTCTGATAGATTTTGACCATAAGTAACACTTAAGTCAGCACCACCAGTTTCTTTTAAAATTATATTAATAACCCCTGCAACAGCATCTGAACCGTATTGAGCGGCAGCACCATCACGAAGCACTTCGATTTTTTCGATAGCGCTAGCAGGGATTGCATTTAAGTCTACTTGAGTTGAACCACGTCCTACTGAACCATTAACGTGAACTAAAGCACCTTGGTGACGTCTTTTACCATTTACAAGTACAAGAGTCTGATTAGGAGCCATACCTCTCAATGTCGCAGGTCTCATATGGTCTGAACCATCAGTAATGTATCCACGTGGAGCATTATAAGATGGAATCAAACTTTGCAGCAATTCATTAGTTTCAGTGAAACCAGCTGCACGAATTTCAAGCTCAGTAATAACTTCTACTGGAACTGCCTGATCATCCACATTTCTTGCAAAACGTGAACCAAGAACAGAAACTGCATTACCAGCAACTGCACTTGATGCTAATGAAAAATTAGCAGTAGCAGCACCATCTACACTTACAGAAACACTTGCAGATTCATATCCAATGTATGAAGCAGTAACTGTATAAGTTCCGCTCGCAACACCGTCGACTGAATATGATCCATCAGCTCCTGTTGCAGCACCAGATGAAGTACCTTCTACAGTAACATTTGCTCCAAATAGTGCATTACCATCTGAATCAGTAACGGTACCTGAAACTGATTGAGCAAACATTAAACTAGAAAATAATACTAGTGCTATCATGTTATATAGCTTTCTCATTGTTTTTCCTTTGTTTATGTACATATTAAATCATTGGTACGTACCTCTATAAGTAGGTACAATATACCCTTAGTTTGCATAATCTAGGAGAAAGTGTACTTTATGTCAATCTTTTAAAGAGGAGGGTAGAGTTACCTACGACTTCTCAATTTCATTAATAAATTAAGAATTTCAACATAAAGCCAAATAAGAGTTATCATGAGTCCAAAAGCTCCATACCACTCCATATATTTTGGAGCTCCGCTTTCTGCACCAGACTCAATAAAATCAAAATCTAACACTAAGTTCATTGAAGCAATTCCAACCACAAATAAAGAAAATAAAATTCCTGTCAGGCCATTTCCGAATAAAGGACCCATGAAAGAAACCCCAAAAAAAGAAAGAATTAGATTTAAAACGTAGACTATAAGTATTCCAAATGTTGCAGAGAAAACTCCTAATCTAAAATTTTCAGTCGCTGCTATTAGCCTACTTTTGTATAAAAATAATAAGGCAGCTAAAATTCCAAACGTCAGTGCTATTGCCTGGTTGGCTATACCTGGATACATCGAATCTACCATAGCAGAGATTGCCCCAAGAACAGCACCTTCAGCAAAGCAATAAAGAGGAACAGTAAAAGGAGCAGCCTTTTTATTAAAAATTGTAATAAGTAGAAGAATAAATGTAAAAATTGTCACCGGCCAAAATAGTGCTAAACCGATTTGAGGATTATTCCACGTATATATTGCAGATGTCATTAAAAATAAAAGGCTCAAAGCTGTTTTATTTACTGTTCCGTCAATAGTCATACTACTTTCACCAGCTGCTCGACGAGCATTTCTGAAAGTATTTTTATTAAGTGCTGGATTTGCCGATCTCATAAATTATTTATTTGTTATCATCAATAAAATCAAAGATTTTTTCTATACCAACTCTATGTTGCTTCATTGAATCTCTTTCTCTTATAGTAACTGAGTTATCATTCAACGTATCATGGTCAATTGTTATTCCAAAAGGCGTTCCAGCTTCATCCTGTCTGTAGTATCTTTTACCAATTGATCCTTGTTCATCATAAATTGATTTATATCTATTATTAACTTTCATAAATATTTCCTTAGCTTTTTCAGGAAGACCATCTTTTTTAATCAAAGGACAAACAACTGTTTTATTTGGAGATAAATCAAAAGGAAGTTTTAAAACTACCCTGTTATTTTCATTATCTTCATAATATGATTCACAAAGAATCATAAGAAATTGTCGATTTAAACCGGTAGAAGTTTCTATAATGAAAGGATGATATTTTTCATTTTTTAACGCATCAAAGTACATCATATTCTTACCAGACATTTTTTCATGTTCTTTTAAATCAAAGTCTGTTCTATTGTGAATTCCTTCAATTTCTCCCCAACCAAATGGGAAATTGTATTCAATATCGAAAGCTTCTTTCGCATAATGAGCTAAAGAATCCTCAGAGTGTTTATGAAATTTAAGATTCTCTTTTTTTATACCTAATTCATTAATGTAATAGTCCATCCTTTGTTCTTTCCAAAAGTCCATTGATTCCTGATCATTTTCTGGGTGAACGAAGTATTGCATTTCCATTTGTTCAAACTCTCTAGTCCTAAAAATAAAATTTCTTGCTATAATTTCATTTCGAAATGCTTTTCCAACTTGAGCAATTCCAAACGGAACTTTGAGTCGCATAGAGTTTTGAACAAGAAGATAATTAATATACATACCTTGTGCTGTTTCAGGTCTCAAAAAAATACTTTTTCCCGTTTTTTCAGAGGGTCCTGAGTTTGTTTTGAACATTAGATTAAACTGAGAAGGAGCAGTCCATTTACCTACATTTCCCGAAAAGGGGTCTATGACCCCAGACTTTTCTAAAACTCCATCATGTTTATTTTCTTTTTCTAAAAGTTCTCTACAAATTATTTCAATTATTTCATCTTGTTCAAAATTAATTGACATATTTTCACATAATAATTCTAAAACCTTTGTTTTTTGTTGAGAAAGTAGATCATCAACTCTATATCTTTTTTTGTTATCTTTATTGTCAACTAAAGGATCATTAAAGTTAGAAATATGTCCACTAGCTTCCCACACATCAGGGTGGACCATAATAGAACTATCAAGCCCTACAATATTTTCATGATTATTGGTCATTATTTTCCACCATTTGTCCGAAATAGATTTTTTTAATTCTACTCCAAGTGGTCCATAATCATAAGATGCTTTTAATCCACCGTAAATTTCAGAATTTGGAAAAACAAAACCTTTTCTTTTACATAGTGATATTATTTTATCTAGATGCTTTTCGCTCATAATATATAGAGTTTAAGAAAAAAAATATCGGTACAGAAAAACTATTCCAAAAAAACCAAAAATTAGAGGAGCTAGCCAAACTAAAGTATCAAAACCTTTTTTTGGTGGGTTGGCTAGAATTTCAACTCCAAATTTTAATACATAATAGTCTTTTATCTGTTGGTCAGATAGTCCTTGAACTACAAATCTTTTTATTTCATCTTTCATTTCCAAAGCAGCTTTTGCCTGAGATTGTTCAAGTGTTAAACCATCACATACAGGACACATTAACTCTCTGTTTAAAGTATAAAGTCTTTCATCAACAGATTTTTCAATACCCATCAGAAAGACTATGCTGAACATTACAAATAAAATATTTCTATAAATCATTTATCATCAATTAGTTTTATAGCTTGCTCTAAATTTACTTCATCTAAAACAAAGCCTTTAAGGGAAACATTTTTTTTGCCATCAGTAACATAAGGGCCAAATCGACCTCTTTTAATTGAAATTTCTTTTTTTGATTTAGGGTGCTCACCAAGAACTTTAGGTTCAAATTTTAACTTTCTATCCTTTATAAGCTTCAAAGCATCTTCTAATGAAATTGTTAGTGGGCTATCATCAGCTTTCATAGATGCATTAATTTTTCCGCATTTTACATAAGGACCGTATGGTCCAAAGTCAGCAAGAACATCTTCATCTGTATCTGGATTTTTTCCTAAATTTTTAGGCATACTTAAAAGATCAATTGCAATTGATTCTGTAAGATTTTCTACTCCTATACTTTTAAGAACTGATTTTCTTTTTTTACTTTCTTCTAATTCAACATATGGACCATATCTTCCAATCTTCAATAATATATTTTCACCATTTGTATGTTTTCCTATAATATTATTTTCTTTTTGCATTCCATCAAGTTCATCGAGTTTTCTTTTATTAAGATCTCCTAAAAAAAGGTCTTCTGGTATAGTGGTATTTTTGCCCTCTTTTTCAACATAAGGTCCAAACTTTCCAATTTTAATATCCAATTCATTTTCGATATTAATAGTACATGCTTTTGCAATGTCAATTTCTTGATCAAGAAGTTTAAGCACGCCTTTGTAATCATCTTTACCATAATAAAATTCTTTTAAAACATCTAGGTAGGTATTTTCCGAACGTGAAATAGCATCTAATCTGTCTTCCATATCAGCAGTAAATCTTTCATTAAATAAAGCTTTGTAATGATTTTCAAGTAATTGTGTTACAGCAATCCCAACAAAAGTGGGAATTAAAATTTTATTATTTTTTACTACATATTCTTTTTGGGATAATTTTTCAATAATTGAGGAGTAAGTTGATGGTCTACCAATACCTCTTACTTCCATTTCTTTTACAAGCATCGCTTCTGAAAATCTTCTTGGAGGAGTCGTAGATTTCTGATCAGATAAGATATTTTTACAAGATATTTTTGAATCTTTTTCTAAAGGAGGTAAGCTATCAACTTTAGCTTTATCTTTTCTAGTTTGTGCTTGCTCATAAGCTGCAGTATATCCTTTAAATACAGTGACATTTCCACTACTTTTAAAAATACATTTTCCGTTTAAAATCTTAATATTTGTCCTTATATATTTTGCAGGTTTCATTTGAGATGCAACAGTCCTATTCAAAATTAATTCGTAAAGTTTGGCTTCATCATTTCCAACCTTTCTAACGTCATCTACAGTTTTAAATTTACTCCCTGCTGGCCTAATTGCTTCATGTGCTTCTTGTGCGTTTGCAACTTTATTTTTGTAAAAATTTGTTTCATCAGCTAGATATTCTTTACCGAAATTTTTGTTAATATGGTTTTTTGCTGCATCAAGCGCTTCGGAAGAAAGGTTAGTAGAGTCTGTTCTCATATATGTTATAAGTCCTTTTTCATATAACTTCTGCGCTACTACCATAGTTCTTTTCGGAGAAAAACTAAATCTTCTAGAAGCGTCTTGCTGCAAAGTACTGGTTGTAAAAGGAGGGGCAGGAGAACTTGAAGTTGGCTTACTTTCAATGTCCAATATTGACCAACTATTTACCTTGCATTCTTCAGTTAATTTCTTTGAAAAATTTTCATCAATCTGTATAACATTATCTTTTTTTAGACCTAATTCAAATTTTCCAAAATCATCACTTTTAGCAACTGGTTTACTATCATATGAAACAAGCTGAGCCTTAAAATCTTCATTAGTTTTATCATCAATCAATGTTGCTTCAATAGCATAAAATTTGTTTTCAATAAACTTATTTCTTTCTTTCTCTCTGTCAACAAGCAACTTTAATGCAACAGATTGAACTCTCCCAGCTGATAAACCTTTATTTTTTAGAGACCTTAGAGTCTTCCACAATACTGGAGAGAATGTAAAACCAACAATTCTGTCAATTGCTCTACGTGCCCTTTGAGCATCAACCAAATCATAATTTATTTTACGTGCGTTGTTAATTGCATGTAATACAGCTTTTTTTGTTATTTCGGTAAATTCAACTCTTTCAATATCACCTTTGATTTCAGATGCAATATCTGCTGCAATTGCCTCACCTTCTCTATCAGGGTCAGTAGCAATTAAAATTCTGTCAGCAATTTTAACTTCTTTTTTAAGTTGCGAAATAAACTTCTTTTTGTCCGCCATGCTTTCAATATTCATGGCAAAATCATTATCGATATCAATACCCATCTCTTTTTTCGGTAAATCTTTAAAATGACCTATGCTTGCAATCACAGACGCATTATCAACATATTTTGAGATAGTTTTCGTCTTTGAAGGGGATTCAACGATTATTAATAGTTTTTCTTGTCCTGTCATATTTGGTTGGCAACTTACATAGATTGATAAGTAATTGTCAAAAATTTATATTTTTTATTTAAAAATATAAATTATTGTTTTTTTGAATTAAATAATTTCTAGCAGATCTTGATAGTTATTAATTTCAAATTCCTTTTTGCTATCAAGATTTCTCAAAGTAATCTTTTTGCCAAATTTGATGAAATAATTTGCCTTCAATTTAATAGCAGTTTTGATTTGGTTTTTTTCATTTTTTGAAGAAGTATCAATTGTGATGTGAAAATTGTCATCTACTAATTTATCCGCAAAGATTAGTGCTTCTTTTGAGTTTTCGTTATCAAACCCTATAAAAAAGTCAATTTGGGATTGATTATTTTGAAGTGAAGATTCTATAATTAATCTCTCAATTCCTGCAGCAAATCCAACAGCAGGGGTTGATGGTCCACCCATACTTTCAACAAGAAAATCATATCTTCCTCCACCTAAAAGTGCATTCTGAGATTTACCAGATGAATTTGTTATTTCAAAAATAGTATCATTATAATAGTCAAGCCCACGAACAAGGTGATTATTTTCTTTGTATTTTATGCCTAATGAATTAAGGTGTATCAAAAAAGATGAAAATTTTTCTTTGCTCTCCATTGATATAAAATCACTAATAATTGGGGCATTTTTAATTATATCAATATCCTCTTTCTCTTTACTATCTAATATTCTAATTGGATTTTTATTTAGGCGATTTATAGAAACTTTAGATAATTTTTTAATATTATCTTTAAAATAGGTTGAAAGAACTTTTTCATATTTCATTCTAGATTGAGGGTCACCAATATTATTAATGTTCAAGATTGAATTATTAATATTTAGGCTATTTAGAATTTTGTTTGCTAAAAGAACTATTTCTAAATCCTGTTCAACTGATGCAGCTCCGAAAGCCTCAACTCCAAATTGGTGAAACTGTCTTTGTCTACCTTTTTGAGGCTTCTCTCTTCTAAAAAAAGCATCAATATAAAATAATTTACAAAGTGGTTTGCTTCGATATAGTCCGTTTTCAATAAACGCTCTTACCACAGGCGCTGTCATTTCAGGTTTTAAAACAATATGATGATTTTTTTGATCTTCCCATGTAAACATTTCTTTAGAAACATCAGTTTCATAACCAAGATTTTGCTTAAAAAGATTTAGGTCTTCAATAATTGGTGTATGAATTTTTTCAAATCCAAATTTCATGCTTATATCTGATAAAATATCAATTACATTATCCCATAAAAAGCTTTCTGGAGGTAAAATATCATAAGTGCCTTTAATTTTTTGAAATTTTGATTTCATAAAACAACATTAATAATTTTTTGATGTAATAACACCTAAAAACTTGAGCGAGTTGTATAGATACCAGTTTTTTGTTCAATCTTGAGATCGCGTAGGATATCTGATTTAAGATTAAGTCTGAAATAGAGACCTTTTGCATAACCATTAGGTGTCCAATCTACAAAAAATTCCCAACAATCGATTTCACGATAGAGAGTTAAGTTATGACGAACAATATCTTTATCTAGGACGTTAAATCGTGCATTATAGTTAAGCTTCCAATTATTGGTTACATTAATACTTGTATTGGTATTTAACCAAAAATTTTCAATTTTGTTTAGAGGGTTAATTTTATTTAAAGTATAGCTAACACCAATTCTTGTTGACCAATTATTTGAAGAAAGTTGATTAATAAACTCTTTTGTGCTTTCTGAAAAGCCTTGTTCCTTGGTTTCCTCTTTTAATTTTTCTTTTCCTTTCAATAGAAAGTTTGTGGAAAATCTAATTCCGGTTAATCGAGGCAAAGAATCAATTTCATTTTCTCTGTTATTTTCGATCTTATCATATTTATAAAAATCATGAGTAAGATTTATATCTATGCTACTTCCATTTCTTAGCTTACTTCTTATTGATGTATTTAAGTTAGATAATTTGAAATCATTTTTATTAAAATCGTAACCTGTATTCATTCTTAATGAGAAAAGATTTATTTTTTCTTCTTCATTGTCAAAAAGACTTTTTGCTTGAAAAACATTTCCTAATGCTATATTAATTTTTTTGCTACTTGATCTTGAAGTTGACCCAATCAAAGATCCTGAAAAATAATCATAGTATTCATCATTAAATTCCTGGAAATAATTATCATTATTTAAATAATTAGGTGAATAGCTCAAACTTATTGAAGGTGTTAAAACGTGCCTAACAGATTGTATTTTCCCAATTTTTATAGGAAGTATACCATAAATTTTTGTGTTCATTGATAATGATATATTTCCAGTCGTTCTATTTTTGAACTTGTTTATATCATCAAATTCGACTTCACCACTTTCATCCAAAAAAGCCTTTTGGTACTTGTTAACAAAGTCAGAATTAATATTAATGTTAGGGTTTATAGCAATATATTTAAAAAGAGTAAATGGGGCATTAATGCTAAATTTATTTTTAAATATTGCATCAGTTTGATTTGAGGTTACAGGATCTCCATTATTATTTTGCTTCCATTGATAACTAATAACATCATCATCATTTTCGCTTAATTCACTTTCATAAAAATTTTTAGAACTATTAAGTATTCTTGAGCTATAATCCCATTGAATATTATTTAAAAATGCATATTGACTATTATCAAATAAATTCCTTCTCCCAACTCTAAAATTTATAGAAGGTAACGTACTTGTATTGCTGCTAATTGACGAATTTATATTTGATGGGTTTTGATAAAACGAAGAGTTTTGATTCACTTTACTTTTAGACATTAAATCTTGTTTGTTTGAGATATTAATACTTAAAGATAGATTATTTTTTTTCCACCTTTTAGAATAGGTTGCATTTGAAATAGCTTGCTGATTTAGTCTTTTCACAGGATTAATGCTTGTTTCTCGATTATATTCTCCATTACTGTAATAGCTTACATTTGACCTTAATGACTGCTCATTACGTAAGATTTGATTATGATTCCAGTTCAAAGAAAAATCAGTTTTATTACTTTCACCTAACTTTGCAATATCTTGCTCGTTTGAGCTTAAGTGTTTTCTCACTTCAAAATTAAAATTTCCATTAAACTTGTAGCGATTTTTATATGAATTTTTGGATTTTAAGATAACACCTTGTCTATCAGCAAAAATTAATGAATTTTCAGAACCAAGGTAGTCATTTGGAGCAAAATAATAACCCAAACCATCAATATAATTTCCTCTATTATCCGATGAACCGAAAGAAGGCATTATCCAGCCTGATCTTCTCTCATCTGAAGAATGCGGAAAAATTGCCATAGGAATTCCAAAGATAGGAACTCCTCCAACAACAATATTTAATGGTTTTGCTATAACTTTATCACCATAAATTATTTTTACTTTTTTACTACCAAGATAAAATTTTGAAGGATCACATGAAGTAAATATACAATCGTCAATATAAAATGTACTATCTGCAACACTCGTAATTTGACTGCCCATATACATATTATTTTGCACACTAGTTGAACCAGCCAATACCTTACCTTTTCTATTTTTGATATTATAAACCATTGATTTGCCAGTTATTGGCTCTCTGTTATTTTCAATAAGGATAGGCTGTAAATTTTCACTTGAGTCAAATGGATTTTCATCAAAAGCTTCAAGTATATTATTATCCCAGTTGATATTTATTTGAGAGGCAGTCAAATCCATACCCTCTTGAAACAAATTTGCTTTACCAAACATTTTTGATAGATTTTTTTTTGTATCAAATTCAACAATTTCACCTTTATAATTAATTTTTTGTTGATTAGATGTGTTAGATTCAGAAGGCAGAAATTTTCCTATAACTCCTCCAGAAGAATTAAGATTTATAATACTATTATTATTTACTTCTAAAACAATTTTATCCCCACTGACCTCATTTGTACCTTGATAAAGTGAGTCTTGATATAAATGGATGAAACTAGATGCCATTCCAATTAGATCAATTTTTGATATATCATTCTTATCCATCTTAATGTTAATTACTTCGGCTTTTAAGATATCAACGTTATTGATAGGTACTTTTAATTCGTCTTTTTTTTCAAAACCAGTATTTGAAGAATAGATAACTCCATTTTCTAATACGTTTAGAGATTCTATCGATTTATTTTCAAATTCTATTTCAAAAAAGTCTCCAGTAATTCTTCGATTTCCGTCGGTGATTTCACAATCATCCTCTAAAATCATTTTATTTCTATCATTTATCAACTTACCTTTTTTAGAAGAAATTGATTGTTCAATATCAACGACTTTTACATTTCCAATTAGTTCAATATCTTCATTGTCGGAGTAATAAAGTAAAGAATCGCAAAAAATCGTCATATTTTCATCTTCTATTTTAACATTATTTGAAAGTTTAACAATGCCAGAGGTGTTTGACTGAATTGCTTTATCACCATAGAGCATTTTAGAATCTTTTTTGAATACTATGTTGCCTTCAAGAATTGTTACACTTTCATTGTTAATATTTTTTGCAGAAAGCGAATCAGCTTGCTTCAACTCAAGACTTTCTTGTCCATACACAAAGCATAGAAAAATTAATAAAACATATACATTTTTAATCACAATGTTATTAACGTATTTAGTTGATTTATGTTTCATCTTTGTAAAGTAGAAATGTAATGTATAAATTGATATAATGTTAGAAAATCTATTAAATAGCATTTTAGATAACCCAGCTTACCTTGCTGTAACAATTGTACTAATTACGATGATAATGTATAGTGTAATAAAGAAATTATTCAAACTTGTCACATTGGGAATAACATTATTTATAATATATTGTGCTTATTTACTTTTTACTAATCAGCCTCTACCAAACATGGATGAATTGAAAGTACAGCTACAAAAAAGTGAAGATAAAGTAAGTGAAGTTATAAAAGATTCGGTGATTGATCCTCTACAAGAAAAATCTGAAACCATTAAAAATAATTTGGATGCTTTAAAATAATAAGGAGTTACAATGTTTAAAGATAATTTGCTAGAAAGTAAAACAATAATAATTACTGGTGGTGGAACAGGCTTAGGAAAAAGTATGGCAAGAAGATTTGGTGAATTGGGTGCCAATATTGTAATAAGCGGAAGAAGGAAAGAGGTATTAGAAGAAACTGCAGAAGAATTTACACAAAAAGGCATAGATGTTATTACTTGCCCTGGCGATGTAAGAAAAATTGAAGATGTTGAACTTATGTTAAAACAAACAAAAGAAAAATTTGGAACAATTAATGCATTGTTAAATAATGCCGCTGGAAACTTTATTTCACCTACTGAAATGTTAAGTCAGAATGCATTTAAAGCAGTAATAGACATAGTTTTAATGGGTACATGGAACTGTACAAGTACTATTGGTAAAGAAATGATTAAAAATAAAAGTGGTAACATTCTTAGCATTGTTACAACATATGCGTGGACTGGTTCACCATTTGTTGTACCATCAGCTGCAGCAAAAGCTGGAGTGCTGGCAATGACAAGATCACTAGCGGTTGAATGGGGAAAGCACAACATAAGATTTAATGCAATTGCACCTGGTCCATTTCCAACAAAAGGTGCATGGTCAAGATTGATGCCTCCAGGATTTGAAGATTTTGAGGATAATATGAAAAATAAAATTCCGATGAAAAGATTTGGTGAAAGACATGAGCTTGAAAACTTGGCTTCTTATTTAATGAGCGATGAATCTGGATACATAAATGGAGAAGTTATTACAATTGATGGAGGAGAATGGCTAGCAGGTGCTGGAGAATTTTCAGAACTTACAAAAATTCCAGAATCAATGTGGAAAGCAATGGCCGAAAGAAGAAAGAAAAAATAAATGTTTAATTTAGAAGATAAAACTGCAATTATTTCCGGTGGTTCAAAAGGAATTGGTAAGGCTATAGCGTTTAAGTTAGCTGAAGCAGGGGCTAATATTATCGTATGTAGTAGAAAAATTGAAAACCTGCAGGATTGCTTTGACGAAGCTTCTAAAAAGGGATATAAAATAGATATTCTTGAGTGCAATACAAGCAATAAAGAATCAATTAGTAAAGTAGTAGACTTTACAATAGATAAATTTTCTAAAATTGATATTCTAATTAATAATGCTGCAACAAATCCTTATTATGGCCCTATTTTAGATTCAAAAGACTCTCATTGGGATAAAATTTTTGATGTAAATATCAAAGGTTATTTTGATTTTGCAAAAATGTGCAGTAGATCTATGATTAAAAATAAGAGTGGAAAAATAATAAATGTCTCATCAATCGCAGCCAAGACTCCATTAGAGGGATTAGGTGTTTACAATATTAGTAAGGCAGCAGTAGTGATGTTAACAAAAGTTCTCGCAAAAGAGTTGGCAAAAGATAATATTCAAGTAAATACTCTTGCCCCAGGATTAATCAAAACAGACTTTAGTAAAGCATTGTGGGAGAATGATGAAATTTACAATAAAATAGTAAAAACAATCCCCCAAGGAAGAATGGGTGAACCTGAAGATGTATCAGGTATGGCGCTATATCTCTCATCAGATGCATCCGACTTTATTACTGGATCATTATTTACGGTAGATGGTGGTTTAACCACTTAATTCGTTATCCAATCATAGAAAGATCTGATGTTTGGAAAAGTTTTTGATCCTGTTGCTGCAAGCCTTTCCATATTATTATGTCCATTATAAATTAGTGCACAACTTATATTTAGACTTTGAGAGACATTATAATCTAGCATGCTATCTCCAACAATAATCGTTTCTTCACTTGGAATTAAAACATTTAAAAGTAATTCTCTTCCTTCATACTCTTTACCAAAACCGGAAGGTGTATTACTTAAACCAACGATATTATCTAAAAAAGAATCCAGACCGAAATATTTAACCTGATTATTAAGTTTTCTTTGAATGGTTGCAGATAGGATGCTTTGAGTAATACCCTTTTTTTTCAATTTTTTAATTGTAGATAAAGCATTAGGCTGAAGAGCTAACTTTTTAAAATTTTTTTCAAATCCTGAATGAAATTCTTCATTAGTTATTTCAAATGGTTCTTTTGAAAAGTCAAAACCGACAGATTCATAAAAGGTTTTTATTGGAAACAAAAACTTTTTTCTATATTCATCAATTGAAATTGGTTTTAAATTTCTTTTTTCAAGAGAGCTATTCAACATTTCAACACATAGTGCTGTATCATTTAGCAAAGTTCCATTCCAATCCCAAATTATGTGCTTATATTTCATGGATTTGAAAGTAGATAAAAAAATCGCATTAATAAAGAAAAGACTTAGTAATAAATCATTTCTAGGAGGGTGGGATAGCCAGAAAAAAATGGCGGTTATCCCAATAAATTCAATAACAGAAAAAGCATTTATTGCACCCAAAGATGCAAGGCAAGCAAGCGTTGCAATTATTTTATTTGAAGAGAAAGATAAGCTTTGCTTTTTTTTAACAAAAAGAACAACAGAAGTAGAGCATCACAAAGGCCAAATATCATTACCAGGTGGTGCAATTGATAATCATGAAACCGCCGTTGATGCTTCTTTGAGAGAAAGTAATGAAGAAATTGGTGTAGATGTTGCATCATTTGAGTTATTGGGTAAACTGTCAAATTTTTATACCCCCGTTTCATATTTTAACATTCACCCATTTATTTGGTTTGCTGGTGGCAAGCCAAAAATAAATATTAATTTGCAAGAAGTAGATGAAGTTTACAGTATAAGTATCAATGAGCTAACAAACGAAAAAAATATTTCTTCAAAAAATATTCAAAAATCGGGTGTCAATTTTATAGTTCCTTCATTTAGATTTAGTAGTTGCGTTTGTTGGGGTGCTACAGCAATGATTTTGTCTGAATTCAAAGATTTAATTTTAGATTTATAATTAAATTTCTATCAATTTCCCATTCTTTAGATTATAACATTGATCAGCTAATGCTTTAACTTCGTTCAAATCATGAGTAACCATTATAGCAGTAATTTCATTTTTCAAAAGTATTGATTTAATTATAGGGTATATTTTTATTTTCAACTCTTTATCCAAACCAGTAAATGGTTCATCGAACATAAGAACTTTTGGTTTCATCACAATACTTCTTCCTAAAGCAACTCTCTGGGATTCACCACCAGACAACTCATGGGGATATTTTTTAGCTAGATCCAAAATATTAAGTTTTTCCATTATATCTTTACTGATATCTTGTTTATTATTTTTAGTTGATATTCCAAATTCAATATTTTTTTTTACATTAAGGTGTGGGAAAAGAACTTTTTCTTGAATAACAAGACCTATATTTCTTTTTTCAGTTGGAATAGAAATTTTATCATTTAATAAAATATTATTATCTAGATGTACTTCTCCATCATTAGGTTTTTCAAGTCCACATATAATTCTTAAAAGACTAGTTTTTCCTGAACCTGAAACTCCTGTAATTGCGATAAATTGTCCTTTATTAATACTAAGATTGAGTCCATCTAAAATTTTTTCTTTGCCAAAAGTCAAATTTATATTTTTTAATTTTAAAAAATCTTTCATTCTATTTACTATTACTTAAAATTAGGTTATTTAAAAAATAAATGGGAATCAAACCAAAAATGATAATCATCAGTCCTGGGAAAGCAGCCTCAAACATCCTTTCTTCTGAAGCCAATAAATAGACAGATACTGATAAAGTATCAAAATTAAATGGTCTAAGTATTAAAGTTGCTGGCAGTTCTTTTATTAGCTCACCCATAACTAATAAAAAAGCTGTAAGTAATCCAGTTTTTAGTAGGGGAATGTGTATTTTTCTTAAAATACTAAATCTATTTGTCTTTAGAGTTTTTGCCGATTCATCTATTGACAAAGGTATGGATGTGAAAGATGAATTAATGACATTATTTGAAATTGCATAAGATTTAATAATGTATGCAAGAACTAGGCCAAAAATACTTCCAGTTATGTAGATGTTTAAATCTGTCAAAATAAAGTCAATACTTGTGAACATTTTTGTTATTCCAACGGCTAATATTAAACCGGGTACAGCATAACCAATTGATAGTAAATCATTAAATGATTGAGATAAACCAAAAGATCTAACTATATAATTAATTAATAAAGCTATAAAGCAAGTTAGAATGGTAGCTGATGAAGAGACATACAACGTATTTTTAGCAGCAATGATTATTTTAGATGAAATAAGAGTATCAACTTGAGTAGACCAATTTATAAGCTCAATAACAGGAAGAAAAAATCCTATGAAGACAGGTATAAAACATACAAAAAAAGCAAAAGCATTCTTAAAACTTGTCAATTGAATTGAATGAAATGAATTATTTTTTGATTCAGAATTAGAAAATTGAATTTTATTTCGACTCCTTCTCTCAAATGATAAGAAAATGAATATTATAAATAAAAGAATAGAAGATAATTGCAATGCTGTTGTTAAATCATATAGACCAGTCCAAGTCCTAAAAATACCTGTAGTAAATGTAGGTATTGCAAAATGTTGTACCGCACCAAAATCCGCCAAAGTCTCCATAGCAACTAAAGTAACTCCAGCAATGATTGCAGGTCTAATCAAAGGAATAGATAAGCTGAATAAGGTTGAAATAGAATTTTTGCCTAAAAGAAATGAAGCTTCAATAATTGAAAAGGGTATATTCATAAAAGCAACTCTTGCAACCATATATACATAAGGATAAAGTGTAAAGCTAAATACTGTTATAGCTCCCCAAATGGTTCTTATGTTAGGAAAGAAAATAACATCAGATTCAGTATTCAAGAGGTATCTTAATATGTTGTTGGCTGTTCCTGAAAATTCAAAAAATTCTGTAAAAACGTATGCCAACAAGTAAGATGGTACTGCTAAAGGTAGTATGAGTGCCCATTGGAAAAATTTTTTGCCGTAAAAATTAAAAAAGGTAACTAACCAAGCTGTTGAAACACCTAATATGGTTACAAGTATAGATACACCAAAAACTAGAAAAATTGAATTTATAGAATACTCAAATAATAAATTATCATAGATATGATAAAAATTATCAGAAAATCCTAAAAAAATGCTTCCAATAATATAAAGTATTGGAATTAAGAAAATACAAAACACAACTAGCATAAAAAGATGCCAGTAATTAAGATTTTTTATTTCAATCAAATTCTACTGCCAATTTACTCTGTCCATAAGTTTTACTGCTTCAGGATTATATTTTCCAAAATCAGATACAGAAGTTTTGTCCATTTTAAAAACACCAAAATTTTCAATCAATGGATGTGGTTTAACGGTCTCTAAAACTGGATATTCAAAAGTATTATTAACAATATGATTTTGAGCTTTTTCACTTAATAGAAATTCTAAAAATTTTTCGGCATTTTCTCTATTAGGAGCATATTTTAAAACTCCCCCACCACTTATATTTATATGAGCTCCACGATTATCTTGATTTGGAAAAGCTATTTTTACTTTTTTTGCAGCATTTAATTGATCTTGTCCACCTTTCCCAGATAACATGATTCCAATATAATAAGTATTAGCAATTGCAATTGAGGCCTCTTGGTTTGCGACCGCCATTATTTGAGATCTGTCATTTCCTTGAGGTTTTCGAGCAAAATTGGAAACTAAGTTACTAGCCCATTTTTCAGTTTGAGGAATACCTAGATTTGATATTAAAGATGATACTAAGGACTGATTATACATATTTGAAGAACTTCTAATTACTATTCGACCTTTCCAATTTTCATCTCCTAGATCCTCATAATTTATATTCTCAATTTCATTTTCATTAACTAATTCTGGATTATAGAAAATTACTCTGGCTCTTTTTGCTACTGCTACCCATTCATTATTTTCTCCTCTTAACTCTTTAGGTACAATTTTTTTAATAGCTTCAGATTGAATCGGCTGTAAAAAGCCTTGTTTTTGAAAATTTGCAAGGTTTCCAGCATCTACTGTAAAAAAAACATCACCAGGCGAATTACTACCTTCAGCTTTTAACCTTTCAATTAGCGCACTTCCCTTACCTGAAATTATGTTTACCTTTATACCGGTTTCTTTTGTGAATTCTTCATAAAGTAAATCATCAGCATCGTAGTGTCTTGATGTATAAACATTTACCTCTTGATCTGAAGTTCTTTCTTTGCTTTGATTGAAAATAATTATGACTGGAATTATTACTAGAGTAAGTAATAAAAATTTATTTTTTTTGGTTAAACGATATAGAAAATCTCTCATTATTACCCCCTCTTGAGATATAATCTCAACGTTGATTTGGTAAATATAGAGAGAATTTCTATATCATTCAATAGTGTATAAAAACTTATACTACTCAACAATCATATAGCCACGCATTGACATTGCATGTGCTATATAGGTGCATACGTACAAGTATTTACCTGGTTTCTTTGGTGCAGTAAATTCTATTGATGTTTCTTCACCTTTATCAATAAGCTCAGAAAAAACTAAAATTCTTCCGTCAGGGTATGGATCACCTCCATTACCTTCGGCAAGTTTAATTATCTGTGCTGATGCAGATTCATCTTTAAAAATTACTATATTATGTTGCATTTCACCCATGTAGTCTAATGGTGTATTATTTTTTAATACAATTTTTACATTAGAACCGGCTTTGACAGTGAACTCCTCAACATCATACTTCATTTCAGATCCTAATGAACCGATATTTACTACTTGAGCTTCTTGTGAAGAACCACCACCACAAGAAAGAATCATAAATACAGATAGTATTAACAATATTTTGTTATACATTTCCCCTCCTTATTTGAATTTAGGAAACAGTGAATTTGACTGTTTCATATACTCCTTATATTTAGGCCTACTCTTTATCATTGCTTGATCAAGAATAGGGCCAGTAATATAATAAAAAATCATTCCCATAATCAATGGACTTAATAAAGATCCTAAAATTATTAAAATATTATTACTAGATAAGCTAAAAGTAAAAATGCTAAACCAAACAACAAGGTCACCAAAATAGTTTGGATGTCTGGAATATTTCCAAAGTCCTACTTTGCAAATCTTACCTTTATTCTTTGGATTTTTCCTAAATTTTTTTAATTGTATATCGCTTATAGATTCCCAAGCAATTCCAATAAAAAATAATGTGCTTCCAAAAAAAACTTCAATATAAGATAAAGGATTATCGTTTAGGTAGCCAAAATATATAGAAACACCAACCAATGTTGCTAAAGCTCCTTGGAGTGTAAAGACCCTAAAAAAACTGAACCACCAATAATTTGATCCGCCTTCTTTTCTCCATTCTACATATCTAAAATCTTCACCATGGCCAATATTCCTTATACCTAAATGAATAGCAAGTCTCATTCCCCAAAGTATAACCAAAAATAGAATCATTAATGCACGCTCAGAATATAGCTTATCCATAAAAATTATTAATGAACTTCCCAAAACAATAAAAGAGGGACCCCAAAAAATATCTATGATACTGGCATCTTTAACAATAAGACTTATTAACCATAAGACAGTTAAAAATGATATGACAGCCGCAAATCCTAGCAAAAGATCTTGATTTTTCACTCCTAAAATTGGTATTGAAGATATACCAAAAATCATTGTAAAAAATACAGTATTCATTAAAAATATTCTTTTCATATCAATACCTCAAAATTTCAATATTATTACCTGTTCTATCTTTAATATAAACTGAAACAGAACCATCTCTGTGCTTTACAGGCTCACCATAGTCTTCAACATTATCTTTTAATATTGCAAAATGAAAAGGATGCTGATCAGGTAACACTAAAGCGAGTTTAACATTATCAAATTCGATCATTGCCCATGATTCATCTTGATATAATATGTCGCAACTAAAATTTTCAGTATACCAATTAACAGACTTTTCAATATTATCCGTACAAATAGCAATGTGATCAATAGTATCTTTCATGATTTTCCCTTTAAAAATTAATTTTTAGAATTTTGATAGTGAAAATTAACAAAACAATATGTATTTTGATAATAGAATGAATGATAAAATTCCAATTTTTCCACTTCCATTAGTTCTTCTTCCTGGAGAAAAACTACCTCTACATATATTTGAATCAAAATATAAAAAAATGGTAGAGTTTTGCTTGAAGCATAACAAAAAATTTGGAATTGTAAATTCAAAAAACAATGATACTTTATCAATTGGATGCACAGCTGAAATAACTCAGGTTGTTGGATCTGAGGCAGAAACAGGAGAGTATGATATTGTTGTTACTGGCGTTGAAAGGTTTATTGTAAAAAGTTATAACTTTTCAAAGGATTATAAGCAAGCATACGTAAAAACATGGCAAGATATTGATGATTCTGTTGATGAAGTATTATTACAAGAAACGAATATCTTTCTTTATGAAGTTTTAATGAAATTGGGAGCCCCATCAAAAATTGCTCAGATAAATATGCCTAAAGGCGCCTTTGAAATTGCCTCCATGTTAGATATTGATAAAAGAGCAAAAAAAATGCTTTTAAAAAGTCAATCAGAGAAAGATCGCTTAGTAATTCTTAAAAGAATTCTTAAAAAAGCTATTGTAAAGATAGATTATGATGATCCAGCTAAAATTGGATACCATAACTTTTCTAATTTTGAAGCCTAAGCTTTTTTTGGTTTTGAAATTAAATTTATAAAATCATCAATCACTACATAAGATACTGGAACTAATAGAAGAATAACAAATGTTGCAAAAAGTATCCCAACACCAAGTGATATTGCCATAGGTTTTAAAAATAAAACTTGAGTTGACTGATTAAAAAGTAATGGAGCAATTCCCAAGAAAGTCGTTAATGATGTAAGTATTACTGGTCTGAATCTTGTCCTAACTGCATCAATTACAGCTGGCAGTGTTTTAACACCTTTCTCTTTTTCTCTGTTTACAAATACAACTAATAAAAGACTATCGTTTACAACAACCCCAGATAGCGCAACAACACCTAGAAGAGAAAGAACTGACATTGACTGGAATAATATAAGGTGACCAAGAATTGCACCAACAAAACCAAATGGAATGGCAGCAAGAATAATAAGTGGTTTAAAATATGATTTAAGCGGTATTGCTAGCAGTACAAAAATTGTAAATATCGCTAAACCAAATTTAACAAAGATGTCATTAAGCTGTTCTGATTGTTCAGCTGGTTCCCCTGCTAAATCAAAACCAATACCATTTCTTTTTTCAATGATTTCATCAAGTTTTCTCATGGGTTTTCCATCAGGATCAATAATTGTAGAGAGAATCATTGCAGCAGTATTTTTACTAACATCAACGTCAGATGTTATTTCAACAACTCTTTTGCCATCAATTCTAGTAATTGCAGATTTACCTGAAACTTCTTTCACTTTTGCAACTGCATACAATGGAATCTGTATACCAGAACTGGTTCTAATTCTTAAGTTTTCTAAAGTTCTAGCATTATCTCGTTCTTCTTTTGTGAGTTTTAACATGACTTTAATATCATCATCACCTCTTTGAATTCTTTGAACTTCTTCACCATAGAATGCTTGTCTAACCTGTTTGGCAACTTCTGCTGTAGTTAAACCATATGATTCTGCTGAAGGTAATAATTCTACTTGTAATTCATTTTTCCCTATTTTATCAGAATCATTTAAATCATAGATACCACTAAATGTATTTAAAAGTTGTTTAGTATCAGCAACTGCAGCATTTAATTCACTAAAATTATCTCCAGTAAATTGAAAATGGATAGGCTTACCGGCACTAAAAATATTTGCACTATAGTTTAATCTTTCAACTCCAGGTATGACCCCAACTCTATTCCTAAGAATTGATATGATGTCATATGCACCTGTTAAACCCCATCTTGAATCAGCAGGAGTTAAGACAATGACAACTTCACCTTTATGTGGAGTTGAAATAGATTGAACAGTTGGCCCAGTTGGACTATTTTCTGCTTCTTGATCGCTAAAATATTGTGCTCCAACAGTAGTAAGCACATGAGAAATTATTACTTTTCCACTTTCTGAATTGAGTTCATCCTTTAATTTTAAAGCTTCATTTTCAATAATTTTTGTAACTCTTGAGGTTTCCGAAATGAGTGTACCTTCAGGGAGATCAACTACTATTGCCACTTCTTCAGCTTCTAAAACAGGGAAGAATTGCCATTTTACCCAACCACCTGCAAGCAAAGAAAATGTAACAAATAATATTCCAACAAAAATTGAAATAGTTTGATATCTTTTTTTAATTGATATTTCAACAAGAGGAAGCCATTTTGAATCTATAAAATCATACAGCTTTTCTGAGAAAAAATTCCTCGATTTGCTTAGAAAATTTCCAAACTTTTTAAATCTAAATTGAAACCAATCACCAGCGTGTCTTAAATGTGATGGTAGTATTGTTGTTGACTCAATTAAGGAAAAGACTAAGATAGGAATTGCAGTAAGTGGGAATGTTCTCCATATAGGTCCTGTGTCACCAGCTAAATCTAACATTGGAGCAAAAACAACTATAGTTGTTAAAATACCAAAGAAAACTGGGAGCATTACTTCCATTGTTCCTTTTACTGTTGAGTCATAATTATTTTCGTTTAATTTTATACGCCTTCTAAAAACATTTTCACCAACTATAATAGCATCATCGACCACAATCCCAAGAACAACTATAAACATAAATGTTGATAAAACATTAATTGTTACTCCAATTAATGGTAAAATAAGTAGTGCACCACCAAAGGAAATAGGAATTCCCATAGCAACCCAAAAAGCAACAGAAGGCCTTAAAAACATCGTAAGGAGAATAAGAACTAGAATCATACCAATTGCAAAATTTTTGTAAAGAATATTTATTCTATCTTGCAAATACCTCGCTTGGTCATACCAATAATCAATATTGATATTTTCTGGCATTTCATTTTTTTTCATTTTTACAAATTGTCTCAGTTCTTCAGCAGCAACTAAGACATCTTGATCACCCACCAAGTTTGCGCTAATAAACATTGCTTGAGTTCCATCCCATTTAAAAAATTTATCAACATCTTCAAATGTGTCTTTAATGGATGCAATATCCTTTAATAAAAGCGCACTTCCATTTGCATTGATTTTTACTACAATATTTTCAAACTCATCAATACTATAGGATTGACCAACAGTCCTTATTAATAAATCTCCTTTTTTACTTGATATAATACCACCGGGTAAATCAATTGAACCTGTATTGATGGCAAAAGCTATCTGATCAAATGTTAAATTGTATTTTTCTAGATTATTTTCTGAAATTTCAATTGCTATTTCTTTGTTCCTAGTACCATATATTTCCGTGAAAGATACTTCATTAAGATTTTTTATCTCTTCATCAATTTGCTTTGTTACATTTAAAAGCACATTCTCATCAACATCACCATAAATAACAACATCTAAAACTTTTTCAGTTAGCTCCAACTGTTTGATAATAGGTTTTTCACTATTTTCGGGGAAGGTGGTAATTCCATCAACAATTGTTTTGATTTCATCAAGAGCATTGTCAAAGTCAGCGCTTGCAAAAATTTTAACACTTAACACACCTTGGCCTTCAAGTGAATACGATCTAAGTTTTTTAATTCCAGAAACCCCTTCTAATCGGTCCTCAATTTTTGAACAAATAGACGCTTCAACTTCTGAAGCAGATGCACCAGGATATGGGACTGTTATTGTAATTAATTTTGGTTCAGGTACTGGAAAAAATTCTGCTTTTATGGAAGGGTAGGATATAAAAAATCCACCAAAAATTAAAAAAAACATAAAGAGATTTGAGGGAACACTATTATTAACAAACCAAGTAACAATACTCTTCATTATTGATACATAGGGTTTATTTTCATTCCAACGGATGCATTATTTAGTTTAGAGATAACAATTCTTTCTCCAACTTGAAGATCATCCTTTACAATCACATATTCATTATATTTTTTTAAGACCTTCAATTTTCTTAATTCAAGATTGTTATTTTTATCAACAATATAAATAGTGTTATCAGCAGATAGTGCTGATGAAGGAATTTTAAAAACATTTTTAAGTAGAATACCATCAATTTTAGCTTCAACAAAGAGACCAATTGGTAGCGTTGGTTTATCTTTTTCTATAAAGTCATTTTTAAAAACTGCAATTAAATTTATCATACGAGTAATAGGATCAATAACACCGTCCACTCTTTCAAGATTTCCTTTCCAGGATTGATTTTCTCCTTTATAGAATGTTTTAATTATAACATTAGACTTTTCATTAACATTTAATTTTCTTCCATCCATTGGTATGCTTAGAAACTGCAGATCACTATCTTTTACAGCTAAAGTAATCTCTATTTCGCTTGATGTATACATAGCACCAATAGGTTGTCCAGGAAGTATTGTTGTTCCAAGGTCAATATTTACATTTTGTATTCTTCCAGTATAAGGTGCGGTAATTTCTGTTTTATTTAATTTTTTTTCAGCTGATTCTACTTGTGCTTTAGCTACATCTAACAGAGCTTTAGCCTGCTTAAGTTGTGGTTTTTTTAACGTTAAATCACTTGCATCACCATCGCCAATCTCCTCCCATGCTTCTTTTGCAACTTCTGATTCTGCTAATTGTAAAGAATATTGCACTTCTGCGTTAGCAAGTTGTAGTAAAGCATTTTTATACTGAAGTTGAAGATCAGTATCATCAATTTTAGCTAATATTTCACCCACTAATACTGAAGATCCCTCCGAGAATTTTTTGGAACGATAAATCACTTCACCACCAACTTCAGAATTTAGTACAGTTTGAGTTAATGGCTCTGTTGTTCCTGTTGAATTAATTTTTACTTGATAATCAATAGTTGTAAGAGTTTTCACAATTACGTCTGGTGGATCTAATTCTTCAACTGGTTTAGGCTGCACCTGCCCTAAAAACCATAGTAAGTATGACAATAAAAGTGAGAAAATAATTATTAATACTGGCCTTAATTTTCCTATCATTTTATATATTTGAATCCTCCTCCGAAAGCCAAAATTAAATTTATTCTTTGTTCTAAGCGAATCTTTTTTATTCCAGCCAATAGGTCGAGATTTTGGTAATACTC
This sequence comes from uncultured Fidelibacterota bacterium, assembly GCA_902629855.1. Taxonomy (GTDB): domain Bacteria; phylum Fidelibacterota; class Marinisomatia; order Marinisomatales; family Marinisomataceae; genus Marinisoma. Next base: position 195,696 of record CACOSI010000001.1, read on the forward strand.
ATTACTGGCATTTAAAGTTTCTTCAAATGTAATTATACCCATTTCAAATTCTCTAATACTTGAATCATAAATTTGTTTTGAGGATATAATATTTTCTTCAAATCGTGATAATGTATTTTGAGAAACTAAATCAGCTTGTAAATAATTTTCTATTTCTTTGTAGGCATTTAATACGCTATTAATAAAATCAAGCATTGCTATTTCTTTATTTGATTTAGCAATCTTTTTATTTGCTACAAGTTTTCCTGCATTAAAAATAGGTAGAAAAAGATTTATTCCTTGACTCCAAACAGTGAAATCTTCTTTTAATAGATCTTGAAGCTCATTAGTAGATGTTCCATAAGAGCCAACAACATTAAATGTTGGTAGCAATGTTCTTAATGCTTGCTTATCTAGTGCTGAAGATGATAAAAGATTATATTGTTGTGCAATCAAATCGGGTCTTTTTTTAACTATATCAGCTGGAATTACAGCTTCAAATTCAGGTAAACTATTTGGTAGATTAGGAGAAACGATAAAGTCAGTAGAAGGGTAATACCTATTTAAAGAATTTGCCTCCCTTTTTAATGTATTCAATATATTTTTTTTATTTTCAAGGTCAGATCTTGATGAATTTAAAAGAATTTTAGATTGTTGATATGCTTTGTTTGATATACTGCCTTTTCTATATCTCAAATCATAAAGATTAAAAAGAACTTCAGCGTTCTCATTTTTCTTTTCAGCATTTTTAACTAATTGTTCAGCCTCAATTATAGAAAAATATAACTTTGTTGCTTCAGCAACTAAAGATAACCTCAAAAAATCCTCATAATAATAAATTGATAAATATTGTTGTTTTGATGCCAATCTTCCTTGTCTAAGCTTACCCCATAGATCAATTTCCCATTGAGTGTTAAGGGAGAGGTTATAATTTTCTTGATTAAATGTATCAACATCATCACTATTTTGCCCAAATAGTGTTGAGAAAATTGGTGGGAATCCGGCAGTATTTTGCTCTGATTCAGACCCATTTATGCTTCCTGAAAATGTTGGAAATAAATTTGATGTAGACAACACGGCACCTTGCTTCGCTTTTCGAGTATTAAGCATTACTTTCTCAATATCAATATTTTTATCTAAAAATGTTGTTAAATATCTATTAAGAATTGGGTCATTAAAATCCTCCCACCATTTTTCATTTAAATCAATGCTAGAAGCAATTTCTATTTCCCATTTGTCAGGAATACTTATGTTACTTACTTCATTTAAACCGATTGTTTTTTTTGATGCACATGAAGTAAAAAAAGAGATTGTTAAAAAGATAAATAAAATTTCCTTACGCATTATTTTGACATTAACCTCTCGGAAATTTTAAATAATAATATTAAGCTAACAGACCACGAAATACTTATAAATAAAATTGAAAATATGCTTTGATCTACAATTGCAGCATTGATTTTTTCACCAGCAAGATATGCAAGTGGAGCTAGTAAGCCATAAAATCCAATTATGAAGTATCTTCCAATTAAAAATTTCATTGCATGATTAATTTGGGCAGTAAAACCAGCCCACATACACAATATCCATATTGGTGCTAAGTTAGGAAACGCTTCAATATTACCATTATATTTAACGACCCCTAAAAGTGAAAAGCTTGAATCAACTACAATTCCGAAAAAAATTGCTATTAGTATTAATTGTATTTCTTCTTTCAAATGATCTGTGACTATAAGAAAATGAAGAAATAAAAAAATAAATGTTGGAATTAAAGCGATTAGAGGATCACCATTTGCCCCACTATAAACACAAGAAAACCAAACTATTGTGAAACCAACATAATTTATCATTATGTTTGAATGAGATAGAATTTTTTTTATCATTAATTAAATTTATCTTGAATAGTTTGAAATCTAAAGTCAAAGATTTCATTTAATTGCGGCTTTATGATTAAAGGATGAACTATTAATCTAAAGGCCTCTAATGGAAGAGCATAAGTAATTTCGTCTATAATCATTACACCACCATCAACTACTTTAAAATAATGTTTATGATGCCAATAACTATAAGGACCTTTCAGTTGTTCATCTACAAAATATTCGTTTTTTTTATAACTTGAGATAATTGTTCTCCATCTCATTGGGACTCCAAGAATTTTGACTGTATAATCAATAATTGCTCCCTCTTTCATTTCAATAGGTTTAGGTGTAATAATATTAAAACCCATTTTTTTTGGAGTTATTTTTTCAAGATTCTCTGGACGAGAAAAAAATTCAAATACTGTATCGATATCACTGGCTACAAATTGCTCTTTTTTAAAAGTATATATTTTGGGCTGACGTAAGAATGATAGTAAAAATACCATAATCAATACAGCGCATACAGAAAGAATTAGTGTTTTTTTTTCAACTTTTATCATAAGAAGTGGCTCTGGACGGAATTGAACCGCCGACACAAGGATTTTCAGTCCTCTGCTCTACCAACTGAGCTACAGAGCCTCAATTTGACTGAAAAACTACACAATATTAGTTATTTAATAAACACATAAATATTTATTAGTTTTGGAAGTGAAAAAAATTGTAATTGCATCTTCAAATAATCATAAAATTTCTGAAATTTCATCTCAAATAAATTCGTATTTCAATTCAGTTCTTTCTTTGAGTGATTTTCCGCAAATTGGAGAAATAATTGAAGATGGAACAACTATCGAGGAAAATTCGTTTATTAAATCGAGGGTTGCGTTTAATCATACCAAGCTACCAGCTGTGGCAGATGATACAATCCTAGAAGTTGACTATTTAAATGGAGATCCAGGACTTTTTACTGCAAGATATGCTGGTAAGAATGCTTCTTATTTAGAAAACATGAATAAACTATTGAAAAATTTAAGTGGTATTGATAAAAAAAACCGTACAGCTAGATTTAAAACCGTGATTTCGTATGTAGACGGAAAGAATGATTTTCATGTTGAGGGAGTTTTGGAAGGTAGAATATTAGAAAGCATGACAGGAAGTAATGGCTTTGGCTATGACCCAATTTTTTATTGTTCAAGTCATCATATGTCACTTGCACAGATGACTGAATCAATGAAAAACGAAATTAGTCATAGAGCAATAGCGATAAGAAAATTTGTTAATAAAATAAAGTTAATTCTCAATGAAGAAGACTAGTTTATTCTTAATTGTTTCTACTTCAATTTTATTTTCATCTGAAATGAAAGTTAGCGAAAGGTTTTCAATTGACCCGTTTAAGGATAAATCGAAAATTAATTTTTCTTTTAATGATATATCTAATTACCCAATAGGCATTTTTGATATATCAAAAAAATATAAAAAATATTCCGTTTATTATAATTTGGATAAACAACTTATCGAAATTCAGGAAAAAATTTTTAATAAAAAAGTAAACAAGCCATATGTTTCTACGTTTGAAGATTATTTTTCCGAACTTTACTCATTAAATCAAAAATCTAATATTTTAAAACCATTTTCTCTTTCTGCTTCAGATACAACCTATGCAAAGAAAAATGACAGATTTATGGAGCTAGCTAGTATTGATCTTGGTGCACTGGGAAAGGCATCTTTAAGAGTACAGGGTAATATAAATCTATCTGGTAAATTAGTAAATCAAGACCAAGAGTTAGTTAGGTCATCATATAAAGAGCAAGAAAAAACTAATTTTAAGTTTGATCAAAAACAACAATTGAACGTTCAAGGTAAAGTTGGTGAAAGAATCACAGTATCTTTGGACCAGAATTCAGAAAGAGACTTTGATTGGGAGAATACTATTAGAGTTGATTACAGGGGAGACGAAGACGATATCTTACAACGATTAGAAATGGGTAATATATCTTTGAATCTACCATCTACTGAGTTCGTTACTTTCTCAGGACAAAATCAAGGCCTTTTTGGAATTAAATCTTTATCAAAATTAGGTCCTGTTGATATAACAAGTATTGCATCACTTGAAAAAACTAAAAAACAGTCTCAAAAATATAAAGGTACTTCTGAGTTAAGTAAAAATGAAATTCAAGACTATGACTTTAGAAAAAATTTATATTTTTTCATTCATGAATGGTTTAGAAATGGATCAGACGATATATTATCAGAAAATGGTTTTCAGCTGGCTATTCCTTCATATTACCCACTTGTAAATGGCCTTCATAGTATTGGAAATGTGGTTGTAAGAAATTTTGAGCTTTATAAGATTGATGCATCTAATAATCCTCAAGCCGATCCTGGAACTGCCTTTATTGACCCAGAAAACCCTGAGCTATTTACAGATAAAAGTAAAGAGGGTACCTATATTAAACTAGAAAGAGGATCGGATTATACAATCAATGAAGATTTAGGTTTCATTAGAATGCAAAGTTCACTTCAAAATGAAATTATAGCTGCTCATTTTGAAATTGCAGATAGAACTTCAGGTCAAATAATTCATAAAGTTGGAGCTGATATTGGCGAGATAGGAAATGATACTCTGATATTGAAAATGATAAAAGCACAATCATCTCATCCAAACCATCCCGTTTGGGACTTAATGTTTAAAAATGTTTATTCAATGGGGTCTACAAATATTGATGCACAAAGTTTGAATGTTCAAATCATTGATAATTTTTCCACTCCAGTTAGTGATAGGACATCAAATGGTAACACTTTTTTAAACTTGTTTGGATTAGATAGCTTTAACCAAACAGGTGCAACAAGTCCAGATGAGATAATTGATTATAATAACCCCAATATTGTTAATTTAAAATCAGGTGAAATACATCTTCCTTCACTACTTCCATTTGTGTCCAGTGAGCAAATTGAAGGTGGTAACGAAAATCAATCATTATTTGAATTTTTGCAACAAGGTAAAATGTATACATCTTCAAATAGAACAGAATATACAGGTGATTCCAGATTTCTAATCATTGCAGAATATACGAACCCAAAATCATCCATTAGCCTAGGATTTACACTTGTTGAAGGTAGTGAAGAAATATTTTCTAATGGGGTTAAGTTAGAAAGAGGTAAGGATTATCAGATCGACTATTTTACAGGAATGATTATGCTTAATACGAGTATTTCTCCAGATACGGACTTAGAAATTACTTATGACAAACATGATCTTGTTACCTTTGACAGAAAAATTATGGTCGGTTCAAGAGCCCAAGTGGATTTTGATGACAATTCTTTTATTGGATTAACAGCATTGTATTATGACCAAGATATTGTTAATAAAAAAGTTGAGGTTGGATATGAGCCAATTCAAAACTTTATTTGGGATATAAATGGTAGGTATGAAAAAGAGCTTGATAATCTATCTGCAAGAATAAGTAAGCTCAGTTTTTTCAACGCAGAAAAAATTTCGAGTATATCAATTGAAGGAGAAATTGCGCAAGTATTACCAAATCCAAACTCAATTTCTAATCCTCGAACTGGAGATAAAAATGGAGTTGCCTTTATTGATGACTTTGAAGGATCCAAAAGAGTAACCAACCCTTCTATTTTGAGAAGATTTTGGAATATCTCTTCAGCTCCATTAAACATCAATACTTTGCAGGAATATGATCAAAGAAATCGATTGAAAATGCATTGGTATAATCCATATTCACAGGTTTTAACAAATAATATTTGGCCAAACATATCAACTTCTCAAAGAGCTCAAAATATTACAACAGATGTTTTAGTTTTAAATTATGAACCATCTCTCTATCAATCAGATGTAGAAGCTGATTCACTATGGGCAGGAATTATAACACCAATGTTCATTGGGGATTATGATCAAACGCGAACAAGATTTTTTGAAATTTGGTTAAAGGGGGAAGATGGAAATTTAACGATTGATCTCGGAAAAATAAGTGAGGATTATAATGGAAATGGTAGTTTGAATAATGAGGATATACCTGACGCAGGTCTAGCTTTAGGTAATGGATTCTTAGAAGATAGCGAAGATACTGGTTTAGATGGTTGTTTTGATGAATATGAAAATGGTTATGGTGGGTGTTTAGACTTTGAAGGACCTACCTATTCTGAGTATCTTTCAAGTGGAGAAATAAATCTAATTAATGCATTCTCTGATGTTGATCCAAATGATCCAAATCATGATGATTGGGATTATATAGAGGGTAGTAATAATTATGAAAAAGTAAATGGTACAGAAGGAAATGGGACAGGAGCTAGAATCCAAACTGGAGGTAAATACCCAGATACAGAAGATCTTGATAGGTCAGGATTTTTGGATAGAACAAATGACTATTTTACAAAAACAATATCATTAAATGATTCAACATATGTAGCAGGTTCAACTGAAATAGATGGCATTAAAACGGGATGGAGATTGATAAGAATTCCAATTAGTCATTTTGAAAAAATTCAAGATATATCTTTAAGTGAAATTAAATTTGTTAGATTAGTTGTTTCAGGAGTTACTGAACCCACACAATTACAAATCGCAAAAGTCGAATTAGTTGGTAATTCATGGCAGGAACTTGGTACATCAATTGTTGATCAAGAACTTTATACAGCTCAAGACAGTACTTTTGTTGTAACAGTAATAAATGATGAAGATAACCCAGAGTATGTACCTCCAAAAGGTGTTTTTGGGGAATATGATGAAATAAATGATATAAGGTCAAAAGAGCAATCTCTTGTCCTAAAATTTGATGACTTATCTCCAAATTATAAAGGTGCCGCAAGAAAAATTATTTCTCTTGATAATAAAAAAGGCCAAAGTTTTTTAATGTACGATAAAATGAAGATGTTTATTTATGGCAATAGTCAAAATGCATCAGTAGACCAAACAGATATTAGATTTTTCATAAAATTTGGTAATGGAGATGAATATTATAAATTAACAAAACCAATTTATGATACTTGGGATGAGGAATTAAAAAGAAATGAATTAAACCTTGATTTGAATTGGTTAACTGCTCTTAAAAATGAAACATTAGACTCAATATCTTTAATTAATGATGAAGATGTTTTCACTGACTCATTAGACTATAAGAGATATAGTTTTTTTGAAAACGATTTTGAATATAAAAAGGTAGAAATAATTGGAAATCCATCGTTATCTAGACTCCAATATTTCGAAGTCGGAATTGAAAACCAATCAAATAATCCAATAAATGGTGAGGTATGGCTCGATGAGCTTAGATTAAGTGGCGTTAAAAAAGAATCTGGTACTGCTGTAAGGATAAAATCAAAATTTAATCTTTCAGACTTAAGCGAATCATCTATTAGTTATATGAGGAAAGATGCTGACTTTCATGTCCTCCAAGAACGAATAGGAACAAATCAAACTAATGAAACATTCACTTTTAATAATAATTTTCAATTAGGAAATCTGTTACCTCAAAGATTTGGAATTTCTTTCCCTATTAATACTAGCTATAATGTAATAAATAATTCACCAAAGTTCTTCCCAGGAACCGATATACGGACAAATGGAGCTGCACCTGATTCGGTAATGGTGAAATCATCAACAATTAATATTGGGGGTAAAATTTCTAAGAAAGTAAAATCTGAAAACCCATTTATTAAATATACGTTAGACAATTTGAGCGCAGGATTTAATATTGTAAATCAAAATAAATCTGATGTGATACTTGAATCTGTCGACATAAGCAGGCTTAATACAAATTTAGATTATAACCTACGATTCCCCTCAGATAATTATGTAGAAGCATTCAAATGGACTGAAAAAATTCCATTAGTTGGTAATAAAATAAGTGATACTAAATTCTTTTATACTCCAACAACTTTTGTTACTGGTATAAAAATTAATAGAAATCTTTCAGAAAAAGTTTCAAGAAGTAATAGAGATTTAATTGAAGATTTTACACTTGGCCTTGAAAGAAAATTTACTATAAACTATAAGGTTTTTGATAATACACAGCTGACATATAATAAAAATATAAGAAGTGATATGTCAGATTATAGAGATAAAGTATTAGAGAATTTTAAAGTCGGAAATTTGACAAATTCAACTGAATCTTTTTCATATATTTTTAATCCACAGTGGATTGACTGGTTTAAGCCAAATTTCTCCTATAATTCTAACTATAGTTGGAGTAGGCCACTAAATAGTGTAATAGATGCTGCAAACTTAAATTTAAATTCAAATGCAACTGTAAATTTTTCTATTTCGCCTACTGAAATTATGGAAACTTTTTACACTCCACCATCATCAAAGAAGTCATCTGAAAAAACCTCACAAAGAACAAGATCAAGAGGTCTAGCTAGCCTTGACATTGAGGATGAAAAAGATTCTGAAAAAAAAGAAAATGAATCGAATAAAAAGAAGGTCCGAGATAATTTTATTCTAGAAAGAATATATGAACAAACTAAAAAAATTGAACCAATGAATATTACAATTTCAAACGTAGCTAATATTACAGATAATGGCATTAATGGCGATGTACCAATTGCCTATAAGTTTGGTTTTGATAAAGATTTAAATATTGATTCTGTACCTGAAGTTGGGTTTAATACAGGATCAGATGATATCAAAAAAACATTCACAGCAAGAACTGGGATACGATTTAATCCGCAGACATCACTCACAGTATCTTTTAATGAAAGTATATCCTCAAATATCAATGGATATAATATTGATGTTCGATCCATAACAAGAGACTATATATCTTTCGGCAAATATCTAAAAGATGGAATACCTTTTTCAAATTGGTCTTTAAGAATAGGTGGTCTTGAAAAAATTAACTTTATAAAACCATATGTAAAAAGTATGTCTTTTGAACATGCATTTTCAGGAAAACAAGGCCTTTCTTGGAAATTTAATGATGGAGTGATACCTAACATCAATTTGTTAAGAATATCATCATTTGAAAATGATTTTGATAATAACTTACAATTTTCAAGAATTTCACGATCGTTTACACCTTTAGCAGGCATATCTACATCGTTTAAAAATGGAATATCTACTAACATAAGAGCTAACTTAACTCATACATTAGATGAAGTTCAAAATGGCCTTACTTATATAACAGATCAGAATATACTAAGCACAATAACATATAATTTTTCAAAAGGTATAAGATTTGAACTTCCTTTTACTGATCGAAATATTTATTTAAGAAATAATATGAATATTACTCTTAATTTAGATTATTCTCAAAAAAATGAGGAAGGCTCAAAAGACAAAATTAATTTCGCAGAACAAAATTATTCAAAAACTAGAAAGGGTATTTTAAGAATTACTTATACATTGACAGATAACGTTACAGGAAGTTTATTTTATGAATATCGAGAAAATGATAATAGGTTAACTGGTAGAAGAATTGATAGAGATTTTGGAATAAATATAAATGTTTCTATTAGAGGTTAAATGTTTAAATATATAATTATAATATTAATGTTTCTTATATCATGCTCCAATGATATTCCTGAAAAAAATATACCTGAATTTGATCAAGACAGTTCATTTAATTTTTTAATCCAACAATGTGAATTTGGACCAAGAAATCCAGGATCAGTTGGACATAAAAATTTTTCTTTGTTCCTTGAGAAATTTTTAAATGAATTATCACAAAATGTAATTATTCAAGAGTTTGAATACATTGAACATGTTACAAGTGAAAAAAGGGTCGGTAAGAACTTTATAATTCAATTTAATTCTAATTTAAAAAATCGAATGTTATTGGGTGCTCATTGGGATACGCGTGCTATTTCAGAGGAAGATCCTTTGGAAGAAAATAGAAATAAACCAGTTCTTGGTGCAAATGATGGAGCTAGCGGCACAGCAGTTTTAATGGAGCTTGCAAAAATTTTCTCTAAAGACTCTCCACCAATAGGAGTAGATATAGTTTTTTTTGATGCAGAAGATGTAGGTATTTCTGGACAACCTACTACATATGCTATGGGTTCAGAATTTTTTTCTAAAAATCTGCCAATAGAAAAACCAGAATTTGGAATAATTGTAGATATGGTTGGTGATAAATATTTGAATATACCTATTGAAAGATATTCTTATAATATTGATAAGGAAAGAGTTAAAGAAGTTTGGTCTTTGGCAGAAAAATTATCATTACCAGCTTTCAAAAAAACAATAAAATATGAAATTTATGATGATCACATTCCACTTTGGGAGAATGCATTAATTCCAACAATTGACATTATTGATTTTGATTATCCAAATATATTTTATAATTATTGGCATACACAAAATGACGTACCAGAAAATTGCTCAGCACAAAGCTTAGGTCAGGTTGGAACTTTGTTATTAAATTACATATATGAACAAAATTAAATATTTAACATTTTTACTCTTTTTGATACTATCATGTTCTGGTGGCTCTTCACCTCTTCCTGAAGTTGATGATGGGAGTGGTGATGATACAAATCCATATGAATTTCCCAATGCAATAAATTATAATGTTGCGAATCAGATTGAGGTAGTTACTTGGAATATCAGACAATTTCCACAGCATAGTACTACCAAAGAGCAGGTTAAATCTTTACTAGAAAAATGGAATGCTGATGTTTATTTACTGCAAGAAATTTCTAGTGAATCCGAGTTAATAAGTATGGTTAATTCAATGCCAAATTATTCATATGTTGTGGATGAAGAATCAGGTAATCTTGGTTTTGCTCTTGTATATAAAAATGAAAATATTACATTCATATCAAAAAATGAGTTGTGGGCTGATACTTCAAATTCATCAAGTGGATGTAATGGTGATTACCTAAATTGTAAATTATATCAGTTCGCAAGTAGACCACCAATGGAAAGCTATTTAACTTGGACAGACGGTACTAAATCTATGAATCTCTATGTAATAAATATTCATTATAAGTGTTGTGGAAATGATAATTACGATGCTTCTGATTTAACTAATGAAGCAACCAGAAGACATCATGCAAGCCTTCTCTTAACAGATTATTTAATAAATAATAGAGAAAATGATAATGTGATATTGGTTGGAGATTTTAATAATGTTGGTGCTCAAAGTATAACTAATCCAACTTTAAGCCCATTTACTGATTCTGAATCTTTTGACTCTGCTGATTCCTTTAGATTAACAGATTTAAATATTCTTCAAGGACCTGCTAGTGGCTATTCTTGGCAAGGTTGGACAAGTTCATATGATGCATCTCATTTAGATCATATAATTATTAATGAACCTTTGTTTTCATATCAAGCAACATCCTCCGTAGAAGTTATTGCTTTACCAACTCAAACGGGTGCATCCAATACCAATGTATCAAATAGAATATCAGATCATCAACCTGTAATTTACCGTTTCTATCCATAGTTCATTAAAAACTTATATTTTTTATATAGCAGTTATTGCTATAAAAGTTACAATTATTTTTTCTCAAGATTTGAAAAGCGTGGATCAAAAGCTTTATGACATGCGGTTCATGGAAGCAAAAATAGAACTTCAACAATTGAATGATAATTATCCAAACGATTATACAATTTTAACAAGATTATCTATTGTACACCATTACATTGGAGAAAAAACCAATGTAAAAAAAATTGAAACAGAAAACACTGATATAGCATACGAATACATAAGCAAAGCTTACCAATTAAACCAAAATGACCCTCAAGTATTAAAGTGGTATACAGTTATTTTAGGAAAAACTATTGAGAATGAAAATTTGAGAAGTCAAATTGAACTTTCAAAAAAAATTGAAAAACTTGCATTGCAGGTAATAAATAAATTACCGGACGATGAATTTTGCTATAATATTCTTGGTCAATGGCATTTTAGGTTAGCTAGTTTAGGGCCAGCATCAAGAAGAATTGCTAGCTTAATTTTTTCGGAACCACCTGTAGGAAGTTTTGAAAAAGCAAAATTTTATCTTGAAAAAAGCATAAAGATAAATCCTAACTATATAGGAACTCATTTTTGGCTTGGTATGACTTATATAAAATTAAATCAATACGAAAAAGCTAAATATATTTTTGAAAAAGGGTTATTGCTTGATAGGCCTTTTAAAAGGGAGGAAGATATTTTTAAAAGACTTAAAAAAGAGCTATCTAAAATGTAATACGATCTACTTTTTTATATTCTTTGGGTAAAAAATGACTATTAGGTATTTCATCAACTTGTTCATAACTAATTAATTCATAAATGAAATCCCCATCTTTACTTCTATTTATCAACTTCACCATAATCACTTCGTTATCAATATCATATTTTTCAAAATTAATAGATACATTTCTCCAACCAAGGCCAATATTTGAAACTTGCTCATTAATGTTTTTTACATAATCAGGCTTAATTAAGTTTTTAGTAAACCATACCTCAATAGTTTGATCTGGATTGTTAATCACCAATTTTTCACATAAATAATTATTAACATTATACAAAGAATCTGAAATGAAAAAATCTGTATTTTGGTTATCTTTATTATTGCTTTCACTTTTATTTATTTCTTCTACACGATCTTCGATAATTTCGGCAAATGTTTTCTTTGAAAATTTTCTTTTTTTATGATTTATATTTATTAATGTGGAATCTTTGAATGAAACTATTGTTCCATTAACCATATCTCTGCTCATCAATCTTGCAATACCTTTTCCTTTGAAAGATAGATTAGTTCTTGTGTACTCCTCAAAATCTGAAATATACGTTTTTGTATTTGAGCTCATTGAACCCATCTTAAAGCTTGCACTTATTTTTTCGTCAATAAAGAAAAATTCTTGTGAAATAAGAAAGGAGTGCAAAAAGACAATGTGAAATATTACTCTTAACAAAAGATTTATAAACCTGTTTCTTCAACAGTTTTTTGAACTTCTACGAGTGTATTATTAAGTGCTGATTTCTCATCATCATTTAATTCGAAAGTCAAAACTTTTTCAACACCTTGAGATCCTATTACTGTAGGTACTCCAATAAAATATCCATTTATTCCAAATTCACCATCACATAAAGAAGCACAGGGTATAACTCTTTTTTTATCTCTAATAAAACTTTCAACCATCTCAACTGCTGATTGAGCTGGCGCATAAAATGCTGATCCATTTCCAAAGAGTTTAACAATTTCTCCACCACCAAATCTTGTTCTGTCTTCAATTGATTTTATGGTTTCTTTATCAAGTAATGATTCTAGAGGAACGCCACCTACAGTGGCTAACCTGCTTACAGGAACCATGGTATCTCCATGTCCTCCTAAAACCATACAATTTACATCTTGTGAAGAAAGATTCGTGGCTTCAGCAATAAAAGACCTAAACCTTGTGCTGTCTAAGGCACCAGCCATACCTACAACTTTATTTTTTGAAAAACCTGAAACTTTATAAAATGCGTAAACCATTGCATCAAGAGGATTTGAAACTACTATTACAAATGAATCGGGTGCATATTTTTTTACATTTTCAGCAACATTGGTCATAATGCTTAGATTTTTTTGTAATAAATCTTCTCTATTCATCCCTGGTTTTCTTGGAAAACCTGCAGTAATGACGACAACATCAGCGCCCTTTAAGTCTGCAAAATCAGAAGATCCAGAAAGTTTGGAGTCATAACCATCATGTGGGAGAAGCTGTGAGATATCGAGAGCTTTACCTTTCATAAAGTTCTCAGCTTCTGGAATATCAATGATTACAATATCACCTAATTCTTTTTGAGCAGACAACAGTGCAATATTGCCACCAACCTGTCCTCCACCAACTAGTGCTATTTTAGGTCTGGACATACTAATTTAATTCTTGAACACTGACAAAGGTTGTACCACCTTTTTTACTAAACTTTACGAGACCATGAGATGTGGCAAAAAGAGTATCATCATTACCTCTTTTGACATTTCTTCCAGCATGATATTTTGTACCCCTTTGCTTAATGATTATTCCACCAGCAAGTATTGATTGACCATCTGAAACTTTTACTCCGAGTCTTTTGGAGTTTGAATCTCTTCCGTTTCTTGAACTACCTTGTCCTTTTTTATGAGCCATATTTAATACCTTTTATTTTTTAGTATCAGTTTTTTTTGTTGTTTTCTTTTTTACTGTTTTCTTTGGTGCAGCCTTTTTTGGTGCAGCCTTTTTAGCAATCTTTTTAGAAGAAATAGATTGGATTTCAAGCATTGTAAGATCTTGTCTATGTCCACGCTTTCTTTGATAGCCTTTTCTTCTTTTCTTCTTAATAATTGTAACTTTTGAATCCCTTGAATGTTCTAGAACCTTTGCACTGACATTAAATGCATCTAATTCTTTTGCGTCAAAGATATTTTTATCCTTGTCAGAAACTGCTTTAACATTTTCGAATTTGATAGTTTTACCAGCTTCGACATTAATTTTGGAATTAACCAAAACTTTGTCGCCTTTAGCAACCTTATATTGTTTTCCGTATATTTCTACAATTGCAAACATAGCGTGGGAACTTAATAGCTAATTATGTGCTTTTCAAGTACCTATTTCATTTGTTATATCTTTATCACTTGACATCTTGGTAAAGCGGAATTCGTTCTTTTTCATACCTTCGTCATTAATGACTTTTAAATATATAAAGTTTTTCCACATCAAGTTAATATAATCTCTTGTCTTGTCTTTTTTGAGATAATTAGCAACTTCAGGATTAAGATATAATTTAAGTCTTAAATCTTTATACTTTTTCTTGTAATCCCTAAGCCAGTAGTCTATTCTTGTTAATAATGTATCCTTTGAAATAATTCTTCCATCACCACGGCAAACCCCGCAACTTTCAGTAATTGAATCTAATATACTTAAACCAGTTCTTTCGCGAGTCATTTCTAAAACTCCAAACTCAGAAATTTCAGATACAGCTACTTTAGCTCTATCTTTTCTCAATTCTTTTTTCATTTCGAGAAAAACTTTTTTACGATTTTCAGGTTTTACCATATCAATAAAATCTATTAAAATCAATCCAGATAAATGTCTTAACCTAAGTTGAGCTGCAATTTCCTTAGCTGCCTCAATATTTATTTGAAGAGAATTTTCTTCATGGCCTTTTTTTCCAACAAATTTTCCGCTGTTTACATCAACAACAACCATCGCTTCAGTTCTTTCTATAATTAAGTATGCACCACTTTTTAGCCATGCTTTTTTTCTTAAGAGCTTCATCATTGAATTATCTATACCGCTATTTTTAAATAATGGCTCTCTTTTTCTGTAGTGTTCAAGAGCGTCTCCTATGTCCAGAGCATCTTCTTTAACCATTTTTTGTATTTTTTTGTAATCATCCTTGGAATCAACTACAATTTTTTCAACTTTTTCACTTATAAGATCTCTTAAAACACTTGAAGTAACTTCAAGATCATCATGGATTAGCTTAGGAGCTTTATTTTTCTCCGAAAGTTTTAAGAGAGCATTATATTTTTTAATTAAATTCGAATAATCATTTTCAATCTGAGCATCACTTTTTCCCTCTGCAACTGTTCTTAATATCATACCTAGTCCAGGCTTTTTAATTTCAGTTGCAATTTTTTTAAGTCTTCTTCTTTCATATTTATCCCTCATCTTTTTTGACACACCAATGTATTTTGACTTTGGAATCAATACAATAAATCTTCCAGCAATTGATAGCTCAGTAGTCACACGAGCACCTTTTTTATCAAATGGCTCTTTAATTACTTGAACGATAATTTCTTGTCCGGGCTGAAGAAGAACATCAACTTCTTTATTATTAGATTTTTTTTGATTTCTTTCAGCAATCAATTCCGGATCATTTATTTCCGAAAAAGGTAGGAATGCATTTACGTCTTGACCAATATTTATAAAAGCTGCTTGCATCCCGGGAATGACATTTTCAACAATACCTTTATAAATATTTCCGACAGTTTTTTCTCGAGATTTTTTGTCGACGTGGAGTTCTGCTAATTTTCCGTTCTCTTTGACAGCAATACGCGTCTCTCCAACACCTTTACTGATGTAGATTTCTTTCTTCATCTTAATCCTCTATTTTTTGGATAAAATATCCATTATTGTTTTATTGAGGAGAGAAGAAACAATAAAAAAGAATTCTATGTAAAAATAAAAAAAATATATAAACCACAAATACTATAAACTTCAAACCTCAATTTTAAATAATTTAACGAATTTTATTTTTAAAATACATATAATCTATATCTTATGTTTAACGAAGAACTAATAACTGCAAAAGTGGCTGCAAGAAATGCAGGAAAAATCCTCATGAAATATTTTAAATCAAGTGACAAAAAGGTTCAAATGAAAAGCAAGGACAATCCTGTAACAATAGCTGACAATGAAGCAGATTCATATTTAAATAACTTTATAATAAGTGAATTTCCAGATGATGGATGGTTATCAGAAGAAACTGTTGATACAAGCGATAGGTTAAATAAAAATCGTGTTTGGATTGTTGACCCATTAGATGGAACCAAAGAGTTTATTGAAGGTATAGAAAATTTTTCAATTAGTATTGCTTTAGTGAATAATAATAGCCCTGTTTTAGGGGTTATTTTCAACCCAGCTACAAATGAAATGTTTTCATGTCAAAAAAATAAAGGTGTTTATTTGAATGGAAAAAAGGTGAATATTTCCTCTCAAAAAAAAATAAGACGGTCTTCAATATTGGTAAGTAGATCGGAATTAAAAAGAGGAGAGTGGGAACCCTACAGAAATAGTTTTAAATCCATTCAACCAGTAGGAAGCGTTGCCTATAAATTAGCAATGGTGAGTGCTGGGAAAAGTGATACATTTGCTACGGTTGCCCCAAAAAATGAATGGGATGTTTGTGCAGGCGATTGCTTGGTAAATGAAGCTGGAGGAGTTATGAGAACTATTAATGATAAAAAAATTATTTATAATCAGAAGAAAACACTTGTGACAGATACTATCATAGCCTCAAATTCTGTTTTGTTTAATGAAGTTTCTGATTTACTTTTCTGATTAAAATGATGGTAATAAAAATTATATGAAATATATTGGTCCAGATTTTTGCGATATTACTTCTCTTCTTACAGATGAAGAATTACTAATTCAGAAAACAGCAAATGAATTTGTTACAAAAGAATTTTTGCCTTTAGTAAATGAGTATTACGAAAAAGGATCATTTCCTACAAAATTAATTCCTGTTATGGGTGAGTTAGGTTTTTTTGGTGCGACATTACCAAAAAAATATGGAGGAAGTGAGATAAGTAGTACTGCATATGGGTTAATTATGCAAGAGTTAGAAAAGGGTGATTCAGGTTTGAGATCTGTTTGTAGCGTTCAAGGTGGATTAGTAATGTATCCTATTCATGCATATGGCTCAGAAGAACAAAAAAGTAAGTGGCTTCCTAAGCTTGCAGCTGGAAAAGCGGTTGGTTGTTTCGGATTAACAGAGTCAAATCACGGCTCAGATCCAGGAGGTATGACCACAAAAGCTGTTAAAGATGGCAATGATTGGATTATTAATGGTTCAAAAATGTGGATTACTAATGGATCTATATCAGACATTGCTATTGTTTGGGCAAAAGATGAAGATGATATCGTCAGAGGTTTCATTCTTGAAAAAGGTATGAAAGGTTTTACTACTACTGATATACATGGCAAAATGAGCTTAAGATGTTCTATTACTTCAGAGCTTTTTATGAAGGACGTAAGGGTACCTGATTCAAATAGACTTCCTGGTATTGAAGGATTAAAAGGGCCATTATCATGTCTTACTCAAGCAAGATACTCTATTGTTTGGGGTACAATTGGAGCTGCGATTGATTGTTATGAAACAGCTTTGAGCTATAGTAAGGATAGAAACCAATTTTCAAAGCCGATTGCAGGATTTCAGCTTACACAAAAAAAATTAGTTCACATGATTCAAGAAATTACTAAAGCACAACTTTTATCTATACAACTTGGAAAACTTAAAGATGATAATACCCTTGATTTTTCACATATATCTTTAGGAAAAAAGAATAATGTAGCAATGGCACGTGAGTGTGCTAGAAGTGCAAGAGAAATTTTAGGAGCTAATGGTATAATGGAAGACTATTCTGTTATGAGGCATATGATGAATTTAGAAACAGTTTATACTTATGAAGGTACAAATGAAATTCATACATTAATCATCGGTCAGAAAATTACAGATTTGCCTGCTTTTGAATAATTTTATCAATTTTCAATAAAATCTTTTCCAAAACCTTTTCTCTTTCAGTTTCTTTTTTTAGCTCTTTAATGAAAGATGTGTTGCTAAAAGTATAATGCTTACTCTTTTCTCTTATATCAAAATCAGAATTAATATTTATTCCAATACTGAGAGCTTGTTTGTAGACATGATTATTTTTAAAAATTTTCGATAGTAAAATTCCTGCTATTTTTTTATCTCCGACAAAAACATCATTAGGTAATTTCTTTCTACCAATAATATTGTATTCATTTAAAATTTCAACAATAGTATCACACGTATTTTCAACAAAATTTTCTGAAAATTTTAGCTTATTGCCCAAAATTATACTAAATGTTAAATCTTTATATGGTTCTGAAAACCATAATTTATTATACGATCCCCTACCTTTTTTTTGGTTGTCAGTTATTACAACTTTTCCAATTGAATTTTTTTGAATTTCTGATTTGAGAGCAATGTCTAAAGTAGATTCAACTTCATCAAAATAAATAAAGGAATTCTTACCTGGTCTAATAAAGCTAGTATTTAAATCAATATTTTTAAGTATTAGTTGCAAGGATCAAGTTTTTTTCTCATTTGAAAAGTTGTCCCAGGCTGTAGTACTCCATCATTTGATTTTATAAGTTTTGCATTATCCATATAAATGATAACCCATGCAAGCTCATCACCATAAACTCTCTGCGCTAAATTCCAAGCTGTATCCCCAGATTGGATTGTGTAATCAAAAAATTCAGGCTCACAACCTCTTGCATTTGAAGATTCCCTTTTTAGAGATAAAAAGTTATAAGGATATATTTTATTTGGGTCTGAACCAATTTCATCTACATTCCAACTATAAATATCTTCCCACATTGAAGCATCACCATATTCTCTTAATGCTATTTTGGTAAGGAAATCACCTCTTTTAATCATGTAAGGTTCAAATACACTTACTGGTATAGGTGGTGATTCTGGTTCTTGTATTGTAAAAGTTTCTACTGCCACTTCTTCAGTCTTTGCAACTTCCTGAGCTTTTTCATTTACTTCAGCGGATACTTCTTCGCCTACACTAGGCATAGTTCCAGAGCAATTGATTATTAAAAGTGATAAATATAGTAAAGCAATTTTTTTCATGTTTTCTCCTTCAAAAATTCAACAAAATATTAAATTTTTTGTTCCAAATATTATTAATAATTACCAAAAACTTTTTTTAATGTAAAAATTATTTCTCCAAGAGTACAATGATTATCGGCGCAAATAATAATATAAGGAATTAAATTAGATTCACTCAACGCAATTGTTTCAAGTTCTTTAAGCGACGCTTTAACCTTTTTTAAATCTCTGTTTTCTTTATAAAGCTTTAGATATTCAGATCTTTCTTTAAAACTTTCTTGTTTTGGTAAATTAATATTATCGTTTTTTTCATCTGATACAAATTTATTAACGCCCACTAAGATATTTTCTCTAGTATCTAGCCCATCTTGAAAACTAATTGCTGACTCTTCAATTTCTTGTTGAATTTGTCCATCTTCAATTAGTTTTTTGACACCACCTTTACTCATAATATCTTCAATTTTTAAATTTACTTTCTCACAAATGTCCGCCGTAAGATTTTTTATAACTGTGCTATCACCAATAGGATCCACAAAATCTGTTATACCACTCTCATAAGCTATTATTTGTTGAATTCTAAGGGCTGTGGTTGCATTTTTTTCCGTTGGCAGACTCAATGCTTCATCTTTTCCATTTGTATGAATAGATTGTGCACCTCCTAAGACTGCTGCTAAGCTTTCTAATGTTGTTCTAGTAATATTGTTATCAACTTGCTGCGCTGTTAAGGTAGATCCAGCAGTTTGCACGTGGAACCTACATAATTGTGATCTAGTATTTTTAATACCATACCTTTCTTTAATTATTCTTGCCCATATAACTCTTGCGGCTCTGAACTTTGAAACTTCCTCAAAAAAATTTCTATGTGAATTGAAAAAGAAAGATACTTGCTCTGATAATCTTTCAATATCAAGACCTCTTTTTTTTGCTTCGTCTAAATAGGTTATTGCATTAGCAAATGTAAATGAAAGTTCTTGAACAGCTGTACTTCCAGCTTCTCGAATGTGATATCCTGAAATAGAAATACTATTCCATTTTGGTAGATTTGTTTGGCAGTAATCAAAGATGTCTGACGTAAGCCTTAATGATTCGTCAATAGGGAAAATATATGTTCCTCTTGCTATATATTCTTTTAAAATATCATTTTGCAAAGTCCCTTTTAATTTTTTTAAATCAATACCTCTTTTATTGGCAACAGAAATATAAAATGCCAGCAAAATTGATGCAGTTGAATTTATTGTCATTGAAACTGAAATATCTTCAAGATTAATTTCATTAAAAAGCTTATCCATATCATCTACAGTTGAGATAGGAACTCCAGATTTTCCAACTTCTCCAATTGACATAGAATCATCAGAATCATATCCCATTTGTGTTGGAAGGTCAAATGCAATTGATAGACCACTAACACCATTTTCTAGTAGATTTAAATATCTTTTATTTGATTCTTCTACAGAAGAAAATCCGGCATATTGACGCATAGTCCAAAGTCTATCTTTGTACATATTTTTGTATATGCCTTTAGCGAATGGAAACTTTCCAAATTTATTTTTTGACATAAGAAAATTTAGTTCTAAAAAATTTAATTATTCTAATTAATGAAATTTAGGTAAGATATAGACATGGAGTTTACTTTATTAGAGAGAATAAAAATTTTTATTGAATACAGAGATTCATTAAAAAAGAAAGATATAGCTCCATTTTATGAAAATTCTACTTTAATAGTTTTGCCTGATAGTGATATTGCTATTGAATTAGCCAAGCTACTAAATGACAACTCCAGTCATACAATTTTATTTTTAATTAAAGATTCTTTGTTAGATTTTTATCCAAAAAATATTTTAAGAAATTCAATTATATATACATTTAATGATATGAATTCACTTGGTATGCCAAGGCAAATTTTTGTAGATAAAATTATTAAATCACGATTTGAAAATATAGTAGACTTAAATACATCATTTAGCCGATTTGGTGCATATTTAACATTATTTTGTAATTCAAAAGTTAGGATGGGTTTTAATTATGATAATTCAAAAAAATATTATAATGTCATATTAGATTCAAATTACCAACGTGATTTGAACGGAACTTTTAAAATGATAAAACAGTTTATAAAAATATGATAGAAGAAAATAAAAAAATTATTTTTTCAGACCTTATTATCAACGATCAAGCTTTTGAAATTCAAAATGATTTTAAATATCCATGGCAATGGGTGAATGATATTAATCATTTTTTTGAAAAAGTTTCTTCAAGTAATTACAAACAACCCAATGTAATCATAGATGAAAGTAAAGGTCCGGTATTTATATCTAAATCTAGTAAAATTGAGCCATTTACAATATTGAATGGCCCATTATTTATTGGAGATAATACTATAATAAAATCACATTCCAATATTTCAAATTCTATAATTAATCATGATTGTAAGATTAAAGGAGAGGTCCATTCTTCAATTTTTCAACCTTA
This sequence comes from uncultured Fidelibacterota bacterium, assembly GCA_902629855.1. Taxonomy (GTDB): domain Bacteria; phylum Fidelibacterota; class Marinisomatia; order Marinisomatales; family Marinisomataceae; genus Marinisoma. The sequence goes on from CACOSI010000001.1 coordinate 217,273, forward strand.
TTCAAATAAATCTCATGAAGGTTTTATTGGACACTCTTTTGTTGGCTCATGGGTTAATCTTGGCGCTGGAACAACAACAAGTAACTTGAAAAATAACTATGAAGAAATTTTAGTTAAATGGAACGGAAGTTTATTAAGTACTGGCACAATTTTTTTTGGCGCTGTAATTGGCGATCATACTAAAACTGCTATTGGCACTAATTTAAATTCTGGTTCTATCATTGAAATGGGCTCAAATATAGTATCACAAACTTTTCCACCAAGATATTTACCTGCATTCTCATTTTATTATAAGAACAAACTATCAAAAATTAGTTTTGATGATTTTCGTACTACGGCAAGTATTGCTATGAAAAGAAGAAAAATAGAACTTTCTTCCTCAGACATTAAAGCCATGAAAGAGCTTTACGAAAAAGATTGACACAAAAACAATCTAATAATATCTTCGAATCGAAATGAGTACATTTGATTTAAACGAAATTGACGAAGTTATAACTCCGTGTTGTGATGTTGAAGTAAAAACATCTGATATTGGAGAAAAGCTCAAATGTCCAGCTTGTAAAGCTAATCTTAAACAAAGAATATACCTTCCTTTCCTTGAATACCTTATGGAAAATGGACATGTTGAAAATCTAGATTTTTTTGATTTAGAACTTTATAGTCAAGATAAAGAATCATTAGATAGTGATGATGAAGAGATAGATTTAGACAAATATGAAGTCAAAAAAGACAGTTTAAATATTTATGAAGATGATGCAAGGCATGGTGGCAACAAAGTTGCGTCCGAAACTTCAATTGATGAGTCAGCAATGTCCAGTGACTGGACTCAATTCGCGACAGATGACGAAGAGTCATAATAATATTTCTTTACAAATTCTTAATTAAAATACTAAATTGGTAAAATTTAAATTTTTCAGGCTATAAAAATTAGTGAAAGATTGTAAGACTTTCCCCCGCTTATCAACTTTCTTTTATAGCCTGTTTTTTTCTTTTATTTATTTGTCAAATTTCATATTTATACCTTATATTTCTAGACTAGACTGAGTAGTCGGTTTTACAAAAAATGAAAATAGCAGTACTAACAAAAGCAATTCCTAAAGTAGATTCTTTAAAAATCAACTCTTCCGAGACATGGATCGATGATTCTAATGTTAAATTTGTCATGAATGAGCACGATACTTATGCGTTGGAAGAAGCTTTATTAATTAAAGAAGAATTAGATAATAATTCTGAAGTAGTTGCAATCACAATGGGTGCTCAAAAAAGCTCCAATCAGATTATTTCAGAAGCTCTTGCTAAGGGGGCTGATAGGGGTATTATTATTGAAAATGATACTAAAATTACTGATCCATTAGTTTTTGCAAAAATTTTCTCTGAACAAATTAGAGAGGAAAAATTTGATTTAATTTTTTGCGGACTTGCTTCATACGATCTTGGCTCTGGACAAACTAGTGTTTTAATTGGTGAAATTTTGGGAATGACAACTGCTACATTTGCAATAGGCACTAAAATAGAAAGCAGTCATATTAAAGTTAAAAAAGAGCTTGAATCAGGCTATTCACAGTGGATAAGAATGTCATTACCTGCATCTATTTCAATCCAGTCGGGCTTAAATAATCCAAGATATCCCTCCCTTAAAGGAATAATGAGTGCAAAAAGCAAAGAAGTAAAAGTAAAAACAATTGATTCAAATTTTTCTGAAATGCAAGGCTTTACAAAGTTTTTTGTACCCAAGAATGAGAAACAAACTGAATATATCGAAGGTGATGTGGAGGATGTTTCTAATAAAATTATTGATATATTAAAAAATGAACTCAAATTAATAGCATGATTTTAGTTGTATTAGAAAATCAAAGGGGTAAAATTCATAGTTTTAGTAGAGAGGCAGTTGTAGCTGGGCAGATATTTGCCAAAAAATACGATGAAGAATTGTGTATTCTTTGTCTTGGTGAGAATGTCGAAGTTTTAAAAGAAGAAGCATCTGAATTCGAATCCGATAAACTCTTAGTAGCAGAACATGAATTAATATCACAATATACGTCTGACGGTTTTTCAAAAGCTTTATCAGAAATAATTGCACAAGAATCACCTAGATTTACAATAATGGGGCATACTTATATTGCTAGAGACTTTTTGCCTAGAGTCAGTGTTAAACAAGATTTACCATTCATTGGTGACTTAACCTCAGTTTCATTCGAGGATGAAAAAACAATATTTTGTAAACAAGTTTTTAATGCAAAGTTTCTAACAAATATTGAAATGGATCCTAGTATTGAAAAAGCAATCTTAAGTTTTCAATCTGCAGCTTTTGATAAAGATAAAATTATTAAAGGTAGTCCCAAAAATATAATTGATGTCAAATTAAATTTAAAGGATTCAGATGTCAGAATTACAAGTGAAGAGGCTTTTAAAGAGAGTGATTCAGATGTTGATTTATCTTCAGCTAATTTCATTGTTAGTGTTGGAAGAGGAATAGAAAGTGAAGATAATATTCCTATGATGGAAAAATTTGTTGAGAATGTAGGTGCTGATCTTGGTTCTTCAAGGCCTGTTGTTGATATGGGAATTATGCCAAAATCAAGATTAGTTGGAAGCTCAGGTTTTACTGTATCACCAGACTTATATTTAGCTGTAGGACTTTCTGGAGCAATTCAACATGTTGTAGCTATGAAAGGATCTAAAAAAATAATGGGAATAAATACAGACAGAGATGCACCAATTTTTGAAATTGCTGATTATGCTGTTGTTGGTGATTTATTTGAGATTATTCCTGAATTAACAAAAAAACTTTCAGATAGTTAATTATTTTTAAAGATATTTATTGCTGAGCAAGGCTCGCCAAAGTAAATATCTTTTGCATATTTTGTAAGATTCGCAGTAATAATTAGAAAAGCCCATGTTGGAACTTTTGCACGAGAACACCCTTTGATGATAACTTTCTGATTTTCATATTTAGACCAATCAATAAGAGATACTTTTTTTCTAAAGTCCTTTTCTTTAATAATTCCTTCGGATAAAAAATCGTCTAAATTTATGTTTTCCATTATTTTAAAATTTTTATAGCCTTATTAATTTTTTTAACTAAAAAATCTACATCATCTTTTGTGTTATAAAAGTAAAAACTTGCTCTTGCACACGAAGAAATATTTAAAGATTCCATTAGAGGTTGGCAGCAATGATGACCAGAACGAATAGTTATCCCTTCGTAATCTAGAAAATGTGCTAAATCTAAAGAATGAACACCTTCAATATTAAAACTAATTATGGGAGTTCGTTCTTCAGCATCCCCATAGATTTTTATTCCATTAATTGACTTCATTTTTTCTCTAGAATATTCTTCTAAATTAAAAGTTTCATTCGCTAAGCATTTATCAAGATAGTCCGCAGCATCAGAGAGAGCAATTGCCTGTGCTGCCATAGGTGATCCTGGCTCAAACTTGTATGGACTATGTGTCCAAGTTGATTTTTCCATAGTAACAGTTTCAATAATACCACCACCGGTTTGGTATGGATCCATTTCTTCTAATATATGATTTTTTCCATATAGTATTCCTACCCCGGTTGGACCAAACATTTTGTGTCCAGAAAACGCAAGAAAATCACAATCTAAATCCTTTACATCTATTTTCAGATGAGGTGCACTTTGACAAGCGTCTACTAAAACTTTTACACCCTTGTTGTGTGCTATCTCAATCATTTCTTTAATAGGGTTAATTGTTCCAAAGACATTCGATGCATGAGTGATACTTACAATTTTAATATTATTCTCAAGTGCTTTTTTATAATCATTTAAATCAATAGTTCCATCATCCTTTGATTTTAAATAACTAATTTTAGATTCTGTTCTTTTAGATATCATTTGCCATGGAATAATATTTGAATGATGTTCCATGTTTGTTAAAAGAATAAAGTCACCTTTTTTTAAATTTTCTTTACCCCAAGAATCAGCAACTAGATTAATTGATTCTGTTGCACTCTTTGTAAAAATTATTTCAGAAGAATCTGCTCCTATAAAATTAGCAAGATTTTTTCTGCTGTTTTCATATGCATTGGTAGCTTTTTCTCCCAGTTCGTAGACACTTCTATGAACACTACCACCATATTCATTATAATATTTCATTTCACTATCTACTACAGCAGTTGGTGTTAAGCTTGTAGCTGCGCTATCGAGATAAACAAGAGGTTTATCCCTATTTTTTTGCGTGAGTATGGGAAAATCTTTTTTAATATTCATATTATCAATATAAACCAAGTTGCAGTTTTGCAGCATCACTCATCATATCCTGATTCCACTGTGGCTCCCAAACAAGTTCCACATTTACAGATTTGGCTCCACTTAGAGACAGTAACTTCTGTTTTACTTCCTCAGCAATTACAGGACCCATTCCACAACCAGGAGCTGTTAATGTCATCTGAATTAAAATATCAACACCATCTCCATCGTCTTTTATTTCACAATTATAAACTAAACCAAGATCGACAATATTTACGGGTATTTCAGGATCATAGCATGTATGAAGAACATTCCAAACTTCTTCCTCATTTGCAAAATTATTTGAATTAACTTCTCTTTTTTCTTCTCCAATTGCTTCTGCGTCAACTCCATTAAGTTGGTACATGTTTCCTTCAACAACAATTGTAAAATTATCTCCTAATGATTGAGCAATAATTCCTTCCATACCTTTTTTTAGAAATGTTTTGGTTCCATCAGGAACACTATAAACATTTACATCTTCAAGTATAGTAAATTCTTTATTTTCCATTTAACTCATCTTTTATATGGTTCAAAGATCCAATAAACCCATTTTGTCTTTGGCTCGAAATAGTGGGGCCAAGCTTAATCCAATCAAATAATTTTTCTGCACTTTCAAATTCATTTATAAAATTTAAAATATCTTTTTGCTCAGAACCATTAAAACCGATTTGTATGATTCTTAAAAGACCTTTGACCATCGAACTCTCTGAATTGGCTTTAAATGAAATATTTTCTCCAACATGAATAGTTTTAATCCAAGTTTGCGATGTGCAAGCATGGATTTTATTTTCATTAGTTTGGTCTTTAATATCAATTAGATCAAGTTTTTTACCTAAATCAATAAGATAAACTAATTTATCTTGTCCTGAAAGTATCGTAAATCCTTCTCTGATGTCTTCTAATTTATTTTTAATGTTTTTCATTAATCCAATTATCCAAAGCAATTTCGGATATATCCTGAATGGAAGAAAGAGAAAACTCATCAATTACTTCTTTTGCAAAAGCTTTAATTAGTATTTTTATGGCATCTGATTTTTTAATTCCTCTAGCTCGTAGATAAAAAATACTATCTTCATTTAAAGCACCTGTTGTTGAACCGTGACCGCATGAAACATCATCTGCGTAGATTTCTAATTGCGGATTGGAGTATGCATTAGATGTATCTGATA
>CACOSI010000002.1:7500-172001 GCA_902629855.1 uncultured Fidelibacterota bacterium
CTCATGTGGAGAAATTCTTTATAATCCAGAATTAGAAGCAGCTTTAAATATTTGTCATCATTGTAATTTTCATTTTCCTATAGATAGTAATAAGTATCTTGAAATTATTTTAGATGATGAATACAAAAATTTATTCTCAAATATAAGCTCAGTAGATATGCTTAATTTTAAAGCCAACAAATCATATGAAGAAATTCTTGATAAAGTCCCAAATGACAAGGAAGCAGTTGACTGTTTTTACGGTACTATTGATGGTAAAAAAGTTGTTCTTTGTTTAATGAATTTTAAGTATATCGGAGGAAGCATGGGTAGTGCTGTTGGTGAAAAAATTTCAAAGGGAATTAATTTTGCATCTGATAAAAATTGTCCATTAATAATTCTATGTCAATCTGGTGGAGCTAGAATGCAAGAAGGAGCTTTATCTCTTATGCAATTGTCTAAAATTAGTACTCATTTATCAAGATTTTCAAAACAAGGTGGACTATATATATCAATTCTTACATTCCCAACAACCGGAGGTGTTACTGCTAGCTTTGGAATGCAAGCTGACATTACTATTGCAGAGCCAAAAGCACTTATTGGTTTTGCTGGGCAGCGTGTAATTAAACAAACAACGAATCAAGATTTACCCGAACATTTTCAAACCTCTGAATTTTTATTAGAAAAAGGCTTTATTGATTTTGTTGCAGATAGAAAAGAATTAAAACAAAGTTTATCCAACGTAATGGAAGTATTAATTTGAAAGATTATAAAATTATCATAATAGATTTTGGTTCACAATATACGCAGCTCATAGCTAGAAGAGTAAGGGAGATTGGTGTTTATTCTTTGGTTATGCCATCTTCAATAAATCCTCAAGAAATTAAAAAAATAAAACCTGATGGCTTAATTTTATCTGGTGGACCAGAATCAGTCACGTCTACTCAATCTCAAAGAATTAATAAAGGATTGATTGACTTAGAAATACCGATACTTGGAATTTGTTATGGCATGCAAACCCTATCAAATGAGCTTGGTGGTGAAGTAATTAATTCTGATATTCACGAATTTGGTCACGCAGAAATTTCGTTAAAAAATAATTCACCAATTTTTAAGAATATTCATAGTAAAAATAATGTCTTAGATGTTTGGATGAGTCACGGTGATAAGGTTAATGTACTTCCTAAAAGTTTTGAAGTAATAGCTTCATCAAAAGATTGTCAAATTGCTGGATTTCAATCAAGTGATAAAAAAATATTTGGTCTTCAATTCCATCCCGAAGTAACTCATACCAATCAGGGGAAAGAAATACTTTCAAATTTTGTTTTTGACATCTGTGGTTGTAAAAAAAATTGGTCTACAAAGGATATTATTAATTCGATGATTCAAGATGTAAAAACAAAGGTTAAAGATGACAAAGTTATTTTAGGACTTTCAGGAGGTGTAGACTCTTCTGTTGTTGCAATGCTTCTTAACAAAGCAATTGGTTCTCAGTTAATATGTATTTTTGTCGATCATGGGTTACTTAGACTAGGTGAAGTAGAAGAGGTAATGACAACATTTAAGGATTTGGGTATTGATATTAGATTATCTAAGGCATCAGATATTTTTATTTCACGATTAAGTGGTGTATTAGATCCTGAGAAAAAAAGAAAAATTATTGGAAATACTTTCATAGATGTTTTTGAAAAAGAAGCAAAAAAAATTAAAAATGTTGATTGGCTTGCTCAAGGAACAATTTATCCTGATGTTATTGAATCATCATCAGATGATCATAATTCAAGTGTAATTAAATCACATCACAATGTTGGAGGTTTACCAGAAAGAATGAACTTAAAATTACTTGAGCCTATAAGGCAGTTATTTAAAGATGAGGTAAGAAAAATTGGTAAAGAACTGGAAACTCCTAATCATATCTTATCAAGACATCCATTTCCTGGACCAGGCTTAGGTATTAGAATTATGGGAGAAGTATTAAAAGAAAGAGTTGGTACTTTACAAAAAGCTGACAAAATTTTTATTGATGAGCTTAAAAAAAATAATCTTTATGATTCTTTAAGCCAGGCTTTTGTTGTGTATCTTCCTATAAAGTCTGTTGGTGTTGTTGGAGATGAAAGAAGATATGAAGATGTATTAGCTTTAAGAGCTGTAGAAACAGTTGATTTTATGACAGCTAAATGGGCTCATTTACCATATGAATTTATCGGAAAGGTATCTAACAGAATTGTAAATGAGATATCTACTGTAAGTAGAGTAGTTTACGATTGTACTGGAAAGCCTCCAGCTACTATTGAATGGGAATAAAGTGAAAAAAATAATCATCCCATCCTTTTTAATTTTAATCGCAATTTTAACTTGGCAGTATAGAGTAAATATAGTTGTTTGGTCAATTCCAAGAGTTTTGAATATAATTAGGCCAGTTTTATCTGAAGGAACATCAAATTGGCAAAAAGGACCAACAGTAAAAGACTTTAAAGAACAAAGACCAAACATCATTTTAATATTAGCTGATGATTTAGGCTTTAACGATATCTCATTATATAATGGTGGAGCTGGCAGCGGATTATTAATGACACCAAACATCGATAAAATTGCTAAAGATGGAGTTACTTTTGAAAATGGTTATGCAGCAAATGCTATGTGCGCTCAATCAAGAGCATCTATAATGACTGGACGTTATTCTACAAGATTTGGTTTTGAGTTTACTCCTCTTTTTCCTGGAGCAACAAAATTAATTGAATGGATTGACAGTATTAATGACCCCGTTCTAAAAACAGAAATAGAACATAGCATGTATGCAGATGCAGCAGATGTCTTTTCAGCAGGAATGCCCACACAAGAAATTACAGTTGCCGAAGTTCTTCGTGATGCTGGATACTATACAGCTCATGTTGGAAAGTGGCATTTAGGAAGAGTTGATGGTAGTCACCCTATTGATCAAGGTTTTGATGATAGCCTTCTTATGGAAGGAGGATTATATCTTCCTGAAAATCATAAAAATGTGGTAAATGCAAAATTTGACAATGCTATTGATAATATGGTATGGGCACGATCTCAGTATAGTGTTTCTTTTAATAAAGGACCAGCATTTGCACCAGACTCATATTTAACTGATTATTATACTGATGAAGCTATAAAGGTAATTCAAAATAATAAAAACAGACCTTTTTTCTTGTACTTAGCGCATTGGGCTGTTCACAATCCTCTTCAAGCTTTAAAAAATGATGTTGATTCAGTCAAACATCATACAAAGCACCACAATCTTCAGGTATACTCTGGTATGATTGGAGCATTAGATAGAAGTATCGGAAGAATAATCGAAGTCCTTGATAAAAATAATCTTTCAGAAAATACTTTAATTATTTTAACTAGTGACAATGGTGGAGCCAGCTATATTGAACTAGAAGATATTAACAAACCTTATAGAGGCTGGAAGCTTACACATTTTGAAGGAGGAATGCATATTCCATTTATGGCTAAATGGCCAAGAGAAATAAAAGCAGGTCAAAAATTCGTTCCAGCAGTTCATCATAATGATATTTTCCATACTATTGTAAATGCAGCTGAAGCTAAAATTCCAAATGATAGAAAATTAGATGGTATTGATTTTATGCCATATGTAAAAGGCTTAAAAAGTGGAGAATTACATCAAACTTTATTTTGGAGACAAGGTCATCAGCAAACAGTATTGCACCAAGGATGGAAATTGATAAGAACAAATAAAATTCAACATAAATGGCTTTTTAACTTATCAGAAGATCCAACTGAAAAAAATAACTTAGTAGTTGAATATCCAGAAAAGGTTGAAGAATTAGATAATCTTCTAAAAAAACATAATCTTGAACAGATTGAATCAATGTGGCCAAGTGTCATTAATGGACCAATATTAATTGATAAACATTCAGGACAGCACTATGAAGAAGGTGATGAATATATTTACTGGCCAAACTAATGGTTAAAATAGAAGTTATAAGCTATAATAAAAAATTTTCAGAGGATTTTTATACTTTAAACAAACTTTGGATTGAAGAAAGTTGGTCTCTTGAAGATTCTGACAAAGAAGATTTATTAAACCCTGAAAAAATCATAAAAAAAGGTGGACAGATATTTTTTGCTGTTTCAAATAATAAGGCAGTTGGTACTGTAGCAATGATTTTTAATTCAAAAAATAAATTTGAATTGGCTAAAATGACCGTCAAAAGTCATTTTAGAGGCAAGGGTATAGCCAATATATTAATGGATAAATGCATTCAATTTGCAACTGAAAAAAAAGCTAAAGAAATATTTTTAATATCAAATGATTCGCTAAAAATCGCTAGGAACCTATACGATAAATATGGGTTTATTGAAGTAGATTTAGATTCAAAAAAATATGAGAGGGGAAATGTAAAAATGGTGCTAAAATTAACACCATAAAATTCATAATTTTCAATGTAAATTCAAATCATGTGTGGAATCGTAGCATATAAAGGGCAAAAAAATTGTTATCCAATTCTTATTAATGGATTAAAAAAACTTGAGTATAGGGGATATGACTCTGCTGGAGTGGCTTGTATTACAGAACAGGGAAAAATTACTGTTACAAAAAGAAGTGGAAAAGTAAAGCAATTAGAAGATGTTTTAAAAAAACATGGGATGAATAAAAAATGTATAGGTGGTATAGCTCATACAAGATGGGCAACCCATGGAAGACCAAACCAGATAAATGCCCATCCTCATATCGACGAAAGTGCTACTATTGTTTTAGTTCATAATGGCATTATTGAGAACTATGATCCAATTAAGAAGTTTTTGAAATCAAAAAAGGTAAAATTTAAATCTGAAACTGATACAGAAGTTTTAGTTCAGTTGATTGGATATTTTTACAAAAAAGGAAAATTAAATTTTGAACAATCTGTTAGAGCTGCACTTCAACGAGTTGATGGAGCATATGCTATAGTTGTTTTAAATAAAGATGAGCCAGACAGCATGATTGCAGCTAGGAAAGGAAGCCCTCTAGCTTTAGGAATAAATGAAAAGGAATTTTTTGTTGGTAGTGACATATCTCCTATTATAAGTCATACTCAGCAAATTATTTACTTGGAAGATTCACAAATGGCTGTAATTAAAAATGATAACTATGAGATAAAATCCATTGATAAAGATATTTCTCTTCCAAAAATAGTTGAAAAAATAGACTATAAAATTGACGATTATGACAAAGGAAAGTTTAAGTTCTTTATGCATAAAGAAATTCATGAACAGGTAGACACTATTTCAAACTCCATTATTGGAAGAACAACCGAACATAATGTAATTTTGAATGGATTATTGGAATATTGGTCTCAGATTGAAGCATCTGACAAAATATTTATCACCGCATGTGGAACGTCTTGGCATGCAGGGTTAATTGGAAAAAATTTAATTGAAAGATTTGCTAAAGTACCAGTTCACGTAGAGTATGCTTCAGAATTTAGATATAATAGAACTTTAGTTGATAACAAAAGTGTTGTTATAGCTATTTCACAATCTGGAGAAACAGCTGACACTTTAGCTGCAATTAAAAAAGCAAATGATTATGGGGCAATCACTATTGGTATTTGTAATGTAGCCGGGAGTTCAATATCAAGAGAAACAGATTGTGGTGTATTTACAAGGTGTGGGCACGAGATTGGTGTTGCTTCAACTAAAGCTTTCACAGCGCAAATTAGTATACTATACTTATTTGCTCTAAAATTAGCTTCCTCAAGAAAGCAGATTTCAAAATCTGCAATGACTGCACATTTAGATTTTTCATCTAGCTTGAGAAAAGTAAGATCTGTTTTAAGAAAAGAAAATGAGATAAAAAAAATAGCTTTAAAATATAAAAATGCTTCAGATTTTTTATATCTAGGAAGAGGTTTAAATTTTCCAGTTGCTCTTGAAGGCGCTTTAAAGTTAAAAGAGATATCATATATACATGCTGAAGGCTATCCAGCAGCAGAAATGAAACATGGTCCAATAGCTTTAGTAGACAAGAATATGCCAAATGTTTTTATTGTTCCTAAAGATATGACATATGAAAAAATTATTTCTAATATTGAAGAAATTAGGTCAAGAAAAGGAAAAATTATTATCATAACTGATTCAAAAGAAAAGATTCTGAAAGATTTAGCTCATGATTTAATTATTATTCCGAAAACTAATCATTATATGTTTTGTGTTTTAGCTACAATTGTTTTACAGTTATTTGCATACTACATAGCAGTAGGTAAAAAGCTGAATGTAGATCAGCCAAGAAATTTAGCCAAGTCTGTTACCGTAGAGTAGGTATCACGGGGGGGTATTCTTGTTTATACAAAATAAAGATTATAAACGTTCTGAACTCCATGATGAATTTGGAGGAAATCGTCAAAGAGGAATATCTAACTGTGTAAATCATCCCATAATATTTATTTTTTCAAATCTCAATACTGAACAACAAGATGTTTATATTGATGAATGGAGAGATAAATATTTTTATTATAGTGGAGAAGGAAGAGTTGGTGACATGACAATGACTGGAGGTAATTCTTCAATTTGGAATCATGAAAGTGATGGACAACAAATTCATTTATTTGAAAAGACTGAACGTTCAGGATATTGGAAATATATAGACCAGTTAAAACTAGTAGATATTAATTATTATAAAAATTTTGATGAAAATGGTAAAGAAAGACAAAGTTTTCAATTCATTTTACTTTCTACTTCAGAAGAAGATAATATAAAAATCTCAAATGACGACTCTAGTAATATCACTAGATATAATTATAATAGACCTAATACTACTGAAAGAAGGGGATTAGTTACCTCTAGAGTTGGACAAGGTTATTACAAAAGTAGACTCTTAGATAAATGGAATTCAAAATGTAGTGTTACTGGAGTAGGAATAACGAAAATATTAATTGGTTCACACATTGTTCCATGGAGAGATAGTAATGACGACGAAAGATTAGATGTAGATAATGGAATTCTATTAACTCCAAATCTTGATGGTCTTTTTGATAAATATTTAATTACATTTGATGATAATGGTAAAATTGTTTTTTCAAAAAAACTTGATATCAATGAACTAACAATTTTAGGAATTAATAATGAAATGAAAATTTCTTCAGTAAATAGTAGAATGAAGAACTATTTAAAGAGACACAGAGAAAAATTTTATGAACAAGAAAAATAAATACCCCCCTTGTTCCACAAACCGTAACAGTTGAGTAAAAATTGAGCACAAAAATTCCTCCACCAATAGTTACTTTAATTTTTGGGTTAATTATTTTCTTTTCTAGGTCTCTTTTTCCAATTTATAGTTTTAGTAATAATGTTAGTTTAATATTTTTATTTTTTGGTTTAATTATTTTAATTATTGCTGTTAGATCATTTAAAAAACATCAAACTACTATTAATCCATTAAATCCAGATCAGGCTTCTTCACTTGTAAATTCTGGTATCTTTAGTTTTACTAGGAATCCAATGTATTTAGGGATGCTATTAATTTTAATGTCTATTTCGTTTAAGTTTAACATTCTAGGAGGTATTTTAATTTGTTTTCTATTCAAAATTTATATTACAAGATTTCAAATAATGCCAGAAGAGGAGGCAATGGAAAAGATTTTTGGAAAAGATTTTGTTGAATACAAGAATAAAGTTAGGAGATGGATTTAATTACTTTTGAATACTAGTTATGAAGTTGAAAGAATATGAAATTGAAAAAGTTTACTTAGAGACAGGTGAACTGAAAAAAGAAATAGTGTATGAAAATGGTAAAGTTTTTCTAATAACAGTCTATTATATCAATGGTAATATAAAATCTAAAATGTATATGAGAGGAAAAGTTAAGCATGGAAATGTGGTTGAATTCTACCCTAATGGACAATTAAAAAGTAATATCGATTATGAAAATGATATCCCAGTTGATGGACCTTATACAATTTATCTTGATGATGGTTCGGTTTGGGAAAAAGGGATTTTCAAAAACAATGGAAAAGAAATCGAATTAGTTATTAAAAGTGGAAATTTGGTTGAAGAAGTATTTACTGTTAAAGAAAATTTTAATTAATCATTATAGCTTATTTAAAAATCATACTGTTAGAAATTATTTTTCTTGTCTAAATTTAATTGTGAAAATAAAATATATCTTTTTTATATCAGCATTTATTTTTAGTTGTTCCAGTCCTGAACCAATAAACATGGATGATATGCTTGTTGAGAGAGATAATATTCTTTATACAAAATACACTGATCAACCATATACTGGACCAGTTTTTTCTTTATACCCTAATAAGCAATTAAAAACTGAAATTACTTACAAAGATGGTAAAATAGATGGACAATCCAAATTTTTCTATGATAATGGTCAAATAAAATGGAATAAATCATATAAAAATGGTTTTCTGGATGGATTATCAATATCATACAGATCAAATGGAAAAATTGAATCTGAAAAAAATTACAAAGAAGGCAAAGAAAATGGTTCATGGAAGATATATGATTCTAACGATCAATTAAAACTTGAAAAAACGTTTAAGTTAGGTATTCAGGATGGAATATATAGAACTTTTTATAACAATGGACAAGTTGAAGAAGAAAGATTGTATGTTAATGGAAAACTAAATGGAGCTTGGAAATCATATAGGCCAGATGGACAATTAAAGTTAGAAAAAAATTATAAAGAAGATTTTCAAGATGGATTATATAAGTCATATTATAATAATGGACAACCAGAAGAAGAGAGAAATTATTTTGAAGGTATAGAAAATGGAACATGGAAATCATTTTTCAATGATGGTAAAATTCAAGAAGAAAAAATTTATGATAATGGAATTTTAATTAGTAAAAAAGAATTCGATTACTATTCAAATGGACAAATTTTAAAAGAGCAAAACTATAACAAAAGCGAAAAGAATCCTTTTTGCTGCTATGAAAAGAATGGAGATTTCAAAGACTACTACTCTAATGGTCAGATAAGATCTGAAGGTTTCTATAAAGATGGTATGCTAGAAGGTTCATTTAAGCAATATTTCTCAAATGGCCAAATAATGATTGAAAAAAAATACAATCAAGAAAAAAGAGATGGAATATATAGAACTTTTTATAACAATGGACAAGTTGAAGAAGAAAGATTGTATGCTAATGGAAAACTAAATGGAGCTTGGAAATCATATAGGTCAGATGGACAATTAAAGTTAGAAAAAAATTACAAAGATGATAAGCTTCAAGGGATTTTCAGAGAATTTTTTTCTAATGGACAATTAGAATGGGAAAAAACTTATAAAGATGGCGTTTTAGATGGTATATGGAAATCATTTTTTAATAATGGTAAGCCAGAAGCTGAAAAAATTTATAAAGATGGTAGTCTTATTAGTAAGAAAGAATTCGATTATTATCCAAATGGAAGATTAAAATCCGAAGAATCATTTATGGATAATGAACTACATGGGTTTTTCAGAGAATATTTTTCAAATGGTCAGCTCAGAATAGAAGGTGAATATAAAAATGGTAAGCAGATCGGTGAATGGAAATTTTATGATACTGATGGAAACCTAGAATTAGAGGGTAATTACTAATTTTTAAATTTTATATTTATATATGAATTCATACTTAATACTCTTTGCTGCAATAGCATTTGAAGTAATAGGGACATTAATGCTTCCTATAACTCAAAGCTTTAGCAAAATAGTTCCAAGTAGCTTAGTTATTTTTTTCTATGCATTATCCTTCTATTTCTTATCAATAACTGTAGAAAAATTACCTCTTGCAATTGTATATGCATCGTGGGCAGGATTAGGAGTTTTTACTATTTCTCTACTAAGTTATATTTTTTATAAACAAACACTTAATTGGCAGACCATATTAGGTTTATTTTTCATTGTAATTGGAGTAGTTTTAGTTAATATTTATAAAACAGGAGATTAAAATGTTTATAGCTATGAATAGATTTAAAATTGTAATTGAGAAAGGAAAAGAGTTTGAGGAAATTTGGAAAAATAGAACTTCAAGTCTTAAGGATGTACCAGGATTTGTGGAGTTTCATCTTGTAAAAGGTAGCACCGAAGATGATCATACTCTTTATGCTTCTCATACAATATGGAAAACGAAAAAAGATTTCCATAAATGGACAAAATCTCAAGCATTTAAGGATGCTCATAAAAATGCAGGAAAACATGGACATCTTTATTTAGGTCCTCCAAAATTTGAAGGTTTTGATGTCGTTTTATAAAAAACTTTTTTTCACAGTATTAATTTCAAATTTTTTGTGTGCTCAAGATTTTATCAATGATGATTTAATAGAATCATTAATTGATGACTTTAATAGAGAAAAATACAATTTAGTTTTAAAAAGAATTGATGAAATTGAACTGCAAGATTCAGATTATTCAATTGATGTCCTAGAAATCTTTTCAATGAAAGCTTATCTTGGATTAGAAGAATACGATAAAGCTTTGAAGATTTCAAAAAAAATTGATGTTAGAAAACTCGATAATAATTTAAGAACAATATATGCTCTTTCTTTAGGTGATATTTTTTCAGAAAAAGGTTTTTATGATAAAGCATTTGAAAGTTATTTATTGGCAAGAAAAAGTAATATTGATAAAAGATCCAATAAGCGTATAAATAAAAGGATCTACAACATACTTCCAATGAATCTAAATGTAAAAAATTTAGAATTACTAAAAGTGTTAGAAAATGACATTAAAAACAAAAATTTGATTTCACTAGCTATTGCTTTAAATAGCATCACAACTGAGGATTCTGAGCTTATTGATATTTATTCATCTATAGACTATAGTCAATTAGATAGAGATTTTAGAGGGTATTATAATTTTATTAGAAGAAATGTAGATTTTGGTACTAGCTATGGAAAAAAAGTTGGAGTTGTTCTACCTCTTAGCGGAGAAAATAAAGAATTATCCAATGCATTTCTTGAAGGATTATTAGAATCTAATAGAATTTCAAATTCCAGAAACAGAATACAATTTATCGTAATTGATAATTATGGAAGTCAAATTAATACAATAAATGCCTTTAATGATCTCGTAGAAAACCATAATGTAAGTGCCATTATAGGTCCTTATTCGGACGAAAATTTAATTTCAGGAGCTAATTCAATTTCAAATTTTAATATTCCAATTTTTACTCCTTTTAGTACTAATAGCTCTTTATTAAATATTAATAAAAATATTTATTTTTTGAATTCATCCATCAATTTTAAAAATGAACTACTTGTAAAATATATTTTAGAAGAGTTGGAGCTTAAAAATATAGCTATTATTGCTCCAAGAAGTAAAAATGGAATAAATGAAGTTGACTCATTTTTAACCTCACTTGATAGACAAAATAAGGAGCCGGTTTACATTGGATGGTATGATATTGATCAAGATATTGATTTAAGAGAAAATTTTAAAAAATTACGTAAAGTTGCATGGGAAATTGAAAATCAAAATGAATATCAAGAATTTCTGGGTGTTGATATTGATGTTCTAGATTCTATGTTTGAAGTCGATTCTGATGAAGTTTATGATATGTTCAACATACAGGAAGATGATTCTATTGATTCAACTAGAGTTGTATTAGAAACAATCGATGGAATTTTTTTTCCAGTTGAAAGATCATCATTAAATTTTATTGCATCTCAAATTTCTTTATCAAATCTTGAAACACAGCTGATGGGTAACGACGGATGGCTTGATATGGATCTTCTAAAAGAAGAAGCAATTTATCCCCACATAAGTGATATGATATTTGTAACAAGCTATTCTCCGAAATATAATGTTGGAAATTCATTTGATTATGACCCAGTTTTAAATAATGCATTTCATTTTGGATTAGATTTTTCAAATTTTTTGATTAATTCTAAATCTGTTAATGGTAAATTTATTTTAAATAAGTCATCAGACTTTAAGGGATACACTCGTGAGTTTGATTTTACAGAATCACAATCAAATATTTCCCCGAAGATTGTGAAATTTTCGAATAAAAGAATTTATAATACTGATAAAGAATAAATAAAAGGGATGATAATTGATTTTTCCAAAGAATTACAATTAGATAAAGTAAAAATTCTCTTTTCAAACGAACGAATTAAAACTTTTCCTCAAAAGAAGAAAATTATAAATATGAATCAAACTCATTCTTCAAAAATTTCTCAAGTATCAAACAAGACTTTATACTACAAATCAACTGATGGTTTATTATCAAACAATATAAATCACATTCTTGAGATTTCAGTAGCTGACTGCTTACCAATTTTTGTATATAATCAAAAAAAATTTTGCATTGGAGTTGTACATGCCGGTTGGAAAGGTTTAAAAAAAGGAATTATAAGCAATTTATCTCAAGCTTTAAATTCGTATGATAATCTTTCTGATTTTAAAATTTTTATTGGTCCATCAATTTCACAAAAAAATTATGAGGTTAAGAAAGATTTTCTTGAGTATTTTGAAAGAGAATATTTTCTAATTATAGACGATAAGTACTATTTAAATTTAAAAAAAATAGCAGTTAAGCAATTAGTTTTAGAAGGATTTAAGGATATTGAGGTTAGTAAAATTTGTACTTTTGAAAACCACAATTTCCATTCATTTCGAAGAAATGGAACGGAAAAAAGAATGAGAGGTTACATTTATTATGAATGAATTTATTAATTATTTTATATTAGGTTTAATTCAAGGTGTGACAGAATTTTTTCCAATAAGTAGTTCTGGACATTTGGTATTATTTGAAAATTTTTTAAAAATTAAAAATTCTGGAGCATCTGCAGAAATTATTGCTCACTTTGGAACTCTTTTTAGCATAATTCTTTACTACAGATCTACTTTTTTTTCTAATGAAAACTCAGATGATTTTTTTCATATAAATACAATCAAAATGCTTATTGTATCAACAATTCCTGCAGTTTTTGTTGGTTTCTTTTTTGACTTAGAAGTTTTTTTCAAATATGACTTTGTTAAAATATCTTTGCTAGTAAATGGTATCATCTTAATTATTCTAAGTAATATGAAAAGTAGATTATCCAGCGATTTTTTAAATTTTGATAATTTAAACTATAAAACATCATTTTTTTTAGGATGTTGTCAAGCTTTTGCAATGCTTCCTGGCGTATCGCGGTCAGGAATGGTAATAAGTGCTGGATTATTCGCAGGACTTGAAAAGAAAAAAATTATTCAATATGCCTTTTTTATGGCTATTCCAGTAATTTTACTTTCAATTATATATAAATTTTTATTTTCAAATGGTTTTAATTCAATTTCAATTGAATCTTCATTTGTATTGTTTATTTCTTCATTTGTATTTGGATATTTCAGTCTAGTTTTCTTGATCAAATTCCTAGAAAATTACAGCTTTATGTGGTTTGGATTCTACTGCATTCTAATTAGTTTTATATTATGATTGAAATAATATTTATAATTTATCTTTCATTGATAATTTTTGTCGGAATTTTATCAAATAGATTTGTCTCATCTCAACTAGATTTTTTGCTAGCAGGTAGAAAACTTGGACCATGGGTTACTGCTTTTTCAGAAAGAGCCTCAGGCGAATCCGCCTGGCTTCTATTAGGTTTACCTGGAGCAGCTATTGCAATTGGATATGGTGAGTTTTGGGCTGTAATAGGAATAACTTTTGGAATAATATCTTCTTGGTTTCTAATAGCTGAAAAATTGAGATTTGAAACTGAAAAATTAGATGCAATGACTATCCCAGATTTTTTAGAAAAAAAGTTCGAGGATAAATCAGGAATTATAAAAAATGTTTCAGCGGTTATAATTGGAACATTTTTTACATTTTATGTTTCTGCTCAATTTCATGGTTCAGGAAAGATTTTAAATACAATTTTTGACATAGATCATCTTTATGGTATTTCGCTTAGCGCTATAATAATTATAATATATACAATATTAGGTGGATTACTGGCAGTTGCTTGGACAGATCTTATT
Organism: uncultured Fidelibacterota bacterium; assembly: GCA_902629855.1. Classification (GTDB taxonomy): domain Bacteria; phylum Fidelibacterota; class Marinisomatia; order Marinisomatales; family Marinisomataceae; genus Marinisoma. The sequence continues at coordinate 21,408 of CACOSI010000002.1, forward strand.
CAAGGAATTTTGATGATAGGAACTTTAGTTATATTACCAATTATAGGTTTATTTGAGCTAATGTCTTTTGATAAAGAAATCAGTGAACTAATCCTTTTTCAAGATGTGTCAAAGAACTCCTATTTTAGTGGTTTAACAGGTTTTTCAGCACTTTCTGTTGCTCTTGGAGGAATGAGTTGGGGTCTAGGTTATTTTGGACAACCTCATCTACTCATAAGATATATGGCCATCAAATCCGTTGAAGATGTTAAAAAAGCAAAATGGATTGCAGCATTTTGGGCTATTCCAGGAATATCTGGAGCTTTTTTAATTGGTATTATCGCTATGAGTTACTTTGGGGAAAGCTTTTTTCTTGATAAAGATCCTGAAATTGCAATGCCATTATTAGCACAAACGCTTTTACCAGCATGGATGGCCGGTTTATTAATATCTGGAGCAGTTGCAGCTATGATGTCTACGGCAGATTCTCAATTACTGGTTTCTACATCAGCCATTAGTGAAGATTTAAAGTTTAATCGATTTAAAAATAATAAAGAATCAGATACACTTTTAAATACTAGATACATTACAATTTTATTAGGTGTATTTGCATATATAATAGCAATGTATTCACAATATTCTGGAGATACTATTTTTGGAATTGTAAGTTTTGCTTGGAGTGGATTGGGTTCTTCTTTTGGACCTGCAGTAATATTATCCTTATGGTGGCATAAAACAACTCGCCAAGGAATTATTGCCGGATTATTTACAGGGTCTTTATCAACAATAATATGGGGAAGTAGTCCTTATCTCCAATCGCTAATGACGGAGAGATTGTCAAGTTTTGTTTTAGCCTTTTTAGCAGTTTTAATAGTTAGTAAAATAACATTTAAGAAAAAAGTAAATACTGTAATAAATGATGAAAGTGAACCAGTTATACAATCAGGTAGCTATGGTATAGCTGTTGAAAAGGGTAGTGATTAATTTTAATATGATGGATGCATTAACTTTTGTTCAAAAAAATCTAAAGGATGATGAAAACTATCTCTTAGTTGGTGACAATGACTTTTTATACCTTTTTATAAAAAATAAAATAAAAAAGAAGTTTGGTAAAAATTTAGATATTGAAATTTATGACTGTTCAGAAAAATCATCATCAGAAAATAGTTTGATTACTTCATTTACAGAAATTGATATGTTTGAACAGCATAAGATTATCATAATCAAAAACATAAATAAATTATCAAAAAAAAATCACGATTTTGTTTTACAAAATATTAATAATGTAAACAAAAACATTTATGTTTTTGTCGATCATAGTTTTTTAGGTTATGACTTTAAATCTAAAAAAAATAATATTAAAAATTCTTTTTCTAAAAAATTATCTCAGTCAACAACAACAGTTAATATTTCAACTCCGTTTGAAAGTGAAATGAAAAAATGGATTAAGTTATTTTCTAAAGAACTTAATATTGATGTAAGTGAAAAATACTCAACTGAATTAATAAGTAATTTTGGGAATAATTTTTCAGAAATATTTAATGATTTATCTAATCAAAGTATTTTAGGTACTGATATTGATTCAGAGCAGAATGCTGTGAAAAATTTTCAAAAAAATAAACAACTTTGGGAATTTAATTATGCTGTTTGCGATAAAAATGTTGATAAAATTCATGAAATTGGATTTTATTTAATGAAACAACACGGTTTATCGTTTATTGTTAATTCATTATTTTCAATTTTTGATGCTTTGTTTTTGACAAAAATTAATCAGGGAACATTATTTGAAGGATCTAGTAGAAACATTAAGGGAAATGTAATTAAAAGAATAGCTTCATCATCAAAAAACTATACTTTAATTGAACTTGAAAATGCTATAACGATTTTAAATACATTAGATAAAAATATTAAAACAAGAAAAATAATCGATGAGTCAGAATTTACAAATACAGTTAACGGGATCTTTAACTATGAAGGATGATTTCAAGCTTTCAGATGAAAAGTTAATTGCTTTATTTCAAAGTGGAGATATAAATGCCTATAATGAGCTAGTTGAAAGATATAAAGAAAGACTATTTAATTTTGTACTTAGATATTTTAATAATAAGGAACAAGCCGAAGATGTGGTTCAAGATACATTAATTAAACTATACACTCATGCGAGTTATTATAAAAATGTGGCTAAGTTTTCAACATGGATTTTTACAATAGCCAAAAATAATGCACTTACTGAATTAAGAAAAAATAAGAGAAAAAGGACAGAATCTTTGTGGACAGAAGATGGTAATCCTCTTGATATAAATTCTAAAGAGCAGTCATTAGATCAAAAGACACACAATGAGTTTGCGATCAATCAACTAAACAAATTTTTAGATGAAATTCCTGAGAATTTTCGAATGGCAGTAGTTTTGAGAGATTTTCAGGAACTTTCATACGATGAAATAAGTAAGATACTTGAAATACCAATTGGAACAATCAAATCTAGAATAAATAGAGGAAGAATTCAATTGGCAGAAAAAATGAAACATTTTAAGGAGCAAAAATGAATTATAATAAATTTGAAGACCAAATTTCTGATTGGATTGAAAATTCAATGGATATAAAGCAGAGAAAAGAATTCGAAAAATTTTTATCTGAAAATCCTGAATATTTATCGAAAGTTGAATCTATTAAAGATGTAATGAATATGATGAAAGATGCTCCTTCATTGAAAACATCCGAAGACTTCACCAAAAGATTAAATGAGAAGATTGCTTCACTTAAAAGTGAAAAAAAGCCAATGGGTATCCTTGGATTTTCAAAAAGAAACTTTGCATTTTTGACTCTTTCTGTTTTAGGAATTTTACTTCTTTCAGGATATCTATTGCAACCAAGTTTTTCTTCATATTCTATAGTTGATGAAGAGACTATCGATAATAACATAGATAAAGAAGAAATTGATAAAGAATCGAATGAAATCAACGATATTGATATTCTTAATGATGTAAATGGTTCTTTTGTTACAGATAAAGATTAAATTCATAGAATTGTAAATATCCTTTCTCAGATGTAATTTGCATTGTTATGAAAAATGTAAATATCTACACAAGTATTATATTATTCACGGTATCATGCTCAACTAATTTACCTCATGTAGATAAGCAGCAAGAATCAAGCTCTCAAGATGTAAAAAAGGTAGAAAAGAAGAACACCGATTCTTTTTCTTCAGATAGTGGAGTTCAGAGTTTTATGGATGGTATGCTTTTTTTAGAGCAAGGTGATTATGCTCGTGCAATTTTAGAATTTCAAGAATCAATTGAAAAAGGGTCGAAATCAGCTGAAGTTTATTTTTCAATGTCAGAAGCATATTGGATGATTCAAAAGTATGAAAAAAGTATTTTATTTTCAAAAAAAGCTATTAGCATTGATAACAATGCAGTTGATTATAAAATATCTCTTGGTAAAAAATATATTGCACTAAATAAATACAATGAATCCATGATAGTCTTTGAAAGTATTATTGATAATGATCCTAATAATGCTGATGTCCTATTCATTATTGGTGATCTTAAAGCAAAGTTAAATGATATTGATGGTGCATTAATTTATTACGATGAAGCTTATAATAAAGATAATAGTCTTATTCTAGCTCTTCAAGTTGCTGCTCAATTAGCATACGATAATAATCACCGTGATACGTCAAAGCTTTTTAAAAAATTATTATTAGCAGAACCTTCAAATTCTGAGTATTTAAGAGGATATATTGAAACAATTCAAGGTCCAGATATTTTGGATGAATTGAAAGAGTTAATTAAAAATGAAAAAATTAAAGCAAATCCATTTTATAACAATCTTTACAACCAAATGGCTTTAGAATTTATCAAAAATCGTCAATTTTCAGATGCTGAGAGTTTTTTAAGAAAAGCTCTTGATGAAAAAGAAGATGATAGATTTTCATTATACTATCTATCATTAGTTTACAGAGAGATTGGCAGAAATGATTTATCTCTGGATATATCAAGAAAACATTCTAAATATTTTCCAAATGATAAAGAGGGATATATTAATTCTGCAATTTCACTAATACAAATGCAAAGATATGATGAAGCAATAGATGAATTAAATATAGCACTTACATTATATCCTGAAGATTTTGAAATAAATTATTTTTTGGGTCTAACAAATTATTCATTAAATGACTATTTAAATGCTGAAAAATACTACAATATTTCCCTAAAACTAGATGATCAGTCCATAGCCACAATGCATGGACTAGCAATGACTTACGATAATCTACAAAAATGGGATATGTCAGATGATTTATATATTCAACTTATTGCTTTAAATCAAAATGATGCACAAGCATATAATAATTATGCTTACAGTCTAGTTGAAAGAAATGAGGAAATAGATTACGCATTAACTTTAGCAGAAAAAGCAATTGAAATTAGCCCAAACACTTCAGCTTATTTAGATACAATTGGTTGGATACATTATAAGTTAGGTAATTATACTATTGCTAAAGATTTCATTGCTAAAGCAATTTTAATCGATGAGTCAAGTGCTGTAATTCTGGAACATTATGGAGATGTTTTAATAAAGCTTGAAGACTTTAATGAAGCCTTAATATTTTATAATAAAGCATTATTAATTGAACCAAATAATACAACACTGTTGTCCAAGATTGAAGAATATGAAAAACAATAAAATATTCTTTATTTTTCTAATATTTATTATTGGCTGTGCTTCAAATTCTTCATATACAGTTATAGACACCAGCAAAAACATAAAAATTGAAAATCTTGAATCAAAATATAATAGAGTAATTGGCACAGGTACATTAAGTGGAAATGGAAAGGCAAATTTTTCGTCTCCTTTTATTTTTGAGTCACAAAATCAATCATCATACATTGTTTTTAAAGACTTTTTAGGAAGAAGAAAATATATGGTTGATATTGATAAAGAAAATATCACTTATATTGACCTTAGAAGTAATCAACAAGTTGATTTAGATGAATTTCAAAACTTTTTTCCTATTTCAGATCAGTTAAATGCAAAATTTTATAAAAATATTTTATGGGGGGATCCAAGAATATTAAAAAAAATAAATATTAACTTAAAAAACTCTTACAGTATTTCAACAAAGCTTAAATCTTTTGAAAGTGGAAATTTTTTAGACGAAATAATATTTTCATTGAATAATAGTAAACAAGTATATTCAATAAAATTTAATCGCAGGAATTTTAAAAGATGAAAAAATTATCTATTGTAATACCAGTTTTTAATGAAGAAAGTTCAATTCACGATTTAGTTTCAGAATTGAATGATGTTTTTGGAAATGATAACTCTATAGAAGTTATTTTTATTAATGATGGATCAACAGATTCTTCGCAGAGTAAACTCGAAGATAATGTTAAAAAATATGATTCATTCAAGTTAGTTAATCTTTATAGAAATTATGGAAAATCGATAGCATTACAAGCTGGAATAGAAGTTTCTAATGGTAATCTAATTGCCACCTTGGACTCTGATTTACAGGACAATCCAGCAGAATTAAAAAATTTAATATCTGAAATTGAAAATGGATATGACCTAGTTACTGGATGGAAAGAAAATCGTAGAGATTCATTTGAAAAAAGATTTGCTTCAAAGATATTTAATTTTTTTGTAAAACTTTTCAGTGGATTAAAGATTAATGATTCAAATACTGGAATAAAAGTACTGAAAAAAGAAGTTGCAAGTTCTTTAAATCTATATGGAGGAAGGCATAGATATATTCCTCTACTTGCACACCAAAAAAATTATAAAGTCTCTGAAGTTTCAGTTGAACATAGAGAAAGAAAATATGGAATTTCAAAATATGGCTCAGAAAGATATAAAGACGGTTTTTTTGATTTTTTAACTATTTTATTTTTAGGAAAATATATGGATAGACCGCTACATTTTTTTGGTGGTTTAGGTTTTACTTCAATTCTTTTCGGCGTATTAAGTGAGATTTATGTTCTACATCTTAAATATAATCTAGGACATTCCTTTCAGCAGCATATTGCATTAATTATTTTTGGCTCTCTTTTGATAATAACAGGACTACAATTATTCACTTTTGGTTTAATTGGCGAGATAATTGTTAATAGAAATCAAAAAGCTAAAAATTATATTAAAGAAATAATTGGCTAAAAATTTAAAAATAGTAACTATTGGACCTTATCCACCTTTTCGAGGGGGAATTTCAGACTTTCATAAAAGTATAGTAAAACAATTCAAAATTAATAATGACGTGACTGTTATTAATTTTAAGAGTTTATATCCATCAATTTTCTTTCCTGGAAAGTCTCAAGTTACTAATCATAATAATTCTTATAAATCAGCAAGAATTTTAAATCCTATAAATTTATGTAGTTGGATAAAAAGTATTAAATTTTTAAAAGATTATAATCCTGATGTTGTTTTTATTTCTTATTGGCATCCTTTTTTTTCTCCAATGTATAACTTTATTATAAAAAGAATTTTATCTAGAAAAATATATATTCTTTTACACAATGTTATATCACATCAATCATTACCATTTGAAAAATTTTTTGTGAAAAAAGTTCTTTCACATAAAAATTGCAAATATATAGTTATGAATAATAGTGATAGAAAAAAAGCTTTAAAGATTAATGAAACTTTAAACTTAATTGATAATTTTCATCCAATATATTATCATGATTTTAATAGTAATGATCGGGAAATCTTTAGAACAGAATTATCATTAACAGATAATAAAGTAATACTTTTTTTTGGTTTGATAAGACCACATAAAGGTTTAGACATTCTTATTGATGCCATATCTTTAATTAAAAAAGATATTAAAAATTTAAAAGTTTTGATTATTGGTGAGGCTTATGAAGATATGACAAAATATTTTAGAAAAATTGAGAGATTAAACTTATCAGAACTATTTGTTTTTAATCAAAGTTTCGTTGAGGAGAAAAATATATCAAAATACTTTTTGTCATCTGACTTAGTAGTTTTACCATATAAGTCTTCAACACAAAGTGGAGTTTTATCTTTAGCAATGAATTTTAACAAACCAGTGATTGTTTCCTCTGAAGGCGGTCTAAAAGATTATGTTGAAGATGAAAAAACCGGTTTTATATCGTTACCTAAAGCTGTTGAATTTGCAAATAAAATTAAAAAATACTTTAATTCTGAAATCAAAAATCAAATGGAAAAAAATATTAAAGAAAGAAAAAAAAGTTTTTCATGGAGTTCTTTTGAAGAAAGATTAAATATTTATGATGAGTGAAATTAAAAATCCAAAGGTATTTGTTGTTGTATTGGCTTGGAACTATTACAATCATACAAAAAGATGTCTTGAATCATTAAGAACTGTCGAATATGATAATCTTAACGTTTTGGTTGTTGACAATAATTCATCAGATAACACGTCTGAAAACATCAAAAAAGACTTCCCAGAATTCAATATTTTAACTCTTTCAAAGAATTTGAAGTTTTCAGGAGGAAATAATGAAGGAGTAAATCATCTTAATCCTGAAAAAGATGATTTTATTATCTTTTTGAATAATGATACAATTGTAAGTAAAAATTTTGTAAAAAAATTGATCAATCCTTTGCTTGAGGATAAAAAGGCAATTATTTCAACCCCTAAAATTTTGTATTCATCTAATATTAATAAAATATGGTACGCTGGAGGGGTTGTTAACTTATGGTTTGGCATTATTAAGCATATAGGAATAAGAGATTTTGATGGACCTAAATATTCCTTTAAAACCAAAACAGACTATGCTAGCGGTTGTTGTTTTTGTATAAAATTCGACGACTTTAGAAAATTATATTTCGATAATGATTTCTCTATGTATTGTGAAGATGTTGATTTATCCTTGAGAGCTAGAAAAACGAATAGATTTATTTTATACGTTCCTGACTCTGTAATTTTACATAATGTTTCTCAAACTCTTGGAGAACATTCATTTAATAAAAATTTTAAAAAACTTAAGGGTCAATTAAAGTTGTTTTGGAGGCATGCTTCACCTTTTCAATTAATTTTTATATTTATTTTTTGGCTCATAATTCACATACCACTTCAAGCATTAAGATGGTTATATTTTAGATTAGCTAATGCAAAATAATTCAAATAGTCAAAAAACTATTCTTAACGAGGCATTTATCTCTTTTTCAGGAATGACAGCAGGATCTGTATTTAGATATCTATTTTCAATAATTATGGCAAGATTTTTAGGCGCACAAATGCTAGGCATTTACTCTTTATCTAATGCAATATTGAAAGTTGCTGAAATATTTGCACTTTCTGGTTTAGATAATGGTGTTCTAAGATTTGTTAGTCGGGATTTAGAAGATAAAAATAGCGTTGAAAATGCAATTTTTTCTTCAATTAAAACAGGGCTTATTACTAGTTTAATAATTTCAATAATTCTCTTTTTTAATGCTGAGTGGATTGTAAATAATTTTTTTAATCAAGAGGATTTTTTAGCAACTGCTATAAAAGTTTTTAGTATTAGCCTACCATTTTCTGTAATGACTCTTATTGCTTCTCATGCTACTCAAGCATTTAAGATTTTAAAATATAAAATTTTTGTAAATCAACTTGTTAATCCTTTTACTCTTCTTATAGGATTTATTTTTTCATTCTTAATCTTTGGATCCAAAATTTCAATTCTAATACCTACTTTTCTTTCTTCTGTAATAGGTTTTCTTTTTATAATGCGTTTCTTGAGAAATTTTATTGTATACGATTTTAAAAAAATTATGTATTCTAAGATCGACAAAGGTATTCTGAGATTCTCTATACCATTAATGTTTGTTTCCGCTATTGGTATCTTAATGCACTGGATTGATGTACTAATGCTTGGATATCTTTCAGATACAACTAATGTCGGAATGTATCATCCTATTGATAGAACTGCCGGACTAGTGAGAATGATTTTATTTGCATTTGCAGGAATTTTTGCTCCAATATTTTCAGAAAAATATTTTAATAATGATTTAAATGGTATGAGCAATGCTTTAAAATCATCTACAAAATCTATTTTATTTTTTTCAACACCAATTTTTATTTTCTTATTCGTTTTTTCTCAACCAATGTTATTGTTATTCGGATCAGAGTTTAATAATAGCTTGCCTTTAAAAGTCTTATTAATTGGAATTTTTGCCCAAACAATATTTGGTCTTGGCTCTTCAACATTAACAATGAGCGGTTATACTCTTTATAATTTATTCAATGTTTCAATAGCATTAACTATCAATGTAGTTTTGAATTTTCAGTTAATACCTTCAATGGGAATATTAGGTGCTGCTTTCTCAACAACTGTATCTTTGATTATTTTGAGCATTTTAAGGTTAATTGAAAATTTGATAATATTGAAATTAAATATTTTATCATTGAAAATGCTTAAACCAATATTTTCAGGTTTTATTTTATTTTCGATTTTTAATTATCTCAATACTAATATTATCAATTTCCAAGATCATTCAATAATGTACCAAGTCGTGTTTTTAGTTTTTATTTTGTTTTCTATTCTAATAACATTTTTTGTATTAAATATTCTATTGGGATTAGATGAGGATGAAAAAATATTTTTTAAAAATTTCAAAAATAAAATTTTAAGTTGATATGATTCTTCTTTGTACTTTTTTTAGTGTTTTAATTATTTCAATTCTTTTTGCAGATATTATATTTTTTGATAAATCATTTGCTTCAGGAGATACGCTTAATCCATATGCAGCTTCAAATATCTTGGATCAAAGCAAATCCCTGTTAAATGAATGGCCACAATGGCAACCTTGGATTTTTTCAGGTATGCCATCATTGGAATCTTTTACATATGTAAATCTTTTATATACCCCTAGCTATATATTGAATGAAATAGGATTTTCAGATATAAGTATTCAATTTTTGCATCTTATGTTCACTGCTATTGGAATGTACAAATTGATAAATAAATTAATTTCCAAAAGGTATATATCGATAATAGTTTCAATGTTATGGATAATGAATCCATTTTTAATAACAATGATTGTTTTTGGACATGGAAGTCAAATGATGACTGCTTCTTTTTTTCCGTGGATTTTATATTCATTAATACTATTAAATGATAATCCAACTTTCAAAAACATGACAATTTTAGCTTTGCTTCTTGGTTTTCAATTTCAAAGAGCACATGTTCAAATTGTTTATTATAGCTGCATGATGCTTTTTACTTTTTTCATTTATAATTACATAAAAATCAAAGATAGAAAATTATTTTTATTATTTTTATCAGCAATATTTTTTGCATTTTTAATTTCAGCACACATATATCTCCCATCACTTGATTACAAAGATCTATCAATTAGATCTGGAGATATTGCAAATCTACAGTATGCTACAAATTGGTCAATGCATCCAAAAGAGCTAATTACTTATTTTTTACCATATTATTATGGCTTTGGTGGCTCATCATATACAGGTTTTATGCCATTCACTGATTATCCAAATTATGTTGGATTACCTGTAATATTATTAGCACTTTTTTCTCTCAAAAATTTATCAAATAATAGATTATATTTTCTTTCAGTTTTAATTGTAAGCATACTTTTATCATTTGGAAAATATTTTAGTATCTTCTACGAATTCTTTTATAATTATCTTCCCTTTTTTAGCAGCTTCAGAGTTCCAAGCATGATATTAATAGTTTCAAATTTTTGCCTTTATATATTATGCGCTTATGGATTAAAGGATTTATCATTTTACATTATTGAGAATTATAAAAAAATATCATATCAAATGATTATGATTTTTTTCTTTTTAATTTCATTTTTAGATATTCAAAGAATTGATTTCCAAATTATAAATCCATCTGAAAATAGTGGACAAAAATCTCAAATGGTTTCTAAAGAATTTTTCAACTCAATTTTTATTGCAGATGAGACAATTATTTTTTTAAAAGATAATTTAAAATCAAACAGAATTTATCCAGCTGGATCTTTATTCACCGATCCAAAATTTAAATATCACGGAATTGAATCAGTTGGAGGATATCATCCAGCAAAGTTTAATCATTATGCAAAGTTAATGAGTAATACTAATAACCTACTTTCAGTACCAGTTTTACAATTTTTAAATGTTAAATATTTCATTAGTACTACTCAAATTAACCATCCAAAACTCAAATATATCAAAACCACAAACTTTAATTCTATAAATGGTCTAAAAAGAATTTTCATTTATGAGCTAGAAAATTTCACTAAAAAGGCATGGTTTGTTAGAAATGTTATACCAGAAGATGAAAATCTATATTTATTCCTTAATTCAGATGCTTTTGATCCAAACAGAATCGCTGTGGTTAAAGATTTGAGTGAAAAAAAGTTTTCGAATGCTCAAGTGAAGAATATCAATCGACAAATTCATAAGATTGAAATTGAAGTTGATATTAAAAATGAGAGTTTTCTTGTTTTAAGTGAAATAAATTATCCAGATAGATGGAAAGCTTATGTAGATGGTAAGGAACAAAAGATTTATCAGGTCAATGGTGTTCTAAGAGGGCTTTTATTAGAAGAGGGCGATAAGTCTATTATTTTTGAATATGATAATTCATATTTTAAATTATTATTTAATATCTCAAAATTTTTGATATCAGCTTTAATTCTAACACTTTTTATCACAAATCTTATGGCCTTGTTTAAGAGTAAGAACTAAACTAATTTTTGTCATGTTAAATAAAATACTAATTTTTCAACAGCAGGAAGCTTCTTTTTTTGATATTTTTTTAAGTCAACTACCCATATTTCTTATTTTTCTTGTTTTATATTACTTTTTTTTGAGACCAAATTCAAAAAAACAAGAATCAATAAAAAATATGCAGGCCAACTTATCAAAAGGCGATAAAATCGTTACTATCGGCGGTATTCACGGTAAAGTTGTTAGAGTTAGAAATGAAAAGGTTATCATTAGAGTCTCTAATGATAACGAGCTTACCGTGGATAAGACAGCAATAGCAAAATTATTAAATTCTGATAATTAATTTATGGCAGTAAAAAAAGTAGTAAAATTTGGTCATCCAGCACTTAGAACTATTTCAGATGATATCACTGATTTCTCAAATATTAATCAATTAGTTACAGACTTATTTGATACAATGTATGAGTTTGACGGAATTGGATTAGCAGCAAACCAAATAGCAGTTACAAAAAGAATTTTTGTAGTAGATATATCTCATACAGAGGAATGTGATTCTCCTATGGTTTTCATAAATGGGGAGATTGAAGAGGGAGATGGATCTGTTATAGATTCGGAAGGATGCCTTTCTTTACCTGACATAAGGATAAATGTTGAAAGATTTAAAACAATTAAATATACATACTTAGATGAAAATCTTGATAAGCATTCAAGGGAATTTAGTGGTTTATTATCAACGGTAATTCAACATGAAAATGACCACTTAAACGGTAAAATTATTACTGATTTCGCAACACCAGCAGATCTACTAAAATATGATAAAGCCTTGAAATTAATGAAATCTGAAAATGAAAGATAAAAAAGCAAAAATTATCTTTTTTGGTAATACGGAGTTTTCAAATAAAGTTCTTGACGAATGTAATAAAAACTTTGATGTAGTGTTTGTTGTTACCAATCCTTCAAAAAAAATGGGTAGAGGTCAAAAATATCGTCATACACCAGTGATGGAATTTTCAAAAAGAAACTCGTTAAATGTTGTTGAATGTGAAGATTTAAAAGATCCCAAATTTCACAAGAAGTTAGCTGAAAATAATGTCGATTTATTTATAGTTGTAGCATATAAGATTCTTCCAAAAGAACTCTTAAATATTCCAAATTCAGGATGTATAAATCTTCATTCGTCAATGCTACCAAAATATAGAGGAGCTGCACCAATACAACATGCAATTTTAAATTTAGATCAAGAAACAGGTGTATCAACTTTCTTAATAGAGCCAAAAGTTGACACAGGAAAAATTATTCTTCAAGAAAAAGTTGATATATCAATTAATGATAACTTTGGAACACTTTCAGAAAAATTAAGTAAAGTAGGTTCAAAATTAATGATTAATTCAATTAAAAAAGTTATTAATAATGAAGCAGATTTGATTGTTCAGGATGAGAATGATGTTTCAAAAGCTCCAAAAATTCAAAAAAAAGATTTGGAAATTACTTGGGCGGAAAAAGCTTCAAAAATTGACGCAAAAATAAGAGCATTTTCTCCCTATCCAGGAGCATTTTCCTTTATTGATAATAAAAGAATAAAGATTTTTAAATCTGAGGTCGTTAAATCTGATAGTATTTCACCGCCGGGGAATATAGTTAATATTGAAAAGGACTTTTTTGAAGTGAAATGCAAAAAAGGTTCATTGAGAATATTTGAAGTTCAAATTGAAGGAAAAAATAGAATGAAATCAAATCAATTTATAAATGGTTATAATAATCTTGAAAAAAGTATTTTAGGTTAATGAATTTTTTAAAAAATACATTCATTTTTTTTGTAACAGGAGTTGTTGTATTGATAGTTCTCAACTTCATAATTATGCCAATTTATATTAATCAAAGAAACGTAATTGTAATTCCCGATTTAGAGGGTTTAACTTTAGAAGAAGCTGAAAATATATCGCAATCGGAAGGAATTGAAATTGTAGTTGCAGATACAATTTTTACGAATGACTTAAATCCAGATATTATTTTAGAGCAATTTCCATCATCAGGAAAAAGTGTAAAGCTCGGTAGATCTATAAAAGTTAAGATAACCCAATTTAATCAAAAAATTTTAGTACCATCTTTGATTGGAAAAACATTGAGAGCAGCCGAAATAACATTAGACCAAAATAGTATTGAATTAGATTCAATATATTATTCTTTTAGTACAAAATATCCAAAAGGTATTGTTTCGTGGCAAAGTCCAGCAGAAAATGATAGTATTCGAAAAGGTTTTGGAGTAAGAGTTGAAGTAAGTAATGGTTTAGCACCAAATGATTTGGTCGAAGTACCTAATCTTAGGGGAATTTTTTTGAGTGAAGCATTAAAAATTATTAATGAAAAAGGTTTTATTGAGGGAAAAATAAGGTATGTAGAAAATCAAAAATTCTTATCAAACACAATTATCAATCAAAACCCAATGGATGGAACTAAAATTAAACAAGGTTCTAAAATAAATCTGATTGTAGTTCAATAAATGAAAAATACTTTTTTAAGACAAATTTTAATTTCCTTGATAATAATTTTTATTGTTAGTTGTATTCAAAAAGAAGCAGAAAATGAAAAAATTGAACACATATCAACAAATATATCATTGCAAAAGCTGTCATTAGTTTCATCTGATTCTTTAAGTTTTAAAATAACTTATTCAAATCCAAATAATTTTAATGCTCTTTTGGTATTTAAAGACGATGAAAATATTTTATCAAAAACAGAAATTATCCAAGACACAACTGAAATTGTCTATCAAAAAGTTTTTTTTCCAAATGATTTAGAGTCAATATCTGCAAGATTGGTGCATTCTGAAATAGAAAACGAAGTATTTTCATTTGATCTCCCAAAGTTGATTAATCAAAATATTACAATAGTTTCGGACAATCAGAGTATTTTTAAAAAAACACTTAGTAAGAATAAACTATTTGAAATAGAAGAACTAAAAGTAAACAATTTTATAAAATATGACTTTACCGAATCTGATATATTAATATTAGAAGACATTAATTTCTATTCGGATTATTTAATCGAAGCTATTCAGAAGTTCATATTAAGTAAAAAAAAGCTAATTATCTTTATGACACCAAATTTAAATCAATCTATATTTTTATCTCAAACACTTAGTTTCCCTGAAATTAAAGCAGTAAGAGGTACATCAAAAAATCAATACTTTGAGATACTAGAAAAATCCGATGGAGATACTTTTTTAAAAAATAATTCCCAAGCTAAAATTTTCAAATTTATTGATGTAAAAAATTTTGATAATAATGTTGATTATTCATTATCAACAAATGATCCATTAATAATTAAGAAAAATATTTTGGGATCTAATACCATATTTATAACTACTCTCTTAAAAGATGATTGGGTTAATGAATCTTTTAATGATTTTATATATGATATTTTTCTTGATTTTATTTACGATGAAATAGTTATTAATGAATAAAGCTAAAGATAAAGCTTTAGTAGTCGCTCCAAGAATTTGGAGAAGCAGTAAAAATTATAATAATAGTATCGAAGAAATTTCCTTATTGATTACAACACTGGGACTTGATGTAGCAGGTGTAGTTGAGCAAAAAATCAATAAAATAAATCCTGCATATTTTATTGGAACTGGTAAAGCTAAACAAATCATAGAGCAAGCTAAAATACTAAATGCTCAGTATATAATTTTTGATGAAGATTTGAGCCCTGTTCAAACAAAGAATTTTCAACAATTAAATAAACAATTGAAAATTCTTGACAGACCAGGGGTAATATTAGAAATATTTTTTAGAAATGCTAAATCAAAGGAGTCTAAAACACAAGTTGAACTTGCAAGGTTACAATATCAATTACCCAGATTAACAAGATTATGGACACACCTTGAAAGGCAAATGGGTGGTTTCGGAACACGTGCAGGGGCTGGAGAGACTCAGATTGAAGTTGATAGAAGAATAATTAGAAAAAAAATATCATTACTAAAGAAAAAACTAAAAAATATTGATTCCGAAAGAAGAGTTCAAAGTAAAAAAAGAAAGTCATTCTTTAGAGCTTCTTTTGTTGGTTATACAAATGTTGGAAAGTCTTCTTTGATGAAATCGCTTACAAAGAGCGATGTTCTTATTAAAGATCAATTATTTGCAACATTAGATACTACTGTTAGAAGGCTTTTTGTTGGAAATAATAATCATGTTTTATTAAGTGATACTGTTGGATTTATTAGAAACCTACCAGATAATTTAATTGCTAGCTTTAAATCTACATTGCAAGAAGTAGTCGATTCAAACTTGTTGCTTGTTGTGCTTGATGCAAATTCAAAAGATCTTTTTAATGAAATTGAAACAATCCAAAGCGTTCTAAAAGAAATAAAAGCTAATGAGGTTGATACTCAATATGTTTTCAATAAAGTTGATCTTGTTGATGGAGACAGAATTTCTTATTTGAAACAGTCATTTCCAGAAGCAATAATGGTTTCAGCAACAAGAGCTTTACAGCTTTCAAGTATAATAGAACTTATATCAACAAAGCATAAAAATTGGATTAGCGCTCTAAAGAATCCATAACGCTAGCAACAGTTGCATCTCCAGTAACATTTGTAGCGGTTCTTATCATATCCAATATTCTATCAACTCCAAGAATAAGTGCAATTCCTTCACTTGGTACATTTATTGCCTCAAGAATTATGACAAGCATAATAATACCTGCTCCTGGTACAGCAGCTGTACCAATTGAGGCAAGAACTGCAGTTGCAACTATTGTAAACTGGTCAGCAAAAGTTAAATCCATGCCAACAGCCTGTGCAATAAATACAGCAGCAACACCTTGATATAAAGCTGTTCCATCCATATTGATTGTGGCCCCAAGCGGTAAAACAAAAGATGATATTTCTTCTGAGATACCAAGATCTTTTTCACATCGCTTCATTGTAACCGGTAATGTTGCTCCACTTGAGCTTGTTGAAAATCCAAGAAGTTGAACAGGTGCCATTGATTTCAAAAAATGCTTTATATCCAAGGAAGTAAACATTTTTAAAAGCGATAAATATGTTAGACCCATGTGTAAAAAAAGACCAAGAACTACGACACCCATATAAAAGATTAGTGCTGATAAAATTGAGCTTATTTGGGATAAATCTCCAGACACGGTACTGATAGTTTTAGCAATTAAAGCAAAAACTCCGAAGGGAGCAAAATACATAATCATTTCAACTAACCTGATTATCATTTGATTAATTCCTTCTAAGAATTCCAAAACAGGATTAGAATATTTTCTATCAATACCTATAAGTGCAATACCAAAGATTAATGATATAAAAACAACTTGTAGCATGTTTCTATTATTAGAAGCCGCAGAAAAAATATTTCCTGGCACCATATCAACTAATGGTTGCAAAGGACCTCTGCTTTCTTGAATATTTGCTGCCGCCTCTTGTTTGTCAGCTGCTTTACTAAAGTATTCTGCCGACAGACTTTCTTGATAGCTTGTAGGAATAGAATTACCAGGCTCAAGTACATTTACAAGAATAAGACCAATGCTTACAGCTACGGCTGTTGTTGATATATATAGTGCAATTGTTTTCCAACCTATTCTAGAAAGTTTTCTTGTGTCTGATAATGAAGCAACACCAGTTATTAATGAAGAGACAACTAATGGTACTGCAATTAGTTTTAATAAATTCAAGAAAATGGAACCAAAAGGTGAAATGAAATCTGATGTAAAATCATTCCAACCGTTTATAGAACTTAGAATGCCATAAATTGTACCAAGAACAAGGCCAATAATTATTTTCCAATGTAATTGCATTTATAAAAATAATATATGTATTATGTAAATACTAAAAAAATGATTTATTACTTAATAATATCTATATATCTCATTGCATTGCTATGGATTGGTTTTAGCAAAACTGACTCAATAAAAAATCAAGAAGACTTTTCAGTAGCAGGTAGGTCTTTATCTCCCTGGATTTTAGTAGGCACAATGGCAGCAACTTGGATGGGAACTGGATCAGTTCTTGGAAATGCAGGAAAAACATTTGAGATTGGTGCAGCTGGATTTCTTTTACCTATTGGTGGTATGTTAGGTGTTTTAGCACTAACAAAAATTGCAGGAAAAGCTAGAGCCTCAGAAAAATTAACCGTCCCAGAAATAATTGGTTCACGTTTTGGTGATGTTGCAATGATTTTATCTGTTATTGCACTTTTAACTGCTTACTTAGTGATTGTTAGTTATCAGTTTAATGCTGGTGGAGCAGTCATTTATACAATTTTTCATGATAATTTAGGTTCTAGTCTTACTCTAGACCAAGCAACAATTATTGCTGCATTATTTATTGTAGCTTATACAGTATTAGCAGGTTTATTAAGTGTTGCATATACTGACGTAGCTAATGGTATTTTGATGATTACTTGTTTTATTATAGCATTACCAATTTTATTTTTGCAAGCTGGGGGATTTGAAGGAATGTCAGCTAATTTTCAAAGCAAAGGCATGCCAAATAACATGTCATTATTTGGTATTTTATCGTTAAGAGATGTAATTAATTTTACATTACCATCTTTCTTACTAATTCTTGGAGATGCAAATATGTATCAAAGATTTTTTGCAAGTGATTCTGTTAAATCAGCTCAAAAAGCTACATTCTTTTTATTTTTTGCAGTTGTTATTTTGGAATCACTAATAATTGCTAATGCATGGATTAGTTCAAGCATGATAACTGACATTGCAAAAGAATCACATGTATTAATCTATGCTGCATATAATTTTCTTCCACCAATAGTTGGTGCAATTATGCTTGCTACAATTATTGGTATAATAATTTCGACAGCAGATTCTTTCTTGCTAGTACCAACGACAATTTTGATTAATGATGTATATCTAAAATACTCAAATAAAAAATATTCAGATAAAATGATTGTAACTCTTAGCAGAATTCTAGTTTTAGCATTGGGATTCTTTTCATATTGGGTTTCAAGAATGTTTGCCGCTGATACAACTATTTTTGAAAAAGCGCTATATGCATTCACTATTTATGGAACTGCAATTACTCCAGCTTTATTGGCTGCATTCTTTTGGAACAGAGCAACAAAGTATGGTGCTATTTGTTCGATTCTTTCAGGTATAGTCGCTACAGTATATTTTGGAAATCAGTTGAGTCTAGATGAAGCTGTTATACCAGCACTCGCAATTTCATCAGCAGCATTAGTTTTAATAAGCATTCTATCAAAATCCTATGACTTAGATCATTAAGTATGAGAACTAATAAACAGTTGCTTGGAGATTTTGGAGAAAATTTAATTATTAAGAAATTTAATTGTCCGAAATGTAAAAGAATTAAAAGCCTAAAAAAGCTTCCTCAAAACTTTAAATGTGCAGATATAATTTGTGATTTTTGTGGTTATCTTGCTCAGGTTAAAACAAAAACAGTTTCTGATATAGAAAAATTTCCAAGCAAAGTCTTAGGTGCTGCATGGGGACCTCAAAAAGAAAGAATGGATGTAGGAATATACTTTCCTTTATTTGTAGTTCTAAAGAATGGTAGAAATCATTCAGTGTTTTATTTATCATCTGATTTACAAACAGAAGAAATGTTTATTAAAAGAAAGCCTTTATCAAAAAATGCAAAACGTGCTGGATGGCAAGGATTTTACTTTGATGGTGAATTAATGAAAAAATTTATATCGAGATTATTATAGATTAATATTCTTAAATATTACTCGACAATTATTTCAAATGGAGGACTAAACACAGAGTTCTGAGATGTATCATCAAAAGATCTTCTATAATATTCAAACGGTTTACCAGTTCCTTGCCAATCTTCTTCAAAAGAAATTATCTTTACATTTTTATCTTTAAGATCAATATTTCCAGCACTGATGTGTCCTGTAATGTATTGAATGCTATCTCTTTTTTGAGCCCAACTCAAATAAACTCTTTTTAACATTTTCGCGTAACCATTTGATTTATATTTTTCCATGATAACAAAAGCGTAAGTATAAAGAGTATTGTATTTACCAAAATTTTCATCATTTAATGCCCATGATTCCATATTAAGTTCTTCTAGGGGAATTCCGATTATATATCCAATAATCTCATTTTGATATCTTGCTATAAAAGGGAGTGATTTTTCGGTATTAAAATATTTTTCTATTGATGCTTTTGTGAAAACTGCTTGTTTTCCATATTCCTTTGCTAAATGTAAAGAAATTTCAATTAGCTTTGGATAATCTGATTTTCCAACTTTTTCTATTTTTTCAATTTGAAATACATTTGAAGATGCAATAATTTTTGTTTCTGATTGTCCTGAAGTAGTTTCCATCATTTAATATTATAAATTTTTCTTTCTACTATGAAGCCATTTGTTTGCTAAGGCATAATAGTTTAAATTTCTTTGTGCAATTCATTGAAAAACTAAGAAAAAATATCTCTGAAAAAAATTCTAATCTTTGCGTTGGTATTGATATTGACAAAAAATATTTTTCTAATGATGTATCTGTAGATGAATTATCTGACTATTCAATGATGATTGTAGATGCGACAAAGGATTTAACTTCAGCATATAAGCCGAACCTTGCATTTTTTGAAGAGTGGGGTTCAAAAGGATATTACTGGCTTGAAAATCTAATAAAATATATTGGTAACGATCATTTAATAATTGCAGATGCTAAAAGAGGAGATATAGGGAACACTGGCCTTCATTATGCTGAAGCTTTTTTTAATCATCTTAATTGTGATGCTTTAACAATAAGCCCATATATGGGTGAAGAGTCCATTGAGCCTTTTATCAATAATACAAAAAAGGGAATCTATGTTTTATGCAGAACCTCAAATAAATCCTCATCATTTATCCAGAAAGATATCTTTAGCAAAGTAATATCAATGTGTAAAGATTTGAATTCAAATAATAATATTGGCTTTGTCGTTGGTGCTACAAATCATGAAGCAATGGAAGAGGTAAGATCTCAAACTGACTCATTTTTTTTAATACCTGGCATTGGCGCTCAAGGAGGAGATCTTAAAAATGTTATGCAATCAAATAAAAATTATTTGGATACAACTTTAATAAATATTTCTAGAGGAATTATCTTTGCTGGTAATCATGATTATCAATCAATTCAATCATCTGCTCAAGAATATCTAAATCAAATGAGGGAATATCGTGGATAAAGATTATATAAAAATTTTTGAAGAAACAAAAGCCTTGATGTATGGACATTTTGTATTATCGTCCGGTTTACATAGTGATACCTACTTTCAATGTGCAAAAGTTTTACAATACCCTAAATATTTATCAATGTTTGGTGAAATTTTAGCAGAAAAATTTTCTTCTTTTGAAATAGATAAAGTTATTTCTCCAGCAATTGGTGGAATCGTGCTTGGTACGGAGGTTGGAAGAAGGCTTAATAAAAAAACTATTTTTTCTGAACGCGTTGATGGATCTATGAAGCTTCGAAGAGGTTTTAATATAATGAAAGATGAAAAAATATTAATCATTGAGGATGTTCTAAGCACTGGTGGATCAATAAAAGAGGTTATAAAATTAATAGAAAAATTTGGGGGCAATTTAGTTGGTGTAGGAGTGATTGTCGATCGAAGTTTAGAACCTGTATTCATTCATAATAATTTTTTCTCAATTACTAATCAAAAAGCAAAAATTTTTGATAAAAATAATATACCAGATAACCTAAAAGATACTCCAGCAATTAAACCAGGAAGCAATACAGTTGTATCTGATGCAATTGAGCTTGATTAATGTATAAAAATTTAAAAATTGGTCTTGCTCTTGGCGGTGGTGGGGCTAGAGGAGCTTGTCACATTGGTGTTTTAAGAGTTTTGGAAGATAATGGAATTATTCCAGATGTAATAGCAGGTACCAGTGCAGGTTCTATGATTGGTGCTATGTATGCTTCAGAATTAAACGCAAAAATTGTTGAAGAAAAGTATATGAAACATATTCAAAGTGAAAATTTCAAAGATCTTGGTTTCAGATATATTCCTAACTCAGAAAAAGATGATTCTATTTTTTCTCAAATTGTTAAGCAAATTAAGAATCAATATGTTTTAATGGTTAGTTCAAACAGAAAATCTATTATTAAAAATGAAAGACTTTCAAAGGCAGCTAATATACTTTTTGAAGCAGATAGATTTGAAGATTTGAAAATCCCACTTTTCGTTAGTGCAACCGATCTAATAACTGGAAATCCTATTATCTACAAAACAGGAAATCTTGTTGATGCCGTTGTTCAAAGTTCGACTATTCCTGGTTTTGTTGAGCCTACATATCAAAACAATAGAATGCTTGTTGATGGAGGTATTTCACTTCCAACTCCTGTTACACCACTCTTAGGAGAGTGTGATTTTATTATTGCAGTAAACATTACAAGAGGTATTACTAATCAGCCTGAACCAAATAATATTTTTGAAATTCTAAACAGATCAAGAGATGTCTCTATAGGTCAATTAAATAAGTATATTCTTGAAAAATCTAATTTTGTTATAAAACCGGAACATAATAATCTTCATTGGTCTGCTTTTGACCAAAGTGATGAATTTCTCGAAGTTGGAAGAAAAGCTGCTTTAGATAGTATTGAAAATTTATTAGATACTTTAGATTTAAACTTGAAAAATAATATTAAACCAATCAAAGAAACTTTTTGGACAAAAATCAAGAAAAGATTATTTTCTTAGCCTTATATGAAAAAATTTATAATCTTTCTATCACTTTTTAAAATATTGTTCGCTCAATTTTCTGATCCAGCTCAGTTTTCAGTTTCAGCAGATAATGTAAACAAAGGAGAAGCAGCACTTATTCAGGTCAAAGCCGATTTGGAATTTTCCTGGAGAATTTATGCCGTCTATGACGTTCCAGAAGGTCCCTCATCGACAAAATTTGATATTGATTCAGAATTTATAAAAAATATTGGTACTATAATTGAACCTGAGCCAACAGAAAAATTTGATGAAGGCTTTGGTAATGTAACAAAATATCATGAGGGTAGCCCAATATTTACTATCCCTCTTATGCTTGATGAAAATATTGATTTAGGAGAAAAATCGATAGATGTTTTGATTGATTATCAGGTTTGTAATGATAACTTATGTTATCCACCAAATCAAATAGTTAAAACTGTATCTTTTGACTTGTTATCAAACGAGGTTAGACAAGAAAAAAACTTAAGCAATTTTAATTTTGCAAATCCATCACTTTTTTCAAGACTGGGTTTTGATGAAAATGATTTTATGAATTTGATCTTAACATCACTAATTGCTGGTTTTGCTGCATTATTAACCCCATGCGTATTTCCAATGATTCCTATTACAATTTCATTTTTTTTGAAAAGGTCTGAAAATAAAAAAACTTCTCCTGTCAAAGATGCTTCAGTTTATATGCTTGGTATTGTAATGACTTTTACATTATTAGGTGTATTACTTGCAATTGTTCTTGGTGCATCCGGTGCTACACAATTAGCTTCAAATCCTTATGTAAACTTATTTATTGCATTTCTTTTCATTTATTTCGCTTTCTCACTTTTTGGTTTTTACGAAATTGAAATTCCTCAAGCTTTAAAAAGATTCTCACTAGAAAGAGAAAACTCAGAAGGTTTTGCTGGTATCTTATTCATGGCCCTAACATTTACATTAACATCATTTACATGTACTGTTGCATTTATGGGAACAGTTTTAGTAGTAGCTTCACAGGGAGATTGGTTTTGGCCTGTTATTGGAATGTTAATTTTTAGTTTGGCATTTGCTTCTCCATTCTTTTTCTTAGCTCTATTTCCTCATTATCTTTCAAAATTGCCACAGTCAGGAGGTTGGTTGAATTCTGTTAAGGTGATTATGGGATTCTTAGAAATAGCTGCAGCATTAAAGTTTATAAGCAATACAGATTTAGTTTGGAATTGGGATATATTTACATATGAAGTAGTTTTGTATTTATGGGCTTTAATAATGCTCCTTTCAGGATTATACATATTTGGATATATTAAGTTTAAAAATGATTCTTCAATTAGCTTAAACAAAACAAGATCTGCTATCGGTTTATCATTTTTTATATTTTCCTTTTATTTAGCATCTGGTAACCTAGGATATCAGATAAATGGTACTATCGAATCCTATCTTCCTCCAAAGAAATATAGAACTAATCTTATCTGGAATAATAATTTAGATGATGCTTTTAAAATTGCTAATTCAGAAAATAAGAAAATTTTTATAGATTTCACTGGTGTTACTTGCACTAATTGTAGATGGATGGAAACAAACATTTTCAGCGATAAAAGTGTTGAAGAATTAATGTCTAAATTTGTTTTGGTAAGTCTTTACACAGATGCTGGTGAGAATTTTTTAGAAAAAAGAGAATACCAAATTAGTAGATTTGAGACTGCAGCATTACCTTATTATGTTATTTTAAGTAAAAAAGATAGAGTAATTGCTGAGTTTCCTGGTTTAACTAGAGATTCTGAAAAATTTAAAGAATTTTTAAAATTAGGTTTAAATGATAAAGGAACTTTTTAATGATTAAAGCATTTTATAGACATATGAGTAAGAAAATACTAGTAATTGTTTTTCTGCTGACGGCCTCATTTGCGCAATCTAATATTTTTGCACAATTTGGTAGTTCTTTTGCA
Source organism: uncultured Fidelibacterota bacterium (assembly GCA_902629855.1). Taxonomy (GTDB): domain Bacteria; phylum Fidelibacterota; class Marinisomatia; order Marinisomatales; family Marinisomataceae; genus Marinisoma. Next base: position 45,672 of record CACOSI010000002.1, read on the forward strand.
GATATCGCTGAAGATGTTAACGAGTCAGTTGTCACAATTACTACTACCAATACAATCATGTTGGATAAGGATATTCAAAATTTCTATAGATATTGGGGTCGAGAGCTTCCAGATGAATATGAAAGTAAGTCATTAGGTAGTGGTGTTATTGTAGACTCTGAAAACGCTTATATTGTAACTAATCATCATGTTATCTTTGATGAAAGGTCAAATAAACCCGTAGAAGAGATAAAAGTTCAGTTGCTTGATAAGAGAATATTTGAAGCTACTGTAATTGGCTTAGATAAAGCTACAGACTTAGCAGTCTTAAAAATTGAAGCAGAAGATATTAAAGCTGTTAGTCTAGGTGATTCTGAAAAAGTAAGGGTAGGTGAATGGGTCCTTGCAATTGGTAGTCCCTTTTCTGAATCATTAAGCCATACAGTAACAGCTGGTATTGTAAGCGCTTTAGGCCGTAATAACGTCATGAGCAGTTTAGATACGTATCAAAACTTCATTCAAACAGATGCTGCAATCAATCCAGGAAATAGTGGTGGAGCCTTACTCAATATGCAGGGTGAATTAATTGGTATCAATGCTGCAATTGCATCTGGTGGAGGTAGAGCAAATGCTGGAATAGGTTTTGCAATCCCATCTGCTATGGTTAAAAAAGTTATGAATGATTTAATTGCTAAAGGATATGTTGTTAGATCATTTTTGGGTATCTATATGCAAGATATAAATGAAGATCTTTATGAGACTTTAGACCTTAATACAAGAAATGGTGCTATTGTAAGTGATATTGTAGAAGACAGTCCAGCTGATAAAGCAGGATTTGAAGAAGGTGATGTCATTGTAAAATTTGAAAATAAAGAAATCAGTAATGGCTCTGAGCTTAAAAATTTAGTTTCAAGCAGTGAACCTGGCTCGAGAGTAAAAATTGAAATTTTCAGAGGTGATAAGAAAAAGAACCTATTTGTAGTCCTTGAGGAAAGATCTGATGAGGAGATGGTCTCAATACCTAAAAACGATTATTCTGAGCTTGGTTTATCCTTGAGAAACCCCTCTGAGTCTTTAATGGAAAGATTTGACTTTGATGATATTTCTAACATTCAAGGAGTAATTGTTGTTGATGTTCAAGATGACAGTCCTGCTCAAAAAGCTGGTATCGTTGAAGGAGATATTATTTCACGAGTTGGAAGAAAAAAAATATTCAATACAGATGATTTTGATAGTGAAATAAGCAAATATGATGATAAAGATAAAATCTTATTTCTTGTTAAAAGAGGCGACTCATCAAGATTTCTAACTTTGAATAGATAAATTCTCTTCAATTGTAATTTTTCTTCATTTCTTATAAGTTCGTAGTTAATTATGAGTATTAAGAAAGAAAATCCAAAAATTGACTTTGTACAAAATGAGCATGAAATACTGAAGTATTGGTCTGAAAAAGATATTTTCAAAAAATTAGTTCTTAAGAATTCAAATGGTCCCAAATGGAGTTTTCTTGATGGACCAATCACAGCCAATAATCCTATGGGAGTCCATCATGCTTGGGGAAGAACACTAAAAGATTTATATCAAAGATATAAGGCAATGAATGGTTATCAATTAAGGTATCAAAATGGTTTTGATTGCCAAGGTTTATGGGTAGAAATCGAAGTTGAAAAAGAACTTGGAATTAAGTCAAAGAAAGAAGTCGAAGAGCTTGGTATTGAGAAATTTGTTAACCTTTGTAAAGATCGTGTATTAAAATATTCAGAGATTCAAAAGAATCAGTCAATTAGACTTGGATATTGGATGGATTGGGAAAACTCTTATTTTACAATGTCAGAGGAAAATAATTATGCCATCTGGGCTTTTTTAAAAAAACTATCTGAAGATAATAAGATTTACAGAGGAACAGACGTTGTTCCGTGGTCTGGAAGATCTGGAACTTCATACTCTCAAATGGAAATTATTGAAGGTAGAAAGCTCACAGTCCACAAAGGTGTATTTGTAAAGTTTCCAGTTAAAGACAGTGATAATGAAAATATTTTAATTTGGACAACAACACCATGGACGTTGTCCTCGAATATTGCTGTTGCTGTTAATAAAAAAATTAATTACGCAAAAATTAAAGTGAAAGACGGTACCATATATTATGTTGCAGAAACAAATTTAAAATATCAAAGACTTTCTAAAGAGTTTTCTGAAAAGAAGAATTGGGTTGAAGGTGTTCCAAAATTAAAAACACTTGATCAAATCTTTAAAGAAAGAGGAGGTTATGAGGTAATTGAAGTGTTAAAAGGTGAAAATTTAATTGGATTGAATTATAGTGGTCCTTTTGATCATTTGGAACCTCAAAAAACTGTTGGAGGCTATCCTGTAATTGATAAAAACAATATCAACAAAAAAACCGCAATAGATTGCCACGTTATAATTGATGGTGGTAAAGACTCTGAAGGTAATGACATGGTCGTTGAGGGAGAAGGAACTGGTTTTGTTCATATGGCAGGAGGTTGTGGAGCAATTGACAATAAAATTTGTAAAAAAGAAGGCTTTGTTGAAATATCACCTATTGATAATCAAGCTAATTTCTTAGAAGGTTTTGATTTTATGTCAGGTCTAAATGTAACCGATGCTCAAACTGCCGAAAAGATTATATCAAACCTTAAAGAAAGAGATTTATTATTATATGTTGAAGATTATCCTCATATATATCCCCATTGTTGGAGATCCGGAGACGAATTAGTTTTTAAACAAGTTGATGAGTGGTATATAAATATGGATTGGAGAAAAAAAATTAAATCAGTTGTTGATGATATAAATTGGATTCCAAGCTGGGGCCAGGATCGAGAGCATGACTGGCTTGATAATATGGGTGATTGGATGATTTCAAAGAAACGCTTCTGGGGACTTGCACTTCCCATTTGGACATTTGATGACGGCAGTTTTCATGTTGTCGGTTCCAAAAATGAACTTAAAGAGTTGGCTGTTGAAGGTTGGGATAAATTTGAAGGAAATTCTCCTCATAGACCATGGGTTGATTATGTTAAAATTAAACATCCTAAAACCGGCCTCATTGGAACTCGAATTGCAGATGTTGGAAATCCTTGGCTTGATGCGGGTATTGTTCCTTTTTCAACTATGAAATATTTTGAGGACAAAAAATATTGGGAACAATGGTTTCCAGCTGACTTTATAACCGAATGTTTTCCAGGTCAATTTAGAAATTGGTTTTATTCGTTATTAGCAATGTCTGCTTTTTTAGAAGATAAAGCTCCATTTAAAACACTACTTGGTCACGCCTTAGTTAAAGATGAAAAAGGTGATGAAATGCATAAATCTGCTGGAAATGCTATCTGGTTTGATGATGCCGCTGAAAAAATGGGTGTCGATGTTATGAGATGGATGTATTCTAAACAAAATGTTGAAAATAATCTACTTTTCGGTTACGATAAAGCAGATGAAGTTCGAAAAAAACTAATAAGTTTATGGAATATATATTCATTTTTTTGTACTTATGCATCTTTAGATAAATTTGTCCCTGGAAAAAATAAAATTGATAAAGAAGATTTATCTTTACTCGATAAATGGATAAAAGAAAAATCAAAGGCACTCATTGTAAAATCAAAAGAAAGTTTCGATAGTTTTGAAATAGATAAATTTCTAAAAGATGTCGAGATTTTCATTGATGACTTATCAAATTGGTATATAAGAAGAAATAGAAGAAGATTTTGGAAAAGTGAAAATGATAAAGATAAGTTTGTTGCATACCAAACACTATATGAAGTACTGCTAAGCCTAATAAAAGTATTATCTCCTGTTCTACCTTTTATTTCAGAAAGAATGTTTTTAAATATGACATCTGAGGATTCTAAAGAAAATAAAGAGAGTATTCATTTATCAAATTTCCCAAAATATGATGGTGAGATTGATTATGAACTAATCTCAAAAGTAGATTCTCTCAAAAAAGTTATAGAATCCGGAAGGGCAGTTAGAAAAAAAGCAAATATTAAAGTGAGACAACCGCTCGATCATTTGAAAATATTTATGTTAGATAATGATTTAAAAAAGTTTATAACTGAACAACAAGACATCATTATTGATGAGTTAAATATTAAAAATGTTATTTTTTCTGATGACTTAAATGATTTTGGAGATTTTAGCTTAAAACCAAATTTTAAAAGCATTAAATCAAAATTTGAAGACGATATGCAAGATGTAATGAAAAAAATTAAAACTTTCGATGCCCAAAAAATTGCAAAGGATTATCTTAAAGGAAAGGCATTCATAAAAAATGAATTAGGTATTTCAAGAGAAGATATAATTTTAGATTTAAATGCTAGCGATGGATTTGAATCCTTCTTAAGTAACAATGTTGTTGTTGCATTAAGTACAACCATATCAAAAGAATTAAAAATTGAAGGCGTTTTTAGGGATTTAATAAGGCACATTCAAATCATGAGAAAGGAAGCAGACTTTAATATTGACGATAGAATTTTGATTGGAGTCAAGTTCCCAGAAGATTTGAAAAATGAGATTGCTTCAAATAAAGAATTTTTTATGAATGAAGTATTGTGTACAGATATTATGGACAATTTGGAAAATTTTGACTATAATTCTCCATTCAAATATGAAAACAATGAAATTGAAATTTACTTAAAAAAACTATAGAGAAAAAATTGGCTAAGAAAAAAACAAAATGGACAAAAGCTGAATTAAAAATGTTTGAAGAAAATATTTTAAAAAAAATAGCTGAAGTAAATGAGAGTATTGAAGGTGTTAGATCAACCACAGCACCAACAAATTCAGTTTTCATCCAAGAAAAGTCAGAAGATTTCAACGAAGGTACAGAGGCCCATGAAGTTGAAAAAAATTTTCTTCTAATGTCTCGTGAGTCCGATTATTTGGTAAATCTTCAGAAAGCTCTTCAAAGAATTAAAGATGGTACTTATGGAATTTGCGAAATATCTGGCGAATTGATATCAAAAGAAAGGTTAATGGAAGTTCCTAATGCCACCAAAAGTGTTTTCTTTAAAGAAAAGAAAAAACTTAATCTATTATGATTAAATATCTATCAATTCTGATAGTTATAATTGATCAAATCACAAAATTTATAGTTCATAAATGTATGGACCTTTACGATTCTATCAATGTAATTCCATATTTTCTTAATTTTACATACATACGTAATGAAGGAATTGCTTTTGGAATTTATTTTGAAGGAGGAAAAATTTTTTTCATCATCTTGCCAATTCTTATAACTATTTATTTATTTTATCTCTTAAAAAATGAAGAATTTCAGGATAATCAATCTCAAATTGCTTTATACTTAATTATTGCTGGTGCTATTGGTAATATTATAGATAGAATTTTCAGAGGATATGTCGTTGATTTCATCGATTTTCATTTAAATGGTATGCATTGGTATGTTTTTAATATTGCAGATTCATCAGTAACAATCGGGTTGATATTTTTGCTATATAGCTCTATAATTGTTAAAAAGTAATAATTATGAAGATAGTAATTTCATCAAATGATGATCTAGAGAGAATTGATAGTTTTTTATCGACTAGATTAGTTCAATTATCAAGAAGTAAGATTCAAAAGCTTATTGAAGAAAAATTAATTACCGTTAACGGAGTATTTGTAAAAAAAAATACAAAGCTCGTAAAAGATGATATAATTAAAATCCATAAAAAAGAGTTGATATCCAGTGAATTAAAAAAACTGAAAAAATGGGACAAGCCACTAGAAATCATTCATCAAGAAAAGGACTTTGCCATTATCAATAAACCTTTCGGTATTATTACTCATCCAACCAATAATAATATTGATAAAACATTAGTGAACATTTTATTAAGTACGTTTTCTAACGAGCTAAGCAAACATCCAGATCCACTTAGACCAGGTATTGTACATAGGCTTGATAAAGATACATCAGGAGTAATGATTATTCCATTCAATGAATTTTCACATTGGAAAATTGCTGAGCAGTTTAAAGATAGAAGTGTAGAAAAAAACTACATAGCTTTAACATGGGGGAATTGGAAGAAAGAAAATGGCCAAATTAAAAATAATTTAACAAGAAATAAAAAAAACCCTATCAAACATCAATCATCTTTGAATGGAAAATTAGCAGAATCAAACTACAGTCTTATAAAGTCTGGAAAATACTTCTCATCTTTAAACTTTTATCCCAAAACTGGTAGAACTCATCAAATACGAGTTCATTGTAGCGAGGAAGGATTCCCAATTGTTGGTGACGAATTATATGGGGGCGGTACAAAAAAAATTAATGAATACTTACCTGAAGTTAGGTCTTTAATGAATGAAAATATTGATAGTAACGGTCACTACTTACATGCAAAAAGTATAACGTTCTATCATCCAGTTTCGATGAAAAAAATAACTTTTGAAGCTAAACCAGAAAAAAGATTTGAAAAGTTATTTAATGCTATAAAAAATGACGAAATTTAAAAATATTAAAAAAGAATTTTTAGACTTTCTCCTTCTTGATAAAGGGTATTCTGAAAGGACAATTTCTTCTTATAAAAGAGACTTAAGAAAATTTGAAGTATATGTAGCCGAATATGGAATATCTTTTAAAAAAATAACTAAAGAAAATTTATTTGATTATCATCTAGATTTAAGTAGATCAATAGGAGCTAGGTCATTTGCAAGGATGCTTTCTACATTAAAAACTTTTTATAAGTTTTTGTATTCTGAAGAATTAGTAAATGATGTGGTTTTAAACAATATTATTTCATATCCAACGCCAAAATTTAAAAAATCTATTCCTTCATTTTTGAACTATGATAAGATCAAGGATGTTTTAAAAAATATTGATAAACAGGATGAAAGTGAAACTATCAAATGCAGAAATAAAGCACTTATTATGCTTTTTTTCACATCGGGTATAAGATTAGAGGAAATGACAAACTTACTTTTAAAAGATATTAATTTTGATGAAAAATCAATTAAAGTTTTTGGAAAAGGTTCAAAAGAAAGAATAGCAAATTTTGATAATGAAAGTCTTGAGCTTATAAAAATTTATTTAAAAAAGATTGGAAAATATCCGTTGTTAAATTCACACTTAAATAATAATTTGTTCGTCGATAAAGACAATAAAGCTTTAAAAAGAGACAACATTCAGTATATTGTTATGAAAAATTTAAAAAGTTTATCACTTAGTTCTATTGGTCCTCACACTTTGAGGCATTCTTTTGCCACTCATCTTTTAAATAAAGGTGTTGGTCTAAGTGCAATAAAGTCTCTATTAGGACATGAAAATCTTTCATCGACTCAAGTTTACACTCACGTAAGTTTAGAGAAATTGCAGGAAACAATTTCTAAAGCTCATCCCAGAGGAAATAAATGATAGATTTCTTAAAAAATCAGAACTTCCACAGAAATTTAACGATTGATGAATTAGTAAAACATGCTGTATCTAAAAATGAAGGTGTAATTGGTTTAAACGGTGCACTAATGGTAGATACTGGTGAGTTTTCAGGAAGAATTCCTAGAGATAAATTCATTGTTGATGAAATAACTTCTTCCAAAAATATTTGGTGGGGAGAAGTTAACCAAAAAATTTCGGAAGAAAATTTTAATCATTTATTTAATAAAGTTATAAAAACATATGAAGATCTATCCTCAAAGTATTTTGTTTTTGATGGTTTCGCTGGAGATGACAAAGATAATTCTTTGAACGTAAGAATGCTTACTAAAAAATCATGGCAATCTCTTTTCGTTAACAATATGTTCATTAGACCTTCCAAGAACCAGTTAGATAATTTTGAAGTTGATTTTACTATTATAAATGCATTTGATGTAAAAGAAAAAGACTGGAAAAATTTTGGTTTAAATTCAGAGAATTTTATTGTTTTTCACATTGAAAAAAAGATTGCAATTATAGGTGGAACAGAATATGCAGGTGAGATGAAAAAAGGTATTTTTTCAATGATGCATTACTATTTACCTCAAAAAAATGTTTTGTCAATGCACTGTTCAGCTAATGTTTCTGAAAATCATACTGAATCAGCCTTATTTTTTGGTCTTTCTGGTACAGGTAAAACCACACTTAGTACAAATGCTAAAAGACCGCTAATTGGTGATGATGAGCATGGATGGTCAGACAATGGAATTTTCAATTTTGAAGGTGGTTGTTATGCAAAGGCAATTAATCTTGATAAGAAAAAAGAACCTGAAATATATAATGCAATAAAACATGGAACGTTACTTGAAAACGTTGTATATGATAAAAATTCACTTAAAGTTGATTTTGATGATAATAGTAAGAGTGATAATTCAAGAATATGTTATCCAATTAACTACGTTGAAAATTCGCTTGGCTCTAAAAATTTACCAAGCTCAGGACCTCATCCAAATGCAGTGATTTTTTTAACTTGTGATGCGTATGGAATAATGCCACCGATTGCAAGATTAGATCTTAACCAAGCAATGTATCATTTTATAAGTGGATACACTGCTAAAATGGCTGGAACAGAGACTGGTGTTAATGAGCCTGTAGCAGCATTTTCTCCTTGCTATGGTGGACCTTTTTTAACACTCCATCCATTGGTTTATGCTCAACTTTTACAAGATAAGCTTGAAAAACACAAATCACCAATTTTTCTTGTAAATACTGGTTGGTCAGGTTCCTCAGCAACATCTGGATCAAGTAGAATAGATTTAAAATTAACCAAACATATTATAAAATTAATTACAGACGGCAATCTAAATTTTTCTTCATCAGTAAGAGATAAATTTTTTAATCTAGAAATTCCTATGAATTTAGATGGATTAGATAACAATTTTTTAGTTCCTCATAAAAGTTGGAAAGATTTAGAAGAATATTATAATACAGGGAATATGCTTACTGGATTATTTAATACGAATTTTAATAAGTTTGATATTGATGATAAAAATCTAATTAATGCTGGTCCCAAGGCTCAAAGTGGAGGTAATTAAATGGCAACTTTAATTTTGCGTGAAACTCACCAACATCTCGAAAAAGAGATGAAATCATTAGAAAAAGATAAGCGAGAAACAGCCGTAAGGATTAGAGATGCAGCAGAACATGGTGATTTAAAAGAAAATGCAGAATATCATGCTGCTAGAGAAAGACAAAGCTTGATTGTATATAAAATACAACTGATGCAAACACATGCACCTTTCAGAATAATTGAGGAAAGTGATATAGATAATAGTCAAGTCGGTTTTGGTAATAAAGTATCAATTCTTGAAGATGGTAAAGCTAAACCTGAAGATTACTATGTATTAGGACCAATAGAAGAAGAATTAGATCTATATCCATTTATAGTTACATATCATTCGCCTTTTGGGAGAGAAATTATTGGAAAAACTATTGGGGATAGTTTCTCGTTAAATATAAAAGGAAAAGATATTAGTTTTACTATAAAGAAAATTGATAAAGTCTCTTAGACTTTTTCTAATGGTATAAATAAATTTTTACCCTCAAATTTTTTAGTATCGTTTACATAGCTATAATATTTGCGATTCTCACAAGATAAATATTCAATATCTATTGGTTGGAATTTTCTTTTTGCTTCAGGCCAATATTCATTTTGGAGTTGAATCATTTTTTTACAAGTTTCATGATGATTTTTTAGTCCAAGATATTCTTGTAAGAGATCTAAAAATGGAACTGCACCTATACCAGTTGGAACATCACTTTTAGGATCAATAACATCAGGTCTAAACCAAGCAATATCCATAATTGCCATAAAAATTGGAAAGTTATTTTTCATTTTAAATCTCACATTTATAGCATTTGTAGCTTTAATAACATCCTTTTCAGAATTAATGATTATTTCTGTTATTTCATTTTTTATTTTAGGGAAAAGATTGGTTGCTGCATCAAATCTCGAATAATTTTTGTTTTTCCAATTTATATTTTCAACAGGATAAGCATTTACATTAGACCATTGATCAAAATATTTTAGTTTTTTAACAATTAATGATGGTTCGAGAAGCATGTTAATATCTAATTCATCTAGGACTTGTTGTTTGTTGCACCATCTAGAAAAAAACAGTGCATTAATTAGCGTAGGCAAGTCATCATAATCTTGAGCAAATGATATGATTGATTTACTTACCCTATCATCTTCTCTAAAAACATTTAAAAAACGACCTTTTTTAAAAATTGGATCTTTTGTCCATGGATAGGGAGCACCCGATTCTCTTAAATGTCGTATTTTTTCTCTTTCAATACAAAAATTAAAGAATGCTAATACAGGATTATCTAATCTCAGACCATTTAATGAATCAGAATATGGATTTTTCATAAATCACTTTCTTGCATTTAGCATTAAATATATTCCAATCGAAATGAAAACAATGTTAGATAGCCATGCTCCAATTAATGGGGAAAGAAAACCACCGTATGCAAGAGATTGACCAAACTTCAAAATAATTACATAGCTAAAAATAGTTGCAATACTGAGACCACCACCAAAAGCTAATGAAGTATTTGATCTAAACACAGATAGAGGAATACCGCAAAATATGACAATTAAGCTTATTAACGAATACGCAATCTTGTAGTTTAGGTCAACTTCCCATTTTAATGTATTGATACCATTATTTTTTAATGATATTATCTGTTCCTTGAGTTCTGTATATGATACCTCTTCTGAGGACTTTCCAATTTTTAAAATATCTTGAGGAGTAAAGTCTAAATAAATCAAAGAATCATTGTTAGACTGTATGAAATCATTTTCCATTCCAAAAGAATCAAAATTTCTTATTGTAAATTTTTTAAGATTCCATTTTTGAGATTCTTGATTCCATTCAGCTTTTTTTGAATCAATTCTTCTATTTAAATTACCATTATTAATCTCTAAATAGTTTAGGTTGACCAATACATTATTATTAGAATTATATTTTTCAATTGCAATCAAATCCTTTTGATTTTTTTGAAAGTAAACATTTTCAAAAATACTCTTACTTGTGGATTTATTTTTATTTTTTGACATATAAGTTTTTTTTATGTCATTTTTAATTCTGTTATTTTTAATTACAACTGTATTATCAAAGTAAAATGAACCTATGCTAAAAAAAAGACCTAAAAGCAGAACCGGAAATGACAACCTATATAGACTAAGACCAGATGATTTAAATACTAACCATTCTTTTTTCTGAATCATCATTCCATAAGTAAATACTGAAGAAACAAGACATGACACTGGAATTGTTACACTTATCATAGAGGGAAGAGAGGCCTGATAATATTTTAATAAAATTTCAAAAGATACACTGTTATCTATGAATCGATTTAGGTTTTCAAAAACATCAACTATCAATGATATCAACGTAAAAAAAAGTGATATCACCAAGAACGAGGACAAGAATTCTCTTAAAATATAATAGTCAATTTTTTTCATTATATTGTTAACTTACTTAATCATGGATATAATTAATAATTTTTTTGCAGAATTATCAAATTTCTTATGGGGAAATTATGGTGTGGCAAATTTAGTTATTGGAGGTGGAGTATTCTTTCTTATCTACTCAAAATTAACTCCATTTAAATATTTTAAACATGCATTTGAAATTTTACTTGGTAAGCATGATAATCCAAGTGATGAAGGACAGATTTCACACTTTCAAGCCCTCTCAACTGCTTTATCAAGTACGGTAGGTATTGGGAATATTGCAGGTGTCGCTGTTGCTATAACACTCGGTGGACCAGGAGCATTATTTTGGATGTGGATAAGTGCGATTGTTGGTATGGCAACTAAATTTTTTACATGTTCTCTTGGTATAATGTATAGAGGTTATGATTCTGAAAATGTTCTTCAAGGTGGACCAATGTATGTAATTGAATATGGTATGGGCAAAAAATTTAAGTTTTTATCATATTGGTTTAGTATTGCTGGTTTAGTTGGATGTTTATCCTTATTACAAGTAAATCAGCTTACTCAAATTCTATCAGATCAAATTGTAAGAACTTCTGATATAAATGCTTCTTTTAATCTCAATCTTATAATTGGTTTGTGTGTAGCTATTCTAGTATCGCTAGTTATTTTCGGAGGTCTAAGTAGAATTGCTGAGGTAGCCTCAAGAATTGTTCCATTTATGGTAATTATATATTTATCAGCTGGCCTTTTTATTGTTTTTTCTAACCTATCTCACGTTCCACAAATATTTTCAACAATTATTACAAGTGCATTTAATGGAAGCTCAGTAGCTGGGGGTTTTGCTGGAACAGCCATTGTTATTAGTCAAGGATTTAGAAGAGCTGCGTTTTCGAACGAAGCTGGTATGGGTACAGAAGTAATGGCTATTGGAGCATCAAAAAATAATGAGCCTATAAAATCAGGATTGGTCGCTATGATTGGGCCAATGATAGATACTTTAATCGTATGTACAATAACTGGGATTGTAATTTTACTTTCGAATGATTGGACATCAGGAAATTTTTCAGGAGTAAGTCTAACTCAAAAATCATTTTCTAACCATTTAGGTATAGTTGGAGATTTTGTTTTAATTTTTTCAGTGATAACATTTACACTATCAACAATGTTTGGATATTCATATTATGGCTGCAAATGTTCTTCATACTTATTTGGAGTTAAATCTAAGTTTTATTATAGGATTTTTTATGTAATAACTTTGGTTGTTGGTTCAGTACTTTCTTTAGATTTAGCTGTAAATATAGTCGACGCTATGTTTGCTCTTATGGCTTTTCCAACAATGATTTCGGCATTATATTTGGCACCTAGAATCAAAATTGAATCTGAAAAATATTTTAGGTCAATTAAAGGGAAATAAAATATGAAAAAAATATACATATTTGATATGGATGGAACTTTAACGCCATCAAGGAGATCAATGACAAAAGATTTTGAAGAATTTTTTAGAGTTTGGGCAGATAGTCACACTTTTTTTCTTGTAAGTGGAAGTAATCTTGAGAAGATAAAAGAACAAGTTCCAGAATACATTTTAGATTTATCTGAAGGTGTATTTACCTGTGGCGGAAATCAACTTTGGCTCGAAGGTAAACTTTCTTATAATCATGAATTTAAACCCCAAAAAGATTTACTAGATTTCCTCAAACTCAAACTTCAAGATAGTCCGTATCCTGTTAGAGCAGGTAATCATATTGAGGACAGAGGGTCAATGCTTAATTTTAGTGTAGTTGGTAGAGATTGTACGCTTGAGGATAGACTTAAATATTTTGAATATGACTGTGAAGCAAGAGAAAGAGAAAATATTTCAAATGAAATTTGTTCAACATGGAAAAATTTAGATGCTGTAATTGGTGGTCAAATTTCAATTGATATTACTTCAAAAGGAATGAATAAGTCTCAAGTATTATCTGAAGTGAAAAAGTTCTTTTCTAACGAAAAATATATTTTTATTGGAGATAGAACAATGAAAGGCGGTAATGATTATCCGCTTGCTAAAATCATGAATGAGACAGATAACTGTTTTGTTTATCAAGCAGGTAAACCTTCAGCTGAAGATGGCTACTTAGATACAAAAAAAATTCTTGAGAAATTAGACAATGAATAAATTTGATTTAATAAGAGCTGATTTTTTAAATGACTTTGAAAAAATTCAGAATCTTGATGGACCTTCTTATCTTTATGAGCCAATAAAATATTTTGTACAATCTCCTGGAAAAAGAATAAGACCTGTTATTGTTTTATTTTTGAGTGATCTTTTCAAAAATAACAAAAGTGATGCAATGAATGGTGCGTTAGGTGTCGAGCTTTTACATAATTTTACATTGGTTCATGATGATATTATGGATGAAGACGACCTTAGACATAATATTATGACAATACATAAAAAATGGGATAATGCACACGCAGTTTTATCAGGAGATGGCCTTGGTGCACTTGGACCAATTTTTATAGCAAAAATTAATTATAATACTTTACCAATTTTAGTAAGATATCATGAAGTAATTTTAGAGATTTGTGAAGGGCAAGCATATGATATGCAATTTGAAAAACAAGAAAATGTAAGTGTTGAAAAATATCTATTAATGAGCCAAAAAAAGACTGGATCATTATTTGAGTTTTGTTTTGAAATACCATCTTATTTAAGTAAAGAACATATAAAGTATTTAGAATTACTAAAAAAAATTGGTAGAAATGTTGGAATTATCTTTCAAATACAGGATGACGTACTAGAAATATCATCTAATGATAAAAATATGGGTAAAGGTACAGATTCAGACATAAGAAGGAATAAAAAAACAATCCTTAGCTGTATAGCTAGCGAAGATGATAAAAAAAAATGGAATGCTTTCATTAAATCAATTGAAAACATGAATGTTATGAATAAGAAAAAAGAATTTAAAAAATATCTTACAGAAAATCACATTGATAAAAAAGCCAAGAAAATTTTAGATTTACAAATATCAAATTGCAATAATTTAATTTCTGAACTACCAGATGATATTCAGGAAGGTGTAAATGAATTAATTGATTATATTCTTAATAGAAAAAATTAATGAAAAAATTTATACAAGATTTTCCAATACATATAAAAAAATCAATATCAGATTTTAAAGATTTTGAATTCAAATTTGATCAAATTAATAAGATAATTATTTCAGGAATGGGGGGTTCTGCGATAGCAGGTATGATTTTAAAAGACATTTTTCCTGAGTTAGAATTGGTTATCGAAAGAAATTATTTTCCAAATACTTCAATTGACGAAAACACTCTAATTATATCTTGTTCTTATAGCGGTAATACAGAAGAAACTTTATCATATTATGATTATGCTGCAAGATTAACTGAGCATGTCATTGTACTTACCACAGGAGGAGAGTTACTTAAAAAAGCAAAAAAAGATGGTATAAAATATCAATTATTACCAACTGGATTTCCGCCAAGATCCTCCTTAGGGTTTTCTTTAGCTTTTTTAATTACGCTTTTTGATAAAAATGTAATCGATGATGTAAATTTTGAATACCTCGAAAAGTTTTCGAAGTCTTGTTCAAGAGAAAATTCAGATGTAAATAAACTCGCCAAAAAAATCCATAATACTTTACCTATAATAATTTCAGAGGAAGATTTATCATCATTAGGCTATCGTTTAAAATCACAACTAAATGAAAATAGCAAAATGCTATCTTATAATGTTACAATTCCTGAAATGAACCATAATGAAATAGTTGGATGGGAAAATAAAAAAATAAGCAAAAGCGATTTTTCATTATTATGGATTCATATTGGATGGCCTAAAAATTTAGACAGAATGAAAATTACCAATGAAATTCTATTAAACAAAGTTGCTCTATCTTATCATATTACTACACCTGAAAACATAGACAAAAATTTAACTTCGTTATTTTACCTTATTAATTACATTGATTGGCTTAGTTATTGGTGTGGTAAGTTAAACAATGTTGATATAAACTCAGTAAAATCTATAGATATTCTTAAGAAGAAAATTTCTTGATAATTATCACTGAATTATGACCACCAAAACCAAAGGAATTACTCATAGAAATATTTACATTTTTTTCAACGGCTTTGTTAGGCGTATAATTTAAATCACAATCCTCATCTTTATTTTTAAGATTGATAGTAGGAGGTATTAATCCATCTTTTATAGAATTTAGGCATATTATTGCCTCAATTGCTCCGGCTGCTCCAAGCAGATGTCCTGTCATTGACTTAGTAGAGCTTATTGAAATATCATAAGCCTTATTTCCAAAGCACTTTTTTATAGCTTTTGTTTCAAGCATATCATTAAAGAAGGTAGATGTGCCATGTGCATTGATATAGTCGATGTCATTTACATCTAAATCTGAATCATCTAAGGCCATTTTAATGGCTGAAATAGCTCCAACTGCTTCGCTATGGGGTTGTGTAATATGAAATGCATCATTTGTAATTCCATATCCTGATATTTCTCCTAAAATATTTGCACCTCTGTCAAGTGCATGTTTCATTTCCTCAAGAAAGATAAATCCTGCTCCCTCCGATAAAATAAATCCATCTCTTTTTTTATCGAATGGTCTTGATGCACCTTGAGGATTATCATTATTCTTTGACAATGCTTTCATATTTGCAAATCCAGATAAGGTCATAGGAGTAATACTGCCTTCAGATCCTCCACATAACATTGCTTTTGAGTAGCCTGAAGAAATAAATCTATATCCCATTCCAATTGCATCTGTAGCAGAAGAACAGGCTGTCGACATTGAAAAGTTAGCACCAACAAAACCGTTTTTTATAGCAATTTGACCACCAGCAATATTTGGTATCATTTTAGGTACATAAAAAGGGGAAACTCCTCTTTGGCCTCTACTTAAAAACTTTTTTTGCTCTTCTTCTAAAGTATGCATCCCGCCAACTCCAGTTCCAACAATAACTCCAACATCTTTTTTATCATATCCTGATGAGGAAATTGCTTGATCGGAAGCGACCAAAGATAACATTGTAAATCTATCTAATTTTTTAATTTCTTTGGATAAAAAGTGGTCTTCTGGATTAAAATTTGTAATCTCACCAGCAATTTTTACAGAAAAATTTTCAGTATTAAAACTTTCAATTTTCCTTACACCAGAATTACCATTAATTATATTATCCCATAAGGATTTGGAGTCTAGTCCAAGTGGAGAAATAGAACCTTCTCCAGTGATAACAACTCTTTTTTTCAAGGTTATTTGGCGTGATTATTTACGTATTCAAATGCAGCACCTACTGTAGTAATTTTTTCTGCATCTTCGTCTGGAATTTCTAGATCAAACTCTTCCTCAAATTCCATTATAAGTTCAACTGTATCTAATGAATCAGCACCTAAATCATCAAGAAAACTTGCTTCAGGTACTACTCTTGATTCGTCAACACTGAGCTTATCTACTATAATATTTGTTACTTTTTCGTTTAATGACATATATATCTCCTTATCAATTTAATGACATACCACCATCAATATAAAATGTTTGTCCCGTAATATAACTGGCTTCATCGGAACATAAAAACAAAATCATATTAGCAATATCGGTTGGTTTTCCCAGTTTTTTTAAAGGAATTTTATCTAAATACCCCTGCCTTACAGTATCGGAAAGATGGGATATCATATCAGTCTCAATTAATCCTGGTGCAATACAATTTACAGTTATATTTCTTCTAGCAACCTCTTTTGCTAAAGACTTAGTAAAAGCCAAAATACCACCCTTTGAGGCAGCATAGTTTCCTTGACCTTTATTACCATCTGTGCCTGATATTGACGAAATATTTACTATTGAACCTTTTTTATTTTTGATCATGTTTTTTAGAATTAGTCTTGTTAAATAAAAAGGTCCATTCAGGTTAACATCAATAACTTTATGCCACTCAGAGCTTTTCATTCTTAAAAGAATATTATCCATATGTATTCCGGCATTATTTATTAAAATATCAACATATCCAAACTTTTTTTCGACAAAACTACACAAATTTTCTACAGATTCTTCATTTGAAATATCACAACAAAAAGGATGTATATTTTCCAAACCTTCAATTGATTTCAAAGATTCTTCACTTGTTGCAATAGCAATGACGTCAATATTGTTTTTTGACAGCAAAATTGAAATTTCTTTACCAATTCCTCTTGAACCACCTGTTACAATAGCTGTTTTTCTATCAACTTTAATCATTTTTAATATTATCGTAACAAGTATAGTTTTTAATTACTAATGAATCATCAATTTTTTTCAAAATATTGCTCAAAACTATTTGAGGGCCAATTTCGATAAATTTATTATTTAAATTAATCATCGATTTAATACTATCATTCCATAAAACTGTATTATCAATTTGCTCTATTAGTGATTCTTTAATTTCATTAGCAGAAGTTTTTGATTTTGCATCAAAATTTGTAAAAATTGGATACTTAGAATCATTAAATTTAGAACTTAAAATAACTTCTTCTAACTTTACCTTAGCATCAGACATAAGCTTTGAATGAAATGCACCACTTACTTTTAGAGGAATAACTTTAATACGATTATTTTTAAGATAAACTGTTAATTTTTCAATATTTTTTTCCTGTCCTGAAACAACTATTTGATTATCTGAATTAACATTTGCTATTTGACAATTAAATTTATCACAAAATTCCTTTAAAAGATTTTGGTTAATTCCTAAAACTGCACACATTTTTCCAGGATTTTCTTTCTCACACAAATCCATTGCCGAAGCTCTAATATTTACAATCTTTAATCCTGTTAAAAAATCATAGCATCCTGAGGCATATAAAGCTGAGAATTCGCCTAAGCTATGTCCAGCAAAGGCTATTGGTGAATATTTATCTTTAATAAGGTCATATATTATGGTTGAATGAATATAAATTGCTAGTTGAGCGTATTTGGTTTTTCTTAAAATTTCTTCATTTTCAGAAAACATAATTTCAGAAAGCTTAAAATTCAGAAAATCATTTGATAATTCTATCCTTTTTTTTGCTAAGGCATGGCAATTATAAAGGTTAAAACTCATTCCAGGTCTGTGTGATCCTTGACCTGAGAAAATATAATTAGCGGCCATTAGGACTGATCTACTGGTTTTCCTTTGTAATAAAGGATTCCATCATGGTAGTATGCATGATGAGGGAGGTGTTCCACACCAGTATTCTTACATTTAACTGTATTTACAGCTGAAGTCTTGTAGTGCGTCCTTCTTTTTTTTGATCTAGCTTTTGACTGTCTTTTTTTCGGTAACATTTTTTATTCCTAACTAATCGGCAATATAATGAAATAAATTATAGTTTTAAATAATTTTTATAAATCAATCCTGTCTATCCAAGAGTTATATTTTAACTTATCATCAATTATTTTTGCGACTGAATCTGCTTCATTTCTAATATTAAAGTTTCCATACCTAACTCTATATTTCAAATCCACATTTTCATCATTTTTTTGTATGAAAGCATCAAAATTTATACTGTTCAATTTTTCAACAACATTCATTGCTTCTTTAAAAGTTTTCTTTGCAGCAACTTGAATAGTATAATAAGATTCTAAGTTATCTTTTTTTGCTTTAGATATTTCAATTTTTTTGTCAACAATTGTATGATTTAGCCATTCATTTCCATTTTCTTGTGAGAAGAGGACGGCTGATAAAAATAAGATTAGTACAATTTTAATCATGAAAAAAATATTTTATTTCAATTTGAGCGTTTTCATCGCTATCAGATCCATGAGTTGCATTCATTGAAATGTCTGTTCCATATGTGGCTCTGATTGTACCTGGTTCAGCTTTTTTTGAATCCGTTGCACCCATAAGGTTTCTCCATTCAATTACAGCATTTTCTTTTTCAAGTTTCATAATATGCGATTCATGTGAAGTCATAAATTCAATTAACTCGCCAAAAAAAGGTTTATCTTTGTGAATTGCGTAAAAACCTTCTGCATGAGTATTTGTCATATGAAGAGTTTTTTCTTCAACAATTATGAAACCATTTTTTTTGATTTCATTTCTTATATCATCTTTATAACCTTTCTTCATTGCATCAGGTTTAATTATTGCTAAAGTATTTTTCATTTTTCCTCAACTAGTTTTATCATTGTTTTTCCAATTTCAGATACAGTTTTTGCAACTGAAATTCCACATTCTTTTAAAATTTCTATTTTAGCTTCAGCGGTTTCAGAACCTTCTGAAATAATAGCACCAGCATGGCCCATTCTTTTACCTTTAGGAGCAGTTTGACCAGCGATGAATGAAACAACAGGTTTATTAAAATTATTTTTGATCCATCTAGCTGCATCATTTTCCATGTTACCACCTATTTCACCAATAAGAACAACACCTTCAGTCTCATCGTCGTCTTTAAAATGTTTTAAAATATCAATCATGCTCGATCCAACGATAGGATCGCCACCTATTCCAACTGCAGTTGTCATTCCTAATCCAATATTTACAATTTGGTCTATAGCTTCGTAAGTCAATGTACCTGATCTCGAAAGAATACCAATAGAACCTTTTTTACAAATAAAACCAGGAGTTATTCCGATTTTTGATTCTTCAGCAGTAATTAATCCAGGACAATTTGGACCTATAAGTATGCTTGATGAATTATCTAAAGCATTTTTAACTTTTTTCATATCTCTTACAGGTATTCCTTCTGAAATACATACTATAAGTTCAATATTACTCTCAATTGCTTCTAAAATAGCATTAGCTGCAAAACGTGGTGGAACAAAAATCACACTTGCATCTATTTTAAACTCCTTTTGTGCTTCCATCATAGAATTGAAAACAGGCAAACTTTCTTTTGTCGCTTTTTGCCCTCCTTTTCCAGGAGTTACACCACATACAACTTTTGAACCATAATCAATCATTTGCTCAGTATGAAATAAGCCTTCGGAACCAGTAATTCCTTGTACACAAATATTAGTATTTTTGTTTAACAGAATCGACATACTATATCACCATTCCAACAGCTTTTTTTGCAGCTTCATCAATTGTTTCAGCACTTATCAAATCTATATCTGATTCATCAAGTATTTTTTTTGCTTGTAATGCATTTGTTCCTTGAAGTCGTACTACAACTCCAACATTTAAATTTAATTCTTTTACTGCTTGAATTACGCCATTAGCAACTCTATCACATCTAACAATTCCACCAAAAATATTTATTAATATTGATTTAACATTTGGATCTGAAAGAATAATTTTAAATCCATTTTTGATTGTTTCAACATTTGCTGCGCCACCAACATCTAAAAAATTTGCAGGTTCACCACCGTAATGTTTTATAATATCCATGGTTGCCATTGCTAGTCCCGCACCGTTTACCATACATCCGACATTGCCATCAAGTTTTATATAATTCAATCCATACTCAGAAGCTTTTAATTCGAGAGGATCTTCTTCTGATTTATCATGAAAAGTTGATATTAAATCCTGTCTAAAAAGTGCATTGGAATCAATATCAACTTTTGCATCAAGTGCAATAATCTTATCGTCCTCAGTGAGTACCAATGGATTTATTTCGAGAAGGTTACAATCTGATTCTGTGTAACATTCAAATATTTTTCTAAAAATCTCTTTAGCTTCATCAAAAGATGATAAACCTAAAGAATCAACAATAGTGTCTATGGCCTTTGAAAGGGGATACATAT
Source organism: uncultured Fidelibacterota bacterium (assembly GCA_902629855.1). Classification (GTDB taxonomy): domain Bacteria; phylum Fidelibacterota; class Marinisomatia; order Marinisomatales; family Marinisomataceae; genus Marinisoma. Next base: position 66,733 of record CACOSI010000002.1, read on the forward strand.
CTTCTTTTACCCAAGCTTTTACTATTTTATCCGGTGTTTTTTCTGCTACCTCTTCAATATCAACACCGCCTTCCGTTGAAACAATAAATACATCAGCATTTTTAGATCTATCAAACATTAAAGCGAAATAAAATTCTTTTTTAATATTTAGCGCTTCTGTAATTAATAATTGATTGACAATTTTTCCTTCTTCGCCAGTTTGATGGGTTATTAAATTCATTCCTAAGATATTTTTAGCTGATTCGAGTGCTTTTTCATAAGTATTACAAAACTTAACACCTCCACCTTTACCTCTTCCTCCAGCATGTATTTGAGCTTTTACAACTACGGCTTCAGTGTTAAAATCATTTTGCACCTTTTTAATTGTTTTTTCTATCTCATTCTCATCTGTTAAAGAATAACCTCTTTGTATGGGTACACCGTGATTTTCTAAAATTACTTTTGCTTGAAATTCATGAATTTTCATTTATTCATCATCCATGTAGGGATATTTGTAATTTTGCGGAGGTTCAAAAGTTTCTTTGATAGTTCTAGGCGAAGTCCATCTGAGAAGATTTAACATAGAACCGCCTTTATCATTTGTTCCAGAAGCTCTACTTCCCCCAAAAGGTTGCTGCCCAACAACAGCGCCGGTAGGTTTATCATTAATATAAAAATTTCCAGCAGAAAATCTTAATTTAGACCTTACTTTATCAACAATATTTCTGTCCTCTGAAAATACACATCCTGTTAATGCATAAGGAGAAGTTGAGTCAATTAGTTTTAAGGTTTCATCAAAGTTTTCGTTATCGTAAACAAAAATTGTAAGAACAGGCCCAAAAATTTCTTCTTCTAGAGTCTTAAAATGAGGGTCAGTTGTTACAATTACAGTTGGTTCAACAAAATATCCTTTAGATTTATCATAATTACCACCGCAAATAATATTGCAATCATTACTATCTTTTGCATAATCTAGATAAGAAGCTATTCTATCGAACGCTGCCTCATCAATTACTGCATTAACAAAGTTTTTGAAGTCTTCTGGAGGACCAACATCAATTGATGATATCTCTTTGAGAAGTTTTTCTTCAATTTCTGACCATTCTGATTTAGGTAAATATGCCCTTGACATCGCAGAGCATTTCTGTCCCTGATATTCAAAAGCACCTCTTACCATGGCAGTAACAAGTCCTTGAATATCAGCTGATTCATGTGCAATACAAAAGTCTTTACCACCAGTTTCTCCAACTATTTTTGGATAACTTTTATATAAATCCAGATTATTTGAAACTTTTTTCCACAAATGCTTAAAAGTTTTTGTTGATCCAGTAAAGTGTACACCTGCTAAATCTCTATGTTTTAATACCTGATTACCTATTTTAGGACCATCCCCAGGAATGAAATTTATAACACCATCAGGAAGACCTGCCTCTCTGTAAAGTTCCATAATTATGTAGGAAGAATAAACTGCACTAGGAGCAGGTTTCCAAAGAACTGTATTGCCTACGATTGCTGGAGATATTGCTAAATTTCCACCAATACTAAAAAAATTGAATGGTGCGATTGCAAATACAAAACCTTCCAAAGGTCTAAACTCCAGTTCATTTTTCATTCCATCCGGCGAGATAGGAGTGAAAGAATTCTGCATTTGGTATGAGAATTCAATATTAAAGTTTAAAAAATCAACTAACTCACAAGAAGCATCAACTTCTGCTTGAAAAACACTTTTTCCAATATCAAGCATTGCTGCTGCATTAATTTTATAACGATATTTTCCTGCGACTAAGTCAGCAACTTTTTTGAAAATTTTTGCTCTTTCATCTAATGATGTATTTGACCATGTCTTCCAAGCTTCTAATGAGGAATCAATAGCCATTTGAATTTCTTTTTCACCAGCTTGATGATAGTGACCTAAAACATGCTGATGGTCATGTGGTTTTGTACAGGGCATAGTATTTCCCGTACGTACTTCTTTACCGTGAATTATGATAGGAATATCTTTAACTCTTTCTGATTGTCTTAAAATTTCTTCTTTAAGAAGAGCTCTGTGACTTGAACCTGGTTCAAAATCGATTATTGGTTCATTAATTGCTTTAAAATTTTTGTCCATAATTTTTCCTTTATTTTTAGTGCCTAATATTATACAAAATATCTTTCATTTCAGAATAATTCTTTGCCATCACAACTTTTTTTCTAAAACTTGATGCACCTTTAAAGTTTTTAAAATACCATCCAAAGTGCTTTTTCATATTATTGGAGCCGATTTCTTTTCCATGAGTTTGAACTAACAGTTCAAAATGTTTTTTACAGACTTCTAATCTTTCTTCTAAAGAAATTTCATTAAAATCTTCTTCGTTTAAAAATTTCTTTATCTGCGTAAAAAACCATGGATTTCCAAGAGCAGCTCTTCCTATCATTATTCCATCACATTTGGTATGCGAAAACATTCTTTTTATATCATCAATAGTTTTCACATCACCATTTCCGATAACTGGAATTGAGACATTTTCTTTTAATTCTTTAATTAGATCCCAATTGGCAGAGCCTTTATACATTTGGACAGTAGTTCTGGGATGCAAAGTTATCGCCTTTATGCCAATTTTTTCTAATTTCATTCCTGCATCAGTGCTAACAATACTTTCAGAGTTCCATCCCGCTCTCATTTTAACAGTTACTGGAATATTTACAGCATTTACAACTGCTTCTGTAATCTCCTCCATTAAACAAAGATCTTTCAAAGCAGCAGATCCAGCCCCTTTTTTTGTGACTTTGGGTACTGGACATCCATAATTTATATCTATTAAATCTGGATTAAATTCTTCTTTTACAAATTTTGCAGCATTTTCCATTACCTCAGGTGTATCGCCAAAAATTTGTATTCCAATTGGCCTCTCAAAATTTGAAAATTCTATCATCTTTAGAGTTTTCTCATTTTTTCTAATTATGCCATGAGCTGATACAAACTCAGAATACACTACCCCTGCACCAAATTCTTTTGCTATGACACGATAAGCGTAGTCAGTAACTCCTGCCATTGGAGCCAAAAAGAAGGGAAAGTCTAATTTCAAGTTTCCTATTTCAATTTTTTTATTTAATTCAAACATACTGTTTTTGTTTGTTCGGTACGATTATTAGTTTAAATTTCCCCAGTTTAATAAAACTTAAACATAAAAGGTTAAAATATGTCAAGAGTTTGTGAAGTAACAGGAAAAAAAGTAATGTATGGTAACAATGTTAGTCATGCGCATAATAAAACTAGGAGAAGGTTTAATATTAATCTTCAGAAAAAAACTTTTTGGGTTGAGAGCTTAAATAAATCTATTACACTTAAGGTGTCTGCTAAAGGTCTAAAAATTATCGATAAAAAAGGCATTGATACTGTTGTAAGGGAGCTGATGTCCCAAGGAAGAAAGTTTTAGTCTTTCAAAAAGTCAGATATTGATTTCGCTATAATTTTATGATTTAACTTACCCTTTGTCTTTTTATTTACTTGACCAATAAAAAAACCCAATAATTTCTTTTCGCCACTTTTGAACCTTTTTATTTCTTCTGGGAATGAAGAGAGAGTTTTCTTTACTATTGAATCTGCATCCAAATCTTTTGTACTGTAGTCATCATTTCTTAAAATTTCATCATAAGAAATATTTCTTTCGAAAATTTTTCTCAAAATTTCTTTACCAGAAGACTGTGTAATGATTTCTGCTTCGATATCAATAATTAACCTTTTGAGGTCTTCGGTTGATACTTTTTCAGAGCTAAAATTAATTTCATTTTCATTAAATAACCTGAATAATTCATTTAAAATCCAAGAACATGCCGTATTTGGATGAATATTTTTTGAAATGAGTTCTTCAAAATATTCTGCAATTTCTCTTGAGGATGCTAATGCTATCGAATCATTTAATGATAAGTTATAACTTTCTGTCCATTTTTTTTCATATTCAAACGGTAAAACCTCAAAAGAATTTTCAATTTTTTCTAAAAATTTTTTGTCTAAATCTATTGGAGGAAGGTCAGGATCCGGAAAATATCTATAGTCATCCGCATTTTCTTTAATTCGCATAATCTCAGCTAAATTTTTTTCATTATTCCATGTTAATGTAGCCTGCTCTATGATTTCATTATTTTCAAGCTTTTGACTTTGTCTAATTATTTCAGATTCAATAGCTTTTTGTACATTTTTAAAGGAATTAATATTTTTAATTTCTGTTTTAGTACCAAATTTTTTTGAATTTTTTCGTCTTAGTGAAATATTTGCATCACATCTAAGTTTGCCTTTTTCCATTTCTGCCAGTGATATACCAATATAATTAACTAACTGCTTAACTCTTTGAACAAACTTCTTAGCCTGTTCCGGATGTGTCATTACTGGCTCCGTTACAATTTCTATTAAAGGTGCTCCACTGCGATTAAAATCAATTAAACTATTCTTATTTTTCGAATTATGTGAAGATTTACCAGCATCTTCTTCAAGATGAGCTCTGGTTAATGCAATGTCGTAGTTTTTTTCATTCCACCAAATTGGAATATGACCACCTTCAACTATAGGTTTATCAAATTGTGATATTTGGTATCCTTTGGGTAAATCTGGGTAGAAATAATGTTTCCTTGCAAAATTAAAGCTACTATTAATGTTTCCATTTACTGCTTTACCAAACTTACATGCAAACTCAATAGCTTTCAGATTTACTGTTGGAAGTGCCCCTGGTAATCCAAGAGATGTTGGACAAGTTAGAGTATTTGGTTCGACATCATAAATATAATTGCAATCACTGAACATTTTTGAGTTTGTATCTAATTGAACATGGATTTCAAGACCAATGACAAAATCCCATTTTTCGTTAATTTTTTCTATTGTCACTTTTTACCAGCTATAACGTTCAATGCAGATCCTGCTTTAAACCAACTTATTTGATTTTTTGAAAAAGTATGTATTGTTTTAATAGTTCGTGTTGTTCCATCAGGCTTCTTTAATATGAGTTCAATATTCGTTTTACTATCAAAATTGTTTAGATTTTTTGTTGTAATTAAATCATCTGAATCAATTAAATCATAATCTGATTTATTTTCAAATATCAATGGAATAATTCCTTGTTTCTTTAAATTTGTTTGAGCTATTCTAGCAAAACTTTTTGCCAATACAATTTTACATCCCATAAAACGTGGTTCCATTGCCGCATGCTCTCTACTTGAGCCTTCACCGTAGTTCTCATCAGCGATAGCGATCCAATCAATTTTGTTGTCCTTATAATACTTTGCAACATTGTAGATGTTATCAATTTCACCGGTAATAATATTTCTGGCTTCACCATTTGTTTTTGTAAAAGCATTTAAGGCTCCAGAATACATATTTTGAGAAATATTTTCAAGATGGCCTCGATACTTAAGCCATGGTCCAGCAGGAGATACATGATCTGTTGTGCATTTGCCTTCCGCTTTTAATAAAATTTTTAAATCTTTGTATTCTTTTTTATCCCATTTTTCGAAAGGTGCAAGTAATTGTAATCTATCACTATCTGGTTTTACTATTATTTCAGTTTCTGGGCTTAAATCGGATTTCAAAAAATCATCTATACCATGATCTGCAAATCCTTGTTCAGGAAGTTCAGAACCAATCGGCGCACCAAAAGTGAAACTACTACCATCATTTAGTTTAATTTTATCCGAAGTGGGGTTAAAGCTTAGTTTTCCAGCTATAGCTAAGGCAGTTACTATTTCAGGACTAGCTACAAAAGATTCAGTTGCAGCATTACCGTCGTTTCTTTTAGCAAAGTTTCTATTGAAAGAGGTAATAATTGTATTTTTTTCTCCATTATCCACATCTGACCTTTTCCATTGGCCAATACATGGACCACAAGCATTTGCTAAAACTTTGCCGCCTAATTCTTCAAAAATTTTCGTGTAGCCATCTCTTTCCATTGTAGCCTTAATTTGATTTGATCCAGGTGAAATATAAAACTCTGATCTGGCTTTAAGACCAACATCTAATGCTTGCTTTGCAACGTGTGCAGCTTTTTCAATGTCTTCATAGGAAGAGTTAGTACAACTCCCAATTAAGCCAACTTTAAGGTTATCATCATAATCATTTTCAATAACCGCATTTGGAATATCAGATATTTTCCTTGAAAGGTCTGGACTATATGGACCAACTATGTGAGGTTCAAGCTCCGATAAATTTATTTCGATTACTTCATCATAAAAGTTTTTAGGATTTATTTCAATTTCATGATCTGCTTGAAGCTCATCTTTGATTTTATTGGCTAATTCAGCGATATCTTTTCTATTTGTTGCAACTAAATATTCAAACATTTTTCTATCATAAGGAAAAATGGATGTTGTTGCACCAACTTCTGCTCCCATATTTGTAATAGTAGCTTTTCCTGTACAGCTTATATTTTTTGTTCCTTCTCCAAAATATTCAATTATTTTACCTGTACCCCCCTTAACAGTTAATATACCTGCTAGTTTTAAAATAATATCTTTTGGGGATGACCAATTATTAAGTTCTCCTGTTAATTTTACACCAATAATCCCAGGCCAATTAACTTCCCATGGAGAATCTGTCATCACATCTACTGCATCTGCACCGCCTACTCCGATAGCTATCATTCCAAGCCCACCGGCGTTAGGTGTATGTGAATCAGTACCAATCATCATAGAACCAGGAATTGCATAATTTTCAAGAATTGTTTGATGGATTATACCAGCACCAGGCTTCCAAAATCCTACTCCAAATTTTTTACATACAGATTTTAAAAAATCATAAACTTCCTTGTTTGTAATAAGGGCATTACTAAGATCATCATCAGCTCCAGTTATTGCTGTGATTAGATGATCACAATGTACAGTTGATGGAACAGCTGTAGTCTTCATTCCTGAGTTCATAAATTGAAGAAGAGCCATTTGGGCTGTAGCATCTTGCATAGCTACTCTATCAGGTTTTAAATAACAAAATGATTTTGTTCTTTCTGGAATTCCTTGTAAATCTTCTGATAAATGCGAAAATAAAATTTTTTCTGTATAAGTTAATGGACGGCCAAAAAACTTTCTAGCTTCCCCAAGTTTTGAAGTATAATTGCTATAAATCTTTTTTGCTAGATGAGTTTCATTCATATTATATCATTTATGATTAAATTTAACCAAAAATATCCAATTTTATGTGTATAATATTAGCATCTAGTTCACCAAGACGAAAGAGAATTTTAAATAAATTAGGGTACAATTTTCAAGTAGTTGAACCTGAGATAAATGAAAAAAATATAAATTCACTCAATCCCAAAGATTACGTGGTAGATATTTCTAAAAAAAAGGGTTTATGCGTAGAGGAGAAGTATCCCAATAGGCATATAATTTCTGGAGATACTATTGTTAGTTTTAAAAATAAAATAATTGGTAAACCGTTATCGGAACAAGATGCTTTCAATACACTAAAAAATTTTTCTAATAATGCTCATTATGTAATAAGTGCATTGACTTTAACATTTAAAAATGATCAAATAACAATTGTTGATTCATCAAAAGTTTATTTTGACAAGATATCTGATCAACAAATTAAAGAGTATATAGAAAAAAATAATGTGATGGATAAAGCTGGTTCTTATAACATTGAAAATGCAAATGGTTTCCTAATTAAAAATATTGACGGATGTTATAATAATATTGTAGGTTTCCCAGAACAAAAATTTTTAAAAAGCAAAATTAAGATAGTAATAGATAAAATATGATATTTTACTCCCGATATAAAAAATTTCGAATAGAAAATAATATAGATTTAAAAGATATTTCCAAAAGAACCAAAATAGATCTTAAGTACTTGCAATCAATTGAAAAAGGTAAATTTGCTGAATTACCATCTGTTTATGTTAAACTATTCTTCAAAGCTTATATCAACGAAATTGGAGTAGACATTAATGAAGCCCTTCATGAGCTAGATACTTTTTTAAATCAAGGAGGAACGTCAAAAAAATTAAAATTTATACCTGATAATGAAAAATCTGAAAAAATTTCAATAATGAAAGCTTTTGATACCGAAAAAATATTTAATTCTAGCGTTATTACAGGGTTGGGATTTTTTTTATTTGTTATAATTATAAGTTTTTCATTGAATTCAACTAATGAAGTGTCACAAAAAGATTTAGAGAATGAGTTAAGAATAACAAAGTCTGATTTAATTGAGTTTTATTCAGTTAGAAGTGAAGAAATTTTAATGTTAAAATCATCAAACTTTCCTGTAACAATAAGATTTAAATCTAATAAAGAAAATTATGTACATTATTTTGATAATTTTTCTGGAAGAGAGTTCTTCATTTTTGAGGAAAATATGAATATTCAAAATAACACTTTTACGGTTTCATATGATGGAAGTACCAAATCTTTAATCATTGCTAACACTTTAGACTTCGAATTAATATTCTTTTCTGACGACTATTTTGAAGATTTTTCTGAAAAAATACCTAATGATTTTCCAATAACCATAGATCTTGTAAGTGAACCAAATTCTCTAGTTATTAAAAAATATATCCCAAAAAAGTAATTTTTTAAACTTTTCTTCATTTTTTTATACAATTTTATTGACATAAACTCAAAGTATTTTGTAATGTAAGTGGTTAATAGTGGGTTAAAATCCCTTAATTATGAGTAGCCAATATACATTTACAGGAGAATTTTCATTTAGTATTGATTCAAAAAATAGAATCAATATTCCTTCATCTCTAAGAAAGCAATTTCTAAAAAATGACAATAAAACCTTTGTAATAACTAGAGGAATTGACGAGTGTGCTTGGATTTATCCAATGAATGAATGGAAAAAAATTCAAAAAGAATTAAATAATCTTTCTTCAATGTCAAAAAAAAATAGAATTTTTTTAAGAAATCATTTAAGACACGCAAATATTTTAAAGTATGACTCCCAGGGTAGATTTGTTTTACCAAATTCATTAATTGACTACACAAAAATATCAAAAGATGTAACTATTATAGGTGTTTTAAATAAAATTGAAATATGGAATCCTAAAATTTTAAGAAAATCAGATGAAAAAGATCAAATAGATGATCCATCTTATGAACAATTGTCAGAAAGAGTAAATATCTGATGACCGATAGTCCATCAATAAACAGTATCCATAATCCTGTTATGTTGATGGAATCTCTAGAAAACTTAAAAATTAAAAAAAATGGTATTTACATTGATGGAACTCTTGGCTTAGGCGGTCATTCTAAAGAGATTCTAAAGAATATTAAATCAGGATTTTTAATAGGTATTGATAGAGATTATGAGTCTATTATGATTGCCAAAAATCGGCTTTCATCTTTTAAAAATTTTCAATTTTACCATGACAACTATAAAAATTTTCATTTTATTCTAGAAAACGAAGGCATAAAGAAGGTAGATGGGATATTACTGGATTTAGGTCTCTCATCCTATCAGCTTGAAAATAATGGGAGAGGATTTTCCCATAAATTTGAATCTGAATTAGATATGAGATTTGATAAATCTGATGATGGTCTTAAAGCGAGAGATTTAATTGAGAAATATTCTGTTGAGCAGCTAAAAAATATTTTTAGAGAATTTGGTGAGGAAAGGAATGCATTAAAAATTGCAAAGCTTATTAAAGAAAGTGATAAGGAAATTAATGTAAAAAACATCACCAGAAAAATTGATCGTGTAACACCAACTAGATTTAGACTTAAAACGTATTCAAGAATTTTTCAAGCACTGAGAATTGAGACAAATGATGAAATAGAACATTTAAAAGATTTTTTAAATGTATTTATTGATTATTTAAAGCCTGGAGGAAGGATAGTAATTATAAGTTATCATTCAATTGAAGATAGAATAGTTAAACATTCTTTTAAAAACTTAAAGTTAAAAAATGAATTAAAACTTATTGTCAAAAAACCAATGATTCCGACGGATATTGAAGTTTCTGAAAATAAAAGATCTAGAAGTGCAAAAATGAGAATTGGAGAAAAAAATGCCTAAGAAAAAAAGATTAAATAAAGCACAAAAACAAAAAATTGAAAATATTAAATGGATAACAATGTTTTTAGTAGTTATGGCTACAGTTGCAGTTTATTTAGCATCATTTATTGAAGTTGATAAAACACAAGCAAGTATTGAGTTTAATAAAAAGACTCTTGCAAAGCTCAACGAAGATTTAAAAATAAAATCTAGTAAGGTTGAGAGATTAAAACGAGCTGACGTCATTTCAAAAAAAGCAAAAAAAATCGGTTTAGTTTCAAGCAAACCTGAAACAATAATTGTAAAAATAAATGACTAAGAATTATTTAAAGTTTAAAAGTAGAATTATTCTTGTACATATATTCGTTATGTCAGCTTGGGTATTATTTGGGGTAACTCTTTTTAACATTCAAGTGATAAATAAAATTGAACAACCGCAAGGAATAAAGCTTGAAGCAATTAAAGGAGAAAGGGGGAACTTTTTAGATACTAATGGAAATAGCTTAACACAAAACCTTACTTTTTATAGAATCGGTGTTCATCCAAAAAAAATTAGTAATCTGGATGAATTTGTAAGTGATTTATCAGACTGTACAGAAAGAAAAAAAGATTTTTATTTTCAAATTTACGATTCAAATAAAAATTATTTAGAGCTTGAAAAAAAGACACTTAAAAATTGCGAAAGCTTACAAAAAAAATATCAAAACTCACTAATTATTAAAAAAAGTTTTAAAAGATATTATCCAGAAGAAAATCTAGTATCTCAATTAATTGGTTTTACAAACGTTGATGATAGTGGTATTTCTGGTTTAGAATTAGAATATGAAAAGTACCTAAAGCCAAAAGATGGATCTAGGTTATATAAAAGAAATGGGTTAGGACAAAAAATCTTGGACCCAACTTTAAAAATGAATCAAGCCGAAAATGGTGCTGATATATCTTTAACTATCAATAAAGAATACCAAGCGGTCTTAAGAGAGGAACTGATTAATAGCATTGAGGTTACAAGTGCAAAAAGCGCAATGGGTTTAATTCTAAACCCTCAAACTGGAGAGATATTATCGATGGTCAGTATTCCTGATTATAATCCAAATTCTCCAAATGATTTTGAAGTTGAATATCAAAAAAATAAGCTTGTAACTGATTTATATGAGCCTGGATCAACCTTTAAAATTGTTACTATGGCTGCAGCCCTAGAAAATGGTATCAATTTAACCGATGAATATAACGTTGAGGGACCTTATAATTTTCACAATATTAAAGAAATCGAAGATACTGAGCCAAATACTGTGTTGAATGTTAAAGAAATTTTAGCTTTTTCAAGTAATATTGGTACTGTCAAAATCGCAGAATCTCTTGGCAAAAAAAATATATATAATCAGGCTAGAGAGTTTGGATTTGGAATGAAGACTGGCTATAATGATAAAATAGAAGCTTCAGGCACTTTCAGAGATGTTAACAAATGGAGCCTTTCTTCAATGTATAGTATACCAATGGGATACGAAATATCAGTAACACCTTTGCAAATGGCAATGGCTTATTCAGCTATTGCAAATGGTGGATTTATGCTAAAACCTTTTGTTGTAAGAGAGATAAAAAAAACAAATAATTCTATTATAAAAAACCAAAGAAGTTCAAAAAAGAGGATCCTTGAACAGAGTGACGCAAAAAAATTAAAAGATATGTTACATTATACAGTTGAAAGTGGCAGTGGTAAAATGGCTAATATTGATGGATGGGATATTGCAGGCAAAACTGGAACAGCTAAAAAATATATAGATGGTAAATATTCAGAAGAAGAATTTTATTCAAGTTTTGTTGGATTTTTTCCAAAAGAAAACCCTCAAATACTCGGCTTAATAATTATTGACGGCGCTGATCCATCAAGAAAGCTACATTATGGTTCACTTTCCGCAGCCCCAGTGTTCAGATCGGTGATGAAAAGAATAATAAATATCGATAAAAATATTTCTAATAATAAAAAAGATTCTTCTAAATCAAATAAACCGTTATTAATACAAAAAAATGTTAAAAAAAAGCAAGAGTATGTAGTTATGCCAGATATGGTTGGAAAAAATGTTCAAGAGACTTACACAATTTTAAGAAAAATAGGGATAAGACCACAAATTTCGGGAAGAGGATTAATTGTTTACCAAGACATATCGCCTGGAGAAAAAGTTTTAAAACAATCAATAAGTATATTAAAAGCTGAAATAAAGGAATAGGGAGTTAAATATGTTATTTGAATTTGATGAATTTGCAGCACAGAAAGCTAGAATAAAAGTGCTCGGCGTTGGCGGAGCTGGGGGTAATGCTATTAATCGAATGATTACATCTGGTATGGATGGAGTAGAGTTTATTGCAATAAATACAGATGCTCAAGATCTAGATAGTAATCCCGCAGAAACAAAAATACAAATTGGTAAAGATTTAACAAAAGGATTGGGAGCTGGAGCAAAACCTGAGGTTGGTCGAAAAGCTATTATGCATGATAAGGAAGCAGTTTCCTCTATAGTTGCTGGCTCAGATCTAGTCTTTGTAACTGCAGGAATGGGTGGAGGAACAGGAACAGGTGCAGCTCCAGTTGTAGCAAAAATTTGTAAAGACTTAGGTATTTTAACTGTATGTATTGTAACACTACCATTTAATTTTGAGGGACCTAAGAAAATGTCAGCTGCCTTAAAAGGTGTAGCATCAATGAGGAACTTTTGTGACACATTAATTGTTATTCCTAATGAAAAACTACTATCTGTTATTGATTACAATACTACATTGGAAGAAGGATTCTCAGAATCAGACTCAGTTTTACTGCAAGCTGCACAGAGTATTTCTGATTTAATTAATAAGCAAGGTAATGTAAATATTGACTTTGCCGATGTTGAAACTGTTATGAGTGGAATGGGTGATGCTGTGATGGGTACGGGTACTGCGAGAGGTGAAGAGAGAGCTGTTTTAGCAGCTCAGCAAGCAATATGCAGTCCATTACTCGATAATCAATCAATTAAAGGAGCCAAAGCTGCTTTAGTAAATGTTACAGGAAATAAAAAAATGACAATGAGGGAAGTTGATGCAGCAACAAAACTTATCTATGATGAAGCTGGTAAAGATGTTCATCTTATTTTTGGTTGTGTTGTTGATGAGAATATGGATGATGAATTAAAAGTTACAGTAATTGCGACTGGTTTTAATCATCGACCAATTGAAGATACCATTATTGAAAAAGAACGATCATATGGAGATCATCAGAAAGATACAAACGATTTAATGGATTCAAGAAATACAACACTATATAATCAAAAGAATAATGGAAATTTAATTGAAGAATCTGTTGAAGATGAGCATGAAGGTCCAACATTGGTATTTGATGATTTTGATCAAACCAATGATATAGATGTACCAGCTTATATTAGAAAACAAAAGTAGAATGGATCTCGACAAAAAAATAGGCATACTTGGTTTGGGTGAAAGTGGATATTGGGCGTCAATTTTAGCCCATGAGCTTGGCTATAACGTTTACATTTCTGAACAAAAAAACGAAGTAAGAAATAAATATAATAACGAATTAAAAAAAAGAAATATTTTTGTTGAATATGGAGAACATTCAGAAAATTTTTTGAAATCGGTAGATTTAATAATCAAATCTCCAGGAATACCAAAAAATTCAACAATCATGAAGAGAATTTCAGACAAAAAGATTGATGTTATGAGTGAAATAGAATTTGCATCAAAATTTTCAAAAGTAAGAAATATTTGTATTACTGGCACAAATGGAAAGACAACAACTGTTTCTTGTCTTTTTGAGGTCCTAAAAAATAAATTTCAAGTTCTCAAATCAGGAAATATTGGAATTCCTTTCTCAAAAATTGTTTTAGAAAAAAAGCTTTATGATGAATCTGATTATGATTTTTCAATTTTAGAGCTATCAAGCTTTCAATTAGAAGATTGTTCATCACTTTCAAGTGAAATTTCTTTATTATTAAATATTTCTAATGACCATTTAGATTGTTATCAAAATTTTGAGGATTATTTAGAAACTAAGTTAAAAGTTTTTAATAATTCCAAAATTTGCTTTTATAACTTTGATAATGCTATACTTTCAAAGAGAATAAAAGAATCAGAGAATTTAAAACCATATTCCATAAATAAAAAAAATGGCCCTTATTATTTTGAAGAAAATTTTATTAGATCTGAAGTGAGCCATTTCTCTTTAAGCTATGACGATATGCATTTAAAAGGTCTTCATAACGTATCTAACTTTATTGCCATTGCTTCAATATGTAATCATTTGGGACTGGAGGATGATTTAATTTTTAAATCCATCAAGAATTTTAAAGGATTAGAACATAGGTTTGAATTTTTTAAAATAATTAATGGAATAAGTTTCATAAATGATTCAAAATCAACAAATATTGATTCAGTCGTAGCAGCTTTAAGTTCTTTAGATAAAAATGTAATATTAATTCTTGGGGGGTCTCCTAAAGAAAAAGATTTTTCAAAAATCTGTGAACATTCTCACAAAATTGATAAGGTTTTTGCTTATGGAGATGCTGCCCAGATCATTAATGAATCCATTGGTAAAAAAATAAATATCGAAATAAAGAAGGATTTTGTGCAGGTTGTAGAAAACTCAATAAAGTCTGCTAAGAATGGACAAATAGTATTGCTTTCACCTGGTTGTTCTAGCTACGATCAATTTAATAATTATATTGAAAGAGGTAACTCCTTTAAAAATATTGTAGAAAGGTATTATGCATGAATATTAAAGAGCAAAAACAAGATAAGTACTTATTGGTTACTGTTTTAATGATGATCTCATTTGGACTTTTTATGTTATTTAGCGCTAGTTGGGTGAAATCTCTCGATATAACTGGAGGTGAATCAAGAACATTTTTTCTCACAAGTCAAATGCTTAAGTTGTTACCTGCTTTTTTTATATTTTTTGTTTTAACTAAAATTAATTATAGAAAATTGCAAATTTTAGCGCCTTTCCTATTACTTTTCTCTTTTTTATTATTGGTCTATACAAGAGTTCAAGGATGTGAAGGAGATTCTTGTAGATGGCTATCAATTGGACCACTATCCTTTCAAACATCAGATTTAGCAAGATTTTCAGTAATTATTTTTCTAGCAAGCTATATTGATAATAATTACAAAAAAATGAAAAGTTTTTTCACAGGAATTTTGGTTCCCTTAACTGCAATACTCCCAGTTGCATTGATGATTGTTATTCAACCAGATAATTCTACTACAATGATTCTTTTAGCAATTGTATATGCTATGCTTTTTATCGGAGGAGCATCCTTCATTCAGCTTTTAACTATCGGAACAATTTCAGTAGGAGCCTTCACTATTGCCATTTTAAATAAAGGTAACTACGCTTTAGCTAGAATATTATCTTTCATAAATCCAGCTAGTTCTGAAAATGTCAGTTATCAATCGAGTCAAGCTTTAATTGGACTTAAGCAAGGTGGAATTTCAGGGATGGGAATTGGAGAAAGCATACAAAAGTACTCATATCTTCCGGAAACACATACAGATTTTATTTTTGCAATTATTGGAGAAGAAATGGGCTTTATCACGGGCATAATTTTAATGATTGCTTATTACATTATTTTTTATCGTTCAATTCAGATATCAAAAAAATCTAATGATACTTTTGGAATTTTACTTTCCATAGGTTTCGGATTAAGTATATCTATATATGCATTAATAAACATTGGCGTTGTTATTGGAATTGTACCCGTTACTGGTGTACCTCTGCCTTTTATTAGTTACGGTGGATCATCTTTAATAACAAATCTAATGATGATTGCTATACTTTTAAATATTAGCAAAGCCCAAAGAAAAATTAATGTAAGAAAATGGAGACTTAGAGTTGACGCATAAAAGAAAAATATTATTATGTGGCGGAGGAACCGGAGGACATTATTACCCATTAATGGCAATCAAAGAAAAGCTTGAATCTTTTTCTAAATTTGATTTTTGTTATGTTGGAGCAAAAAAAGGAATTGAATCAAAAAAAATTCATGAACAAAATATTCCGTTTAAATTGTTACGTATTAAAGGTTTTCAAAGAGGAATTAGCTTTAAATCATTTATTAGAAACTTTACTATGATTATGAATGTTGCTGTAGGCTGTATAAAGACTTTATGGTTTTTTAAAAAGGAAAAGCCTCAAATGGTAATTTCAACAGGAGGCTATTCATCATTTATTCCTTTAATAGTGGCAAGGTTCTTAAGAATTCCGTATTTAATGCATGAGCAAAATTCATTTCCAGGTATTGTTACTAGAATTTTTTCACGAAAAGCAAAAATAATTTTTTTAGGTTTTGAAAACGCATCAAAATTTTTAAAAAAATCTAACATTTTATTTACTGGAAACCCTGTTTTATTAAAAAATTCAAAAAAAATTCAATTAAAGTTGAACGAAGGATTGAAAACATTAATGATTTTTGGTGGGAGTCAGGGATCCTTAATTATAAATAAAACAATAGCCAAACTAATATCTGAAGAATTAATAAAAAATTTTAATATTATTTGGATTGTTGGAGAAAAAAATTATGAAAAGTATGAATCCTTTAATAGAGATAATATCAATGTTATAGGATATTGCAATAGCATGTCTCAAGTCTATGAAATATCAAATCTTGCTATAACGAGAGCTGGAGCGATGACGGTATCTGAATTAATAAAATTCAAACTTCCATCAATTCTAATTCCATTAAAGTATTCTGCTGAAAACCATCAATTTTTTAATGCCCAGTTTTTAAAAAGTAATGGATGTTCAGATTTGATTGAAGAAAAAGAATTAGATCACAGTTTAATTTTAGAAAAAATAAATAAAATTTGTTTTAACGAGGAAATTGAGAAAAAAATGATTTCAAATTACAATAGCATTGAAAGACCAAACTCTTTATTAATTATATCAAAGTTTATTGAGGAAAATTATGCTTC
The DNA here is from genome assembly GCA_902629855.1 of uncultured Fidelibacterota bacterium. GTDB lineage: Bacteria > Fidelibacterota > Marinisomatia > Marinisomatales > Marinisomataceae > Marinisoma. Next base: position 83,627 of record CACOSI010000002.1, read on the forward strand.
TTAGTGTTAAGAAAATACATTTTATTGGTATTGGAGGTATTGGTATGAGTGGTATTGCTGAACTTCTTCACAACAAAGATTTTTTAATCACAGGTTCTGATATCGCAGAAAATTCGAACGTATCAAGACTTAGAGATATTGGTATCAACATTAACATTGAACATTCTCCTGAAAATATTTTGGATCAAGACTTAGTAGTTTTTTCAGACGCTATTCCAATGAACAATATTGAACTGGAAACGGCAAAATCAAAAAATATAATGATTTATTCTAGAGCACAAATGTTACAGGAAATTTCCAAGCTTAATAATTCTACTGTTGCTATAGCAGGTACTCATGGTAAGACAACAACTACTTCAATCATTGGAGGAATTCTTAAAGACTCAAAGCTAGATCCGACGATAATTGTTGGTGGTGTCATAAAATCTATTGATTCAAACTCTTTTCTTGGAAAAGGAGACACTTTCGTTGTTGAAGCAGATGAGTATAATAAAACATTCATGCAATTAAATCCTACAATTGCTGTAATAAATAATATCGACTTTGAGCATATTGAATGTTATTCAAGTATTGAGGAGTTAAAAGAGTGTTTTACAATATTTGCAAATAATGTACCATTTTATGGTAAAGTATGTGCTTGTCTTGACTCGAATAACGTAAGAGATATTATTAAAAATATTGATAAACCAATTTTAACATACGGCATAGATAGTGATGATGTTGATTTAAAAGCTGAAAATATCGTTCAAAAAAATGGATCAATGACTTTTGATGTAAAAATAAAAAACCAATTAATAAAATTTGCCATGAATACTTCAGGAAAATATAATGTTTATAATGCTTTAGCAGCAATTGCTGTATGCCTAACAATGGAAATTGATATTGATTTAATTAAAAATGGTATTAAAAATTTTGAAGGCGTAAAAAGAAGATTTGATATTCAGCTTGATGATAAGATAATGGTAGTTGACGATTATGCTCACCATCCAGTTGAAGTTGATAGTGTAATTAAAAAAGTGAAAGATAATTGGAGTAGGAATTTAACTGTAATTTTTCAACCACATCTTTTTTCAAGAACAAAAAGATTTTATAAAGAATTTGCAGATGCCTTATTTAATGCAGATAAAATTTTTATTACTGAAATTTTTGCATCAAGAGAAAAAAGTGATAGCAGTACGAGCTCAAAATTAATTCTTGATGAGCTTCTAATGAGACTTAATCATAAAGATGCGCATTATGTTGATTTAAATAAAATCGTAAAAACACTAAAACCAATTTCAAAAGAAGGAGATATTATTTTGACATTAGGCGCAGGAAATATTTGGCGCTTTGCAAAAAAGCTTGCGGAGGAGTTTAAATGAACTCAGAAGTAATTTCACAGATCGATAAAAATACCTCGGCAAAAATTTTGTTAAACGAGTCACTTAAAAAGCATACTACATATGGTGTTGGAGGAAATGCAGACCTCATTATACCTTCAAATAAAATTGATTTAAAAAATATAATGAAAATTGCATCCGATTATGATGAAAAAATAACCATCCTAGGTTCCGGTTCGAATGTTTTAATAAGCGATAAGGGGATAAAAGGTATTACCGTTTCTTTGAAAGGCGCTCTTGATCAAGTAAAAGTCAATGGAGGAAAATTGTACGCAGAATGTGGAGCTAGACTTGGAAAAGTTGTAAAGGAATCTATTAAATACGATCTTATTGGATTAGAAAATTTAGTAGGAGTTCCAGGGACTCTTGGAGGCGCTTTAATAATGAATGCAGGAGCATGGGGTGGTGAGATTTCTCAATACCTAAAGTCGGTTGAAGTTATTATTGATAATGAAATTCAAAACTTAGATAGTTCTGATATAGAATTCTCATATAGAAATTCTTCATTTACAAAAAACACAATTTTACTCTCAGCCAACTTTGAACTTCAAAAATCAAATATTTCAGAAATAAAAAAAAATCTCATTAAAGCTCAAGATGGAAGAAAAAATACCCAACCTTTGAATAAACGATCAGCAGGAAGTTTATTTAAAAATCCAGATGGAAATTCAGCAGGAAAATTAATTGATGAAGCAGGGTTAAAAGGGCTTTCTATAGGAGATGCTAAGATATCTACTAAACATGCTAATTTCTTAATTAACGATGGAAAAGCTACCTCAAAAGACATGTTAAAACTAATTAAAAAAGTAAGAAATACAGTTCAAGAAAAATTTAATGTTTTACTTGAATTAGAAGTGAAGTTGATAGGCTTTGATAAAAATGAATTAGGAGGACTATCTTGAAAAAAGATAAAATTTTTAAAATTTTGGAAAATGTATTTGTAGTTTTTCTAGTTTTTATCATTTTTTATTTATCGATAATTTGGGCTGATTTTAGCAAAATTTATAATGTTAAAGAGATAAAAATAAATGGTGTTAATTATTTTGACAAAAATGTAATTGAAGGTAAAAATATTGATTTTTTAGGACAAAATATCTTATCCATCAATCTTGTTAGTTTGAAAAATGATATTAAAGATTTTGATCACATAGTTGATTGTAAAATTTCAAGAGAGTTTCCATCATCTGTTTCAATAAGCGTTGTTGAAAGAGTTCCTATAGCAATGATAAACACAGATGAACTAATTATTTTGGATTCTGAAGGAATATGTTTGCCAGTAGAACATTGTGATATTCCATTACCTATTTTATCAAATTATAGAAAAAATCCTGAATTGTATCCAAAGGGTAAAAAAACAAATTCAACAAACGTTATGAAATCAATTGAAGTAATAACCTACACTAAGCAAAACTTTGAAGAGCTTTACAAAAATATATCAGAATTTTATTTTAATGAAAATAATGAATATGAGATAATTTTAAAGAATGGAAGAACAAAGATAGTTTTAGGTTCAAATAATTTTTTTAAAAAAATTAATAACTTAAGTGCTTTTACCACTTCAATTGAGAAAGAAAATAAACTAACAGATTTCAGTTATGTTGACTTAAGGTATGAAGAACAGGTAGTTGTAAGAGAATTATAATGAGAAATAGAATTCAAATAGCTTTTGATTTAGGGTCATACAGTATAAAAGGTGCAGTAGGTAGGATATTACCGGACGACAAAATTGAAATTTTATCTTTGAGTGAGATTAAAAGTACGAGTATTAAAAATGGTGACATTATTGATAAAGATCTATTACTTAATCATTTAGAAATATTAATTGAAAAAATGGAAAAAGATTCGAAGGTAAATATAGATGAGGATGCATGGGTTTCAATATCAGGAAGAGGTATAAAGTCAATTAATTCATCAACACGTATTCGTTCTAGAGATAATGCAGACTTTGAGATTAATTCAGAGGTAAAACAAAAACTTTTAGATCAATGCTCAGATGTAATGGTTTCTAGCGATAGATATGTGTTACATAATATTGAAAGAGGGTATTTCATTGATGATTCACCATTAATAAGGAATCCAATCGGAATGATTGGAAAGTCAATTGATGCAAAAACTCATGTTATTCATGTAAGGAATTTTAATTTATCTCAGCTAGACTATTGTTTCAAAGAGGACTTGGGTATTGAAACTAACCCCGTTTTTGATGGCTATGCTTCTGCAACATATAACCTTTCAAGAGATGAGAAAGAATTAGGTGTTATCTTTGTTGACATTGGTGCAGATAAGACTAATCTTATAATTTTTAAAGATAACTATTTAATTCATTCAAAAGTTATACCAATTGGATCAAGTTTAGTAACAAAAGATATGGCAGCATACCTTCAAACATCTTTAAGCGAATCAAATAGAATTAAGCATGAACATATTTCAGCATTATCAGAACTTACAGACGATTCAGAATTTTTTGATGTAATTGTACCAAATGATGAATTACCAAAAAAAGTTAATAAAAAAGAAATTTCAAAAATAGCTGAACTGAGATTGGAGGATATAATTGATGAAATTCAAGATCAGATAAAATCAATAGGCAGTGAAGTAGAAGACTTTAAATCTGGCATTAAGATTTCTGGTGGAGGTTCAAAGGTAAAAAATCTAGATTTACTTTTTAGAAAACACTTCACAAATATTTCTGTTGATTATGTTAACCTCAAAAAAATCGTTTTTAAAGAAAATATTGAGGAAAAAAGAGAGTTTTCAACGCTTTTTGGATTACTCTCTTGGCCTCTTTACAATATCGAGGATAAATCTACAAATGTAAGTGTAAAAGATATTGGAGGAATAAGAAAAAGTATTTCATCTTTTTGGAGAGAAATTTTCGAGTAAAATTTGGTTGGCTACCATAAGCGAAAGTGAGCTCCCGATTTGATAATAAATTGGGAGCTTCTTTTAACCTTTGCTATATATTCTGCTTCTATTAAATTCTTAGCTATGAAAAACGTTTGGGATGATATAAAAAAAAATATTACCGATTGGAGTATTGTAGCATCTGAAAAAGCAGAGGAATTCACGCATGCAAGTAAATTACGAATTGATATATTGCAGCTTGAAAGAAAGTTATCAAGTAAATACGTAAAATTGGGGCTTTATGTTTTTTCAAAAACTAAAGATAAAAACATACTAAATTTCGTAGGAGACAAAAAGTATCTTTCTTTAATTGAAAATATTCAGTCGATTAAAGATAAAATACATTCTATAAAAGATGAAATTAATTCTAATAAAGAAAATGTTGAGGTAGAAAAAAATGTTGAATAAAAAATACTTCTCCTTTCAATTTTTGTCATCACAGAAATTGCATCAGATAAACTTTTCAGCAAAAAATGTATTATTAGCATCTGTTGCTTTTATTTTTTCATTTGTTTCGCTTAATTATTATTTATCATTACAATTTTCAACTGATTATTACAAAGATGAATTGAAAAAAACAGATGAGAAGTATTCCCAGTTATCAAAAGATCTTTTGGATAAAATTACAGAATTAGAAAATGAACTTAAACTAATAGAAGACAAAGACAGTGAATTGAGAACATATGCTACTCTTCCTCCTTTAAGTAAAGATTTAAAGGCTCAAGGTACAGGAGGCTCAATAGAAATTGAATCTAATGATGAAAAAATTGAAATAAATTTCTTAGATGAATTAAAAAATAAGGTCGATTCTCTTTCTTATGCAGTTAATGTACAAAAAGACAGTTATAACACAATCTTTAATAAAATAAAATCAAATGAAGAAATGTATTCACATATTCCATCGATTTCTCCTGTTAAAGGATATATTGGATCTGGTTATGGATATAGAACCGATCCAATTGACAAAAAAAGAAGAATGCATTCAGGGTTGGACTTTGCTGTAAATCTTAATACTGATGTCGTTGCAACAGGGGACGGAGTTGTTACTAAAGCTCAATACGATTCTGGATGGGGAAGATATGTCAAAATAGATCATGGATACGGCTTTGAAACAGTTTATGCTCATTTATACAAAATTAAAGTTAAAAAAGGCCAAAAAGTTAAGCGTGGTCAATTAATTGGCAAGTCTGGAAATAGTGGTAGAGCCGCAGGTTTTCATCTTCATTATGAAGTTCATAAAAATAAAAAGACAGAAGATCCAAAGAAATATTTTTTCACAGGTTACATCAAATAAATGAATACTTCAGTTATTAAAAAATTTGCCATTCAAACATATGGCTGTCAAATGAATGTCGCTGATTCTGAGCTAGTAGAGGGAATCCTTACAAAGCTTGGTCTCGAAAAAACATCAAACTTTGATGAAGCTGATGCAATTTTTTTAAATACATGTGCAATTAGAGAGAATGCTGAAACAAAAGTACACTCAAGGCTTGGAAATCTTCATAAAATAAAGCTTACAAAGCCACACCTCATAATTGGAGTTCTTGGTTGTATGGCTCAAAATTTGAAGGATGACTTATTAAAAAATAAGCCATATGTTGATATAATTTTAGGTCCTGATTCGTACAGGAAAATTCCAGAATTAATCAATCGTCATGAAATTGATAATAAAAGTATAGTTGATACAAAACTTTCCAGATATGAGGTTTATGAAAATTTATTTCCAACACGTGGAGACACTTTCAACGCTTGGGTTTCAATCATGCGTGGTTGTAATAAATTTTGCTCCTTTTGCATTGTTCCGTTTACAAGAGGAAGGGAAAGAAGCAGAAGTATAGAGAGTGTTGTTGATGAAGTTAAGAAAGCTGTTGATCAAGGATTTGCTGAAATAACCTTACTTGGTCAGAATGTTAATTCATACAAATTTGAGGGAAATACATTTGCTGAGTTATTGCTAGCTGTCTCAGATATAAATGGTGTCAAAAGGATAAGATATACTTCTCCACATCCACAAGATATAAATATTGAATTGTTGGAAGTTATGGCTTCAAGAAAAAATATTTGTAATTACATTCATTTTCCAATGCAATCTGGCTCTAATGAGATCTTGAAAAAAATGAACAGAACTTACACTCGTGAACATTTTCATTATATGGCATCTAAAATAAGAGAAATAATGCCAAATTGTGGTCTTTCAACTGATATTATAGTTGGCTTTCCGGGAGAAACAGAAGAACAATTTAGAGAAACTTTAGATCTTATGGAAAAGGTGAAATTTAATTCTGCCTATACTTTTAAGTATTCCCCAAGACCATATACAAAAGCTGAACAATTTACTCAGCAAATCTCTGAACAAGTTAAAAAAGAAAGATTAGATGAGATGCTTGTCTTACAAAGAAAGCATACTTTAGAATTAAATAAAAAAATGGTTGGAACTTACCAACAAGTTTTAATAGAAAAAGAGAGTAAAAAATCATCAAATCATTGGGCTGGGAGAACTGATTCTAATGAATGGGTGATAATTGAAAAAAATAATAGTAAAATTAAAGATATTGTTCCTGTAGAAATTACAAGTGCTACAGGAGTAATTTTACATGGACAAGAAATCACAGGTGCGTAATGTTTAGAGTATTAAAAGTACTTTTTTTATTAGCGATGTTAGCTGGAATCTTTTTACTTTTTGACAAAAATAGTGAAGATATTACAATATATTTTCTTAATGAAAGAGGATATTCTATTCCAGGATATTTAGCTTTTATTGGTTTTATAATGGTTGGGGTTATAGTTGGATATTTTATATCACTTAGATCACTTTTTTCATATAGATCAGAAATATCAAAACTTGTAAAAAATAATAAGGAAATATCTGAAGAGCTTGATAGTCTGCGTAATGTTGCAGTCGGAGAAGAATTCAATTTTTCTGAGAAGGAGTAATTCTTGGGAATTCTTCCACTCGATTCATTAAATATTTTTCTACTATCAATTGTCGTATTAATAATCATTTTTTCTGTAATTGTATCTAATAGAAAAAAGAATAAACCATCTGATCCTGAAGCATTTAATGAGGCTCTAAGAGCTTTAGTTGAGGGTAAAAATGATAAAGCATATCTATTACTTAGAGAAATTATTGCTAAAGATTCTAGTAATGTTGATGCTTTTCTACTTCTTGGAGATATTGTTAGAGAAAAAGATGTTGAACAAGCTATAAAAATTCATCAATCAGTTATTTTAAGACCAAAAATTTCAAAAAAACATAAGACTGAGGCTCATATTGCATTAAGTAAAGATTTATTGAAAAATAGGAACTTCGTTAGAGCTGAAATTGAGTTAAAAAATGTTTTACAAACTGAAAAAAATAACAAGTGGGCATTAGAAAAATTGAAAGATATATCAACAGAAAATAAAAATTGGAAAGATGCTCTTCATTACGAAAAATTATTAATGAAAACAGACAGCGAACATAAGAAAAATGATGAATCTATGTTGAACTTTTATATAGCCATGGACTATAAATCAAAGGATAATATCAAAAACTATAAATATTATCTTGAAAAAAGTGTCGCTTGTGAAAAAATTTATCCTGATTCACTTGTTGAATTAGCTGAGCATAATTCTGAAAATATAGATTTATCAATCACATATTTGAAAATGTATGCCAAAAATAAACCTATAGATCGTATTTATGCCTACAATAAAATTGAAAACCTACTCTTTGATAATAAAAGGTTTAATGATGTTGAATTTTTGTATCAGGAAAGCCTAAATGATGGATTTGACGGTTATGCTTTAAACAGATTAGTTGACATCCTGCTTGAAAAAGGTGAAATAGAAGAATCAAAAGATTTAGTTGATAAATTCATGAAAAGTCAACATAACTGTCACTCAATTAGGTTAAATAAATTAAAAATTGAAACCTCAGATTTTGAATTGAGAAAATCAATCTCCACGCTTTGTAATGAAATGATTAAAGATGAAATTATTCAATAGTTTAATATTTTTTTTAATGATTACTTCAATTTTTGGACAATCAAAAAGCTTTGATTTAGATTATCAGAGAGCACTAGATACATTTGATGCTAATGAGGCTTTAGAAATTTATGAATCAATAATAAAATCAAATGACAACTCAGATTATTTTTGGCTTTCTATTCTAAAAAAAGGTGAAATTCTTTATGCAAAAGGATCTTACATTACTGCATCAAAACTTTTAAAAGATTTTAATTTTAATTCACCAAATAATCTTAGAACTGAAGAATCAATAAATTTATTTTTAAAATCACTTTCGGCTAGTGGTCAATTAGACTCTTTAAAACATTATGAGAAATCATTAAAAAAAAGTACGGTTTTTAATAACAAAAAGACCAAAAAGGTTAACAAAATATGGTTTATTCAATTTGGTGCTTTTTCAACAAAAGAAAATGCAATACTTTTGAAAGATTCTATGCTAGATGATGGATTAAAAAATATTCGCATAGATCAAGTTTTTAAAAATGGACAAATGATTTTCTATGTTCGAAGTAAACACTTTAACTCATATAAAAATGCTAAAGAAGAGAGCATGGAACTATATAATGAATATAGATTTACAATATCTGGTTTTTAGCTATTTTTTAGCAATTACGAATAAATTATAGACAATCGTACTAATAATTAAAACAGCAACAATATCATCAAAAGGGCTATTCAAGGTTAGTTGAGGCCAATAATTTTTATCAAAAAATAATGGAACAGCAATAAATATTGCCATAAGTGCTTCTCCAGTTATAAGTCCTGATGCTATCAAGAGTCCATTATTTTTTCCTGATTCTGATGCCGTTTTACCTGCAAAATGATTTATCATTCCACCAATAAAGATTGGAAGCGTTAATTCAATAGGTAAATAAATACCTATTGCTACAGCTAAAATTGGTACCCTAAAGTCTGACTTACGATATGCTTGATATTGATCAATTAAAATGATTAACACTCCAAGAAAGGCACCAGCATAAATCATGCCCCACTCCAGATTACCAGAAAAAACACCATTTGCAACATTTGTCATTAATACCGCTTGAGGAGCTGGAAGGTCCGAACTTCCTATACCGTAGGCCTCATGAAGAAGGGTTAAAACAATTCCGAGTGTCATAGCTGCACTTGATACACCAACAAGTTGCATAAGTTGTTGTTTCCATGGAGTTGCACCAACAATATTTCCTGTTTTTAAATCTTGTAAATTATCTCCACCAATAGCTGCTGCACAGCATACAACAGCTCCAATTAAAATTGCAGCAGCAGCACCTTTTGAAGAGTCAACATCAAAAAAAGTAATAATTAATAATGAGCTAAATAGTATAGTAGCAATGGTTACTCCGGAGATAGGATTATTTGACGAACCAACTACTCCTGCCATATAAGCAGCTACCGCAGAAAATAAAAAGCCAAAAATTGCCATTATCAAAGATAAAATTATAGCTGATGACCAAGAACCAATAATTCCAAAGTAAGTAAGAGAGATTGGAATAAGCATTAATAAAATGGCAAAAAATACATAATTAATTGGGAGATCTCTTTCTTCCAAAGATATATTATTTGAATTTTCACGTAAAGTTTTCAAACTTAATTGTATGCTCTCAATAAGAGGTTTTGCAAGTTGTATCACAGACCAAATACCTCCAACTACCATAGCCCCAACTCCAAGATATCTTATTTTGGCATTCCATATAATATTAGCGGCTTGAAAATAATCATCACCTTCATATCCGTAGAGATAAGTATATATTGGAATTGCAATTGCCCATGAAATTAATCCTCCTGTAAAAGCTAATATTCCGATATTTCGTCCAACAATATATCCAACACTAAAAAGTGATGGAGATAAGCTTGCGCCCATACCAAAAATAGCACCTTTGAAAGCAACAGCCCCACTAATAGCGCTAGACCATATCCCAAAAGCGAGCTCGCCTAATTTGACAATTCCGCCAATTAAAGCAGATGCACCTATCATTTTTAAACTTTGTTGTGATTTATTTTTATCTGTTTCATGTCCTGTTTTTAGAACAGCTGCAGTTGCCACTCCTTCTGGAAATCTTAATTTTGCTTTTAAAATAAGCGCCCTCCTTAAAGGGACTGTAAACAATGCACCAAGGATTCCACCAACCATTGCAATTTTTGTAACTTCCCAGTAACTAATTGTATCCCAGTATCCAACAAGGAGAAGTGCCGGTAAAGTAAAAATAACTCCAGCTGCTAAAGATTCTCCTGCAGATGCGGCAGTTTGAACAATATTATTCTCAAGTATGTTAGATTCTCTAAATAATCTTAAAATACCCATGGACATAATTGCTGCAGGTATGGAAGCAGAAATTGTCATTCCTGCATAAAGTCCTAAATATGTCATTGCAGATGATAGGATTACAGATAGAAAAATACTTAGAAAAAAAGCTTTGACAGTTATTTCATTTTTCATATTATCAACTTACTAATATTTTAAAAAATATGAAAAAAACTATTTTATTTACAACACTGCTTTCTTTTTCTCTTCTTAGTTTGCATGTACATCACGATGAAATTGATCATCTAAATCATTCATCAATTGGTACACAAGAGGAAGTATGTGATATTTGTACATTCAATAGTGATAAAATATTTACAGAGCTTCCGGATAATTCTGTAAATGAGTATTTTGAAAATATTAGTTTTTTACGTTATATAGCTAGCTTTATAACTTCGAATATTTTTTCTTATAACAATAAGTCCCCGCCAAAAGCTTAATTTTTTTTCAATAATTGTATCTTTTTAAAGATATTACTTTAATAAATCATTTTAGGAGTAAAAATGAAATACATATTTAGTTTATTTATATTAATTAGTGCATTATCAGCACAAAATGTTGTTGCCGATTCAGACTCAACGAATCCCATTGCTTTAGAAGGTGTCGAGGTTTATTCTTCATTGATGCAAGTCAATGAAGGTGACTTAGCAGCTTCAGCAATTATTTTCAATGATGAATTAGAAATGATGGAAGGTCAACACTTTAGTGATATATTGCTTAAAGTTCCGAACCTTAATTATGCAGGTGGAACCTCTCGTCCAAGATATTTTCAAATTCGAGGAGAAGGATCTTTAAGTCGTTATGCGGACCAAGGACCTCCAAGTACATATGTTGGACTTGTTCTTGACGGGGCTGATTTATCAGAGCTCGGTATGATTACACCCTTATTTGATATGGAACAGATTGAGGTGTTAATGGGTGTTCAAACCAGTTTATTTGGTGCAGCTGCTTCAAGTGGATTGATTAATTTTAAAACCACTGATCCAACTGACAAAAAAGAGGGATATTTCATGACCCAATTTGGTTCACAGAATACTTATACTAATGGTTTAGTGTATAATTTACCATTAGAAAATGATTGGAAGCTTCGACTAGTTGCGCACGCCAATATATCAGATGGTTACAAAAAAAATATTGGTTTAGGTGATTATGCTTCAGCAAATAGAGATGAGACATCTTTTAGAGCTAAGCTTTTGAAAACAGGTGAAAATAATATAACCCAAAAATATACTATGATATTCTCTGACTTTGACAATGGATATGACAATTGGGCACCTGATAATAATACCGATCACATAACATATTCTGACAATCCAGGAAAGGACAGTCAAAAATCTCAAATATTTATAGCTGATTATCGTTATGATCTTGGAGATGATTTTGTTGACTTAAATATTGGAATGACAAAAAATGAAACTCTTCATAGTTATGATTCAGATTGGGGAAATTATGATTTTTGGCTTGGTTATGAAGATCACGATGAGCATGGAGATGATCATGACGGAGATGAAGATGGAGATGACCACGATGGAGACCATGATGGTCATGAAGAGCACATTGAATTTGAAGCAAAAGGTTATGATTTCTTTGATTCATTTAATAGAGACATTGACACAAGAACAGTTGACTTAAGATTTACAAGCAATAGAGCTAATAATAATAAAGTTGATTACGTTTTTGGTTTATATCAGTCCAATTATGATGAAACAACTGATGCTTTAGGATATTTATATGGAGGATCAGCTTTTGGTTTATCATCGGGATATGATATTACTACAAAATCCGTTTATGGTGAGTTAGCTTTTAACTTCAGCAATGATTCTTCTCTATCCCTTGCTTTAAGAAATGAAAGAAGAAGTATGTCATACTTTGACTTTGATGACAAGAGCAATGACTTTGATATCAGAGGAGAAAATAACGTATCTTACAAAGTTTCTTATGAAATTCATCCAACTTCTAATCTTCACTGGTTTATGTATTATGCTGAAGGCTATCACCCAGCTGGTATAAATCAAAATCCTTATTTAGACGCTGATGAAAAAACATATGATAAAGAAACATACTATGATATTACCACTGGTATAAGATGGTATACAGATAATATTAAGTTGACAACATCACTGTTTTATTTAGAGCACGTTGGCCATATTTATGAAACAAGTGAGCAACTTGATCCCACAAATCCAAATGCATTTGCCTTCTTTAAAGCAAATGCAGATTCTGGTTATGAGTATGGTTCAGAATCATCAGGTGAGTTTAAATTAGGAGATAAACTAACAATTAACGCATCTCTTGGTTTATTAAGTAGTGAAATCGAAATAGGCGGTCATGATGAGCATGGTGATGAACATGGAGACCATGATGATCATGGCGATGAACATGGAGACGATCATGACGGAGACGATCATGACGGAGATGATCATGATGAAGATCATGATGGTGACCACGATGATCACGGAGACCACGACGACCACGGTGACCACGAAGGTCACTTACATGGTCCTAAAGCTCATTCACCAAATTGGAACTATAGTTTATCCTTTAATTATAATTTCACAGATAATAGCTCATTAATGGTTGAGGTAGCAGGTAAGGATGGTTTTGTTTTTGATTCAGCTCATGCAGAATATGAATCTGAGCCATATCATTTATTAAATGCTTATTATTCTCATACGATTAATGATCTTAAAATAGGCTTCTATGCAAAAAATATCCTTGATGAAAGCTATGCTGATAGAGGATTTATTTTTGCTCTAGAGCCACCATTTGAGGAAAAACTATATAAATCCTTTGCTCCTCCAAGAGAGATTGGATTGTCATTAACATATAGTTTCTAATGTCTTATTTTCATAATTTAGCGGGTATTAGTACCCGCTAAATTATGAGTCCTAAAGAACAAAAAAGATTATTTATTATAGATGGTTATGCCACTTTATATAGAGCGCATTATGCTCTTATAAGAAATCCTCTAACAAATTCAGCCGGCACACCTACAAGTGCCATTTTCGGCTTTGCGAATCAAATTTTTCAGATTATTGATGATGAAAAACCTGATTACTTAGTTACCGCATTTGATTCAAAAGGTAAAAATTTTCGACACGAAATATTTTCAGACTATAAAGCCAATAGATCTGAAATGCCTGATGAAATTCAACAACAATTACCATATTTATGGAAGCTTTTAGAGGCAATGAATATACCAGTTTTAAGAGTAGATGGAGTAGAAGCTGATGACATTATTGGAACTGTAGCAAAAAAATGTAATGATAATAATCTTCAATGCAATATTGTAAGTGGTGATAAAGATTTTATGCAATTAATTAACGATTCTACATTTTTATATGCACCACAAGCAAGAAAAAGAGAAAAAGAGATTTTTAATTCAGATAAAGTTATAGAAAAATGGGGCGTTGGTCCTGAAAATATTATTGATTTATTAGGTTTAATGGGTGACAGCTCAGATAATGTTCCTGGCGTACAAGGTGTTGGACCAAAAACTGCAATGAAACTTATAAAAGACTTTGGTTCAATTGAAAATATTTACTCAAATATTGATGATATAAAAAATGAAAAAATGAGAGAAAAGCTAATAAATAATAAGGAAAATGCTCTTCTCAGTAAACAGCTTGTTACAATTCTTACTGACGTTCAAATTGATTCTTCAGTAGAAAGTTTTTTAAAAAGAGAAATGAATGATAAAGATTTGGAAGAAATTTTTAAAGAGCTTGAATTCTCAGGACTCCTAAAAAGAATAGGCTCTGAGGAGACAATTAAAGTAAAATCAGTTCAAAGAAAGAAGGATTATAAAAACATAATGTCAATTGAAGACTTAATTGGTTTTACTGAAACGCTTGAACCTGGAAAGTGGTTATCAGTTGACCTTGAAACTACCTCAGTTAATCCAATGAAAGCTGAGATAGTAGGTTTTAGTTTTTCAACAAAGAAAAATACTGGATATTATATTCCAATACTTTTTAAAGATAAAAAGAATAATCTTTTTGGAAACAATGACTTAGATGAAGTAGTTAGAATTTTAAAACCTTTTTTAGAAGATGAAAATATTCCTAAAACAGGACAAAATATAAAATATGATGCTTTAATTATGAAAAGATATGGTATTGAGCTAAAAGGAATTGAATTTGATACAATGATAGCAGCTCACTTACTCAATCCAAATGCAAGATCATACAAATTAGATAATTTATCATTAGCTCATTTAAACTATAAGATGGTGCCCATTAAAGATTTAATTGGCGTTGGTAAAAATCAAATTACCATGGATCAGGTATTACTTGATGATATATCATTTTATGCTGCTGAGGATGCTGATGTTGTAATCGAACTAACAGAAATTTTTTTAAAAGATTTAAAAAAACAAAAATTATTTAATTATTTCAAGTCAATAGAAATTGATCTTTTACCAGTATTAATTGACATGCAATATAATGGAATTTTTGTTGATAAAGAGTATTTAGAGGAAAGGTCAAATGAAATTGGAAAGAAAATCAACGAACTTGAAATTGAAATAACCAAGATTGCTGGCGAAAAATTTAATCTAAATTCCTCACAACAATTAGCCGTAATTCTTTTTGACAAACTTCAGCTTCCCATGATAAAAAAAAGATCTACTGCTGAAGCAGTTCTAAAAGATCTGGAGAATAAACATCCATTACCAATGCTTATTTTACAATACAGAAAGCTATATAAGCTAAAAAATACATATCTAGACCCGCTTCCTTTAAGTATAATTACCTCAACTGGCAGAGTTCATTCATCGTTTAACCAGACTATGACAGCGACTGGTAGATTATCAACCAGTAGTCCAAATTTTCAAAATATTCCTATTAGAACAGAAGATGGAAAAGAGGTCAGAAAAGCAATTAGAGCTCGCTCCGATAAGTACCAAATTTTTTCTGCTGATTATTCTCAAGTAGAGCTTAGAGTTATGGCTCATTTAAGTGGAGATGAGTCTCTTATTTTAGCTTTAAATAATGGAGAGGATATTCATACTTTTACTGCAAAAAATATATTCAATGTTGATAATGATGAAAAGGTACTACCTGAAATGAGAAGAATAGCAAAGATTGTTAACTTTGGTATTATGTATGGAGCGGGACCATTTCGTCTTAGTCAAGAATTGGATGTTCCATTTAACGAAGCAAAGCAAATCAAGGATGCTTATTTTAATAAGTACAAAGGAATTGAAAGATATATTGAAACATCCAAAAAGCATATTAAAGAAAGTAAATCAGTTGAAACATTATTAGGTAGAAAAAGAGCAGTTTGGGATTCTGATAGTCAAAATAAAATTAGAAGAGATGCAGCCGAAAGAATGGCAATAAATATGCCAATCCAAGGTACTGCAGCCGAAATGATAAAATTAGCAATGATAAAGATTCATCGAATTATAAAAAAAGAAAATTTAAAATCTATGTTAATTATGCAAATTCACGATGAACTACTTCTTGAAGTTCACAAAGACGAATTAGATTATATTACTAAAATCGTTGTTGAGAATATGAAAAATGCTATGAAATTAGATGTTCCAATTGAAATAGACTTTGGATCGGGACCATCTTGGT
This sequence comes from uncultured Fidelibacterota bacterium, assembly GCA_902629855.1. Classification (GTDB taxonomy): domain Bacteria; phylum Fidelibacterota; class Marinisomatia; order Marinisomatales; family Marinisomataceae; genus Marinisoma. Next base: position 99,802 of record CACOSI010000002.1, read on the forward strand.
ACGAGGCCCATTAATGAGTTATTTCGGGCCAAAAATTTTTATTGACCTAAAAAGGTTGTCAAATAACTATCAATTATTGGTAAAAGAAATTAAAGATTTGTCAATAATGGCAACCGTCAAAGCTAACGCTTATGGGCATGGAGCAATAGAAGTCTCTAAAACTTTAGAAAAAGAGGGAGTTAGATATCTAGCTGTCTTTACAATTGATGAAGCAATTGAGTTAAGAAAAGCTGGAATCAAATCAGATATTTTCATTTATTCTAAAATGGATCCAAAAAGAATTGATGAAGCTCAAAAAAACAACCTGACACTTAATGTTTCATCATTTGAAGATCTTAAAACCTTAGATAATTTTTCTGGTAGAATAAAAGGACATTTAAAGTTTGATACTGGAATGACAAGGTTGGGTGTTCCATTTGATAAAGCTGAAGAATTCTTAAAAAAAGCTAAAAAAATTTCATCTTTAGAAATAGAAGGCCTTTATTCTCATTTTGCAACTGCAGATGAAGGAGACCTATCTTATGCGACAAATCAACTTAAAAAATTTAATAAAGTGCTTGATTTTGCAAATCATCTAAAAATAAAAGCAAAGTTCATTCATTGCAGCAACAGTGGTGCAATCTTAAATCTTCCTAATTCAAGATTTAACATGGTTAGAGCAGGGATGCTACTATATGGTGCTTTTCCTTCTGATGATGTACCTCAAGATTTATCAATAGAACCTGTTATGACATTTACAGCACCTGTTGTTGAGGTTAGAGATGTCAAAAAAGGAACATTAATTAGCTATGGTGGCGCATATGAAACTAAAAAAGATACCAAAATTGCTGTTATTCAAGCAGGTTTTGCTGATGGTGTTCCAAGACCTTGGTATATTAATGGTTATGTTTTATTTAAAAATCAAAAAATGAAGATAACTGGAAGAATTTGTATGGATCAACTAATGATTGATATAAAAAATAGTAATATAGCTTATGGAGACGAGGTTCTCATTTTTGGATCTAATGATAATGGCACTATTGATATTAATGAAATAGCTGAAAAAATTGATTCCACGTCTTACGTCATAGTTACATCAGTTGGTATTAGACCAAAAAGAATACATAAAAAATAAATCCATTAAAAATCTTGCATTTTAAACTTACGTTAACGTAAGTTAAATCACTAAAACGTAATAATATGAATTTTAATAAAGAAAAATTTTTTACCGTACCGGAATTGGCAAAAGATCTTGGTTTAACAGAACGTGCTATAAGATTTTATGAATCAAAAGGACTAGTCTCCCCAAAAAGAGCTGGTAATACTAGAATTTTTTCATATGGAGATAGAACCAGATTAAAGATTGTAGTGAGATCAAAAAAAGTGGGATTTTCATTAAAAGAAATTAAGGATTTCCTTGATCTATATGATGTTAATTCAAATCATAAACAGCAAGCTAAAAATGGATTAAAAATTGTTGAAAAAAGAATGAATTCATTAAAAGATCAATATAAAGAAATTGATATTATGTTGAATGATTTAAAAGGCATAAAAAAAGAACTTTCAAGAGTTATGAAATATGGAAGAAAATAAAAAAATTAAAATAGGATGTGCCTCTGCATTTTGGGGAGATACTAATGATGCAGCTGCACAGCTCGTTAATAGTGAACAGATAGATTATCTAGTTTTTGATTTCTTGGCTGAGGTTACAATGTCAATTTTAGCTGCAGCAAAAATGAAAAATTCAAATTTAGGCTATGCTACAGATTTTGTAAATCAAACTGCGCCACTTTTGAGTAAAATAAAAACACAAGGAATTAAAGTTATTAGTAATGCTGGAGGAATTAATCCAGTTGCATGTAGAGAAGCTTTAAGCAAAGAAGCTGATAAACAAGGATTAAAATTCAATATTGCTATTGTTGAGGGAGACAATCTTTTTCATAAAAAAGAAAATTTTTTTGAGGGCAAAATTAAAGATATTGATACAAATAGTTTAATGCCGGAATCAGTAACGAGTATTAATGCATATTTAGGAGCAGAGCCAATAAGAAAGGCTTTAGATGAAGGGGCAGATATTATTATTACAGGAAGATGTGTAGATAGTGCCGTAACTTTAGCTCCTCTAATGTATGAGTTTGGTTGGAAATCAAATGATTACGATTTATTAGCTGCTGGAAGTTTAGCTGGTCACATCATTGAATGTGGAGCACAATGTAACGGAGGTAATTTTACTGATTGGCATTTAGTAGAAGATTTCGATAATATAGGTTTTCCAATCATTGAAGTTGATTCAACCGGAAGTTTTACAGTGTTCAAACCTGACAATACTGGAGGATTAGTTTCCTTTGGCACTGTTGCAGAGCAATTTTTATATGAAATTGGAGATCCAGGAGCATACATTTTACCGGACGTTACTTGTGATTTCAGAGATGTTTCAATAAAAGAAATTGAAAAAGATAAGGTTCTAGTTTCGGGTGCAAAAGGTAAGCCTCCTACTAACACATATAAAGTTTCCGCAACATATCTAAATGGATATCGGACGCAAGCATCTGTAGTAATTGGTGGAATAGACTCAACTAAAAAAGCTCAAATTACAGCTGATGCAATACTAAAGAAAGCTTCTAGGATGTTAAAAGATTTGGGAATACAAGATTTTACAGATAAAAAAGTATCAATAATTGGTACTGAAACGATGTACGGAGATAATTCTAGAAATCCAAATCCAAGAGAAGTTTTATTAAGAATTATTGCAACTCATCCTCAAAAAGAAGCTCTAGTATTATTATCAAGAGAAATTGCGCAAGGTTCAACAGGAATGACACCAGGATTTGTAAATATGCTTGGAGGAAGACCTTCAGTATCACCATCAATCAAGCTTTTTTCATTCCTTATTCCTAAAAAAGACGTAAGGTCATCAATTAACATTGATAAAAAAAGCATAGATATTTTTATTGATGATAATTATGATTCTAATTTTCAAACAACAGATGAAGTTTCTAATGAAGTTGAAAATAAATCTTTTCCAAATGAGGTTCCTCTTTATAAACTTGCTTTTGCAAGAAGCGGAGATAAAGGAGATCATAGTAATATTGGTGTTATTTCAAGAAAACCTGAAAATTTTTTCTATATTAAAAATCACTTAACTAGCCAAACTGTTAAAAAATATTTTTCACACGTAGCAAAAGGTGAAGTAATATGCTGGGAAGTACCAGGTATTCATGCTTTAAATTTTTTATTAAAAAATTCCCTTGGTGGAGGAGGTATGGCTAGCCTCAATATTGATCCGCAAGGTAAGGCATACGCTCAACAGCTTCTTGATATGATGATTCCAGTGCCAAAAGAAATTTATAATGAGTTAATAAATAGGGGATAATATGTCAAAAGAATTCAAATCTAAAGTTGATGTTAATTCAGAGAGTTTTTTAAAAAATCGTGCAGAAATGCTTGAGAAAATAAAAGAAATGCATAATTTAGAAAAAAGAAGTTTTGATGCATCTGAAAGTAAAAGAAAAAAATTTGAAGATCGAAATCAACTAAGTCCTCGAGAAAGATTAAAAGCTTTAATTGATCCTGATTCAGAATTTGTTGAGTTATATAATATGGCTGGATTTCTAGTTGAAGATAAAAATTTTGAGACAAGCATACCTGGTGCTAGCGTAATTGCTGGAATAGGTTTTATAAATGGTGTTAGATGCATGATAATGGTTGATGATAGTGGAATTAACGCAGGTGCTGCTACAAGCACAACTGTAGATAAATGTGTTGGCTGTTTAGAGATTTCTCTTGAAAAGAAATTACCATTTGTTCATTTAGTTGAAAGTGCAGGAATTAATTTAATGAATTACAAGGTTGAAATTTGGGCAAGGGCAGGGGGTATGTTTGCCGGTTTAGCCAAATTAAGCGCAGCTGGAGTTCCAACTATCACAGTTTTACATGGTCTTTCGACTGCAGGTGGAGCTTATAATGTTGGAATGAGTGACTATGTAATTGGTGTTAAGAAAAATGGAATGGCAGCTTTAGCTGGCCCAGCTTTACTTAAAGCGGCAACAAATGAAGTCGCATCAAATGAAGAGTTAGGCGGATCAGAAATGCATGCAACTGTATCAGGATTAGTTGAGTACCTAGCAGAAGATGATTCTGATGCAATCAACATAGCTAGAGATGTCATTAAATCATTAGATTGGAATTCTGGTTTTTCTGAAATCAAAAATAACGATTTTTTAGAGCCAAAGTACGATATTGATGAGCTTGCTGGTATTGTGAACCTTGATTATAAAAAACCATATGATGCAAGAGAGATAGTTTTAAGATTAGTTGATGATTCAAGATTTATAGAGTTTAAACCAAGGTATGGAATAACAACTCTTTGTTTTCAAGCTGATATAAATGGTAACTCTTGTGGAATTATTGCAAATAATGGACCTATTGATACTGATGGAGCAACAAAATCAGCACAATTTTTTCAATTGTGTGACAAATCAGATATTCCTTTAATTTTTTTGAATAATGTTACTGGTTTCATGGTTGGAAAAAAGTATGAGCAAGCAGGAATGATTAAACATGGATCTAAAATGATACAAGCAGTAACGAATATTTCTGTTCCTAAGATTTCTCTTTATGTTGGAGCAAGTTTTGGTGCAGGTAACTATGGAATGTGCGGATATGCATATGATCCAGATTTTCTATTATCTTGGCCGAATGCTATTACAGGAGTAATGGGCGGCCAGCAAGCATCGTCAACTATGGCTCAAGTTATGGTTGCTGCTGCAAAAAAAAGAGGAGATAGCTTTGACCAAGATAAAATTGATCAAAAGCAAAAAGAAATTTCAGAACATTTTGATAACCAATCTAGTGCATTTTATACGTCGGGAAGATTGTTAGATATGGGAATAATTGATCCTAGAGAAACCAGAAGAGTTTTAGCTTTTTTATTACAAACATGTAAAGAATCTAAAGCTAGAAAATTAAAGTCAAATACTTTTGGTATTGCGAGAATGTAAGATGAAAATAGAAAAAAATTTTTCTAACGTTAATTTTTTTAGCAAAAATAAAGCATGGGTCAATATAGAATTTGATGATTCTTCATCCAAAAATGCTCTTTCAGAAAATATGATAAATGAATTGAACGAGATTTTTGATATAGTTGAAGGAAATGATGACATAAGAGGTATTACTTTTAGAGGATCTAATGGGATTTTTTGTTCAGGTGCAAACTTAAAAGAAATAAATGAAATTTTTGAATCAAATAAGCCAAAAGAAAAAGCTTATTTTGTTTCAACAAACATTGGAAAACTTTTGAAAAGAATTCAGTCATTACCGCAAGTAACTATCATGATTGTTGAAGGTGCAGCAATGGCTGGCGGCTTTGGTATAATGTGTGCAGGAGATATCACTGTTATAAATTCAAATGCCAAATTTTCACTTACAGAGACAATGGTAGGTCTTACCCCTGCTCAAATATCACCCTATGTCATAAAAAAAGCTGGGTTTACTAACGCAAAAAAATTAATGATAACAGCTGAAAGATTTGATGGAATTAAGGCCAAAGAATATCACTTAGCTGACTATTTATTTGATACAGATCAAGAGTTACAAGAAATTGAAGAAAGTTTAGAAAAACAAATTCTTAATTGCGCACCAAAAGCAATTATTGAAACAAAAAAAATTCTTGATATAGCATATAATAGAATTGACCAAGATTTTATTGAGTATGCCAGTAAAAACTTTGTTGAGCAGATTATTGATGGTGAAGGAAGAGAAGGAATATTAGCATTTATTGAAAAAAGAAAACCTGAATGGAAAAAATGAATATTGTAAGGAGATAAAATGAAATTTACAGATGAACATCATGCATTATATAAAACAGTAAAGGAATTTGGAGAAAAAGAAATAAAACCTTTTAATGAAGAATGGGAAAAAGCTGGTATTTATCCTGCTAAAGAAATTTTCAAAAAAATGGCAGATTTAAATTTACTGGGCATCACAAAAGATCCAAATTATGGAGGGATGGGACTAGATTATTCCTATTCAATAGTGTTTGCGGAAGCACTGGGGCATTCATGTAATGCATCTGTTGTTATGAGCATAGGTGTACAAACTGATATGGCAACTCCAGCAATCGATAGATATGGGTCTGATTTAATTAAGAAAGAATTTTTAGCTCCATCTATTTCAGGAGATTACGTAGCATCTGTTGCAGTAAGTGAGCCAAATAGTGGTTCAGATGTGGCATCAATAAAAACCTCAGCTACAAAAGACGGAGACGATTACATTATTAATGGTCAAAAGATGTGGATTACTAATTCAACGCAGGCTGACTATTTTTGTACGCTTGTTAACACGAGCAATGATCAATCTCATCAAAATAAATCATTAATTGTGATTCCTGCTAATACTCCAGGTGTTAGTGTTGGGGAAAAAATTGATAAAATAGGCATGAGATCATCTGACACTGCCCCTGTATTTTTTGATAATGTAAGGGTACCTCAGTCATACAGAATTGGCGAAGAAGGATCTGGTTTTACCATGCAAATGCAACAATTTCAGGAAGAAAGACTTTTCATTGCTGCTTCAACATTAATTGCGACTGAAAATTGTATTAAAGATACTATTGAATATTGCTCTGAAAGAAAAGCATTTGGAAAGCCACTTTTAGATAACCAGGTAATTCATTTCAGGTTAGCTGAACATCAGACTGAGCTTGAATCATTAAGAGCTTTGATTTATAAAGCTTGTGATAGGTTTGTTGATGGGAAGGATGTAACGATGCTTGCATCAATGGCAAAATTAAAAAGTGGAAGACTAATAAGAGAAGTATCTGATTCTTGCCTTCAATTTTGGGGTGGTATGGGTTATACTATGGAAAATCCAGTTTCTCAGCAATTTAGGGACGGTAGATTGCATTCAATTGGAGGTGGTTCTGATGAAGTTATGCTTCAAATAATCTCAAAATATATGAACACTCTTCCAAAAAAGAGTTGAGGAGCAAATTAAAACCTAACCAAGGGTAAGAGAAAGGAATTAAGAGGTAATTTTAAACTTTAATTTACTCCTCAATTAGTTAATGTTTTTTTCAAAAAAAGGTTCCTCCTTTTTCAATTTTTAGTTATTATACAAATAGATCGCGGGATGGAGCAGCTTGGTAGCTCGTCGGGCTCATAACCCGGAGGTCGTAGGTTCAAATCCTACTCCCGCTACTAACCTCCTAATGAAAAAGGATATAAATAATGAAGTTATACAAATCTTTTTTAATCATTCTTTCATCACTTATAATTATGAATTGTAGCTCTAATAATGATGATCAGCTAATGGAAAAAGCTAAAGAATTATCTCAAAAATTTATCATAACAGATGGTCATATAGATACACCATGGAGAATGCATAAGTGGGGCTATGAAGATATTTCAAAAAGGTCCCCAGGTGACTTTGATTATGTCAGAGCAAAAGAAGGTGGTTTAGATGTCCCATTCATGGCTATTTACGTTCCTGCAACATACCAAGTAACTGGTGGAGCAAAAGAAAAAGCAGAAGAGTTAATTGCCATTGTTGAAAGAATCGTTTCAGATCATCCAGACAAATTTGAGATTGCTCATAGCGCTGAAGAGGCTGAAAGAATTGTATCGGAAGGAAAAATAGCATTACCTATGGGTATGGAAAACGGAGCTCCTTTAGAAGGGGACTTATCTAATGTTCAATATTTCCACGACAAAGGTATAAGTTACATTACTTTAACTCATTCTGAAGATAATGCAATTTGTGATTCTTCATATAATTTAGGCAAACGTACTCATAATGGGCTTAGTGCTTATGGAAGAGAGGTAGTCAAAGAGATGAATCGTGTTGGTATTATGGTAGATATTTCACATGTATCTGATGACGCATTCTATCAAGTCATGGACGTAACCCAAGTTCCAGCTATTGCATCACATTCATCTTGTAGGCACTTCACACCTGATTGGGAAAGAAATATTGATGATGATATGATAAAAAGGCTTGCAGAGAATGGTGGAGTTGTTCAAATAAACTTTGCATCATATTTTGTTGATCAAGCATCAAAAGACACCAAAGCTCCTATTGACGCTGATGTAGCAAAGTATATTGAAGATAATAATTTAGATCCAACTGATTACGCTTCTTACGATGAATATAAAAGAGAGCAATATGATAAAAGGTTTTTGTATGTAAGTTCTGAAAAAGTTGCAGATCATATTGATCATGTAGTGAATTTAGTTGGAATTGACCATGTTGGTTTCGGGTCAGATTTTGATGGTGTTGGATATACACTTCCTACTGATTTGAAAGGTCCGGAAGGATTTCCGATTGTTATTTATCATCTTTTGAAAAAAGGTTATTCAGAAGAGGAAATTGAAAAAATTTGCTATAAGAACGTTTGGAGAGTTTGGAAGGCAACAGAAGATTTTGCTAAGCTTAACTAATTACTTGTCTTAGTCTTTCAAAGACAATGGCGCTTACGGCAGTAGCAACATTTAAAGAATTCATTTTGTGAGACATAGGGATTGTTGCAAGAAAATCTGAATTTTTAAGAATTTGCTTACTAATACCGTTTCCTTCACCACCAAAAATCAAAACAGATCTTCCTTTCAAATCGATGGAATACCAATTTTTTGCTTCAATATTATTTTCAAAGCTTGTTATCCAGAAATCATTATCTTTAAAATGGCTGATAGCTTTATTGATGTTTGTTACTGAAAATAAAGGAACTTTCGAAAACCCTCCTTGGCTAACTTGAGCTACAGCACTAGTCATTGATACGCTATTTCGATCAGTAACTATTACTCCATCAATATCTCCACCAGCACATATCCTTAATATTTGTCCAAGATTATGAGGATCTTGAACTTGATCGAGAATTACGAAACAAGAATTTTCTTTTTCAATATTTGGAAGTTCGTGAAAAGTTTTAGCTTGAGCTTTTATAAAAATACCTTGTGCTCTGTTATTGTCAACATACTTTTTAAAACTTTCCGAATCTACTATATCAATAAGATTTTTAGATACATCGGTTAATACAGCATTTATTATACTACTATTATCTGCTGGAGAATTTTTTTCAATGATTACTTGATTAACATCAATAATAGACGATGTAATTGCATCATGGCATCCATTAATACCATAAACTGATATGCGATGTTTTGTAAAATTATTCATAAAAAATTCTGTAAATTTTATAAAAATATTTTAATGATAAAAATTAAAGAATCAGAGTTACATTTTTCGTTTGTAAGATCGAGTGGTCCAGGCGGGCAACATGTAAATAAAGTTTCAACCGCAGTTCAATTAAAGTATAATATATCAAAATCTGACATATCTAATGATTTGAAACAAAGATTTATAAAAAAATATGAAAAAAGAATTTCAAAGAATGGTTTTATAACAATTCTTGCTCAATCTTTTAAATCACAGAAAAAAAATAGAGAAGATGCAATAAAAAGGTTAGAAAAATTATTTAGTGATATTAAAATAGATGCAATAAGAATTCCAACGAAACCTTCTAGGAGTTCTAAAGTTAAAAGAATTGAAAATAAAAAAAGAAGATCACAAATAAAAAAAAGAAGAATGAAAGTCAGTTTAGATGATTAGGTATATTTTATTATTTTTGTTTTTGAATTTAATTCATTCCCAAGACTCAGAAAAAAAGATTGAAAATAACATTCAGCCTTTATTAGTTGAGGAGCTTTCTGAATTAGAGTTAATGTTAATAGCTGATATTAATACTAACGAGACACTAAAAAATTTTTTACAACTAGATATTATTAATGAGTCAATAAAGTTAAGTGCACCATCTTATGATAGATTTGCTAGAAAGAATAATATAGGAATGTTATTACCATTAAGTTCATCATCATCTATTTATCTGGATGCAGGCATCGAAGGTTGGATAGAGGCTAATAAATACATTTCGAAAAATAATAGTATGTATTCTAAAGGTTTTTTCAATTCATCAATTGACAAGTTTTCGTACTACAATACAAGGAAAACTTTTATTGACACAGATAATTACTTTAAAGATCCATGGAATCAAAGAGATTTTAATGATTACATGAGATACCTTCATACGCCTCCAAATATTAAACACTCTGAAATAAATACTATTTATGATCGAAATAGGTAAAGTATTAAAAGGGATTTCCTTTGAACCTTTAGAATTACCCAATGTTTTTGTAGAAGGTCTTACAAATAGCTCATCAAAAGTTGAAAAAGGATTTATATTTTTTGCTTTTAAAGGTAAAAAATACGATGGTAATGATTTTATTGACGATGCATTCAAAAATGGTGCGTGTATTGTTATTTCTGATTCAGATAAAGTGTCACCTCAAAATAACATAATTAAAGTTGATAATATAAGAGCTGCAGCAGGAATTGCATGCTCAAATTTCTATGATTATCCTCAAAATAAAATGAAGTTGATTGGAATAACAGGTACTAATGGTAAAACATCTACATCTACTATTTTAAAGAGTATTTTAGATGCTGATAATAAAAAAACACTTCAAATTGGAACAAGTGGAATAATTCCATTAATAGGAATTGACACAAGTTTAACCACCCCAGATATTTTTGATTTATATGAAATTTTAAATCACGCTGTTAAAGAAGAATTCAAATACGTTATTTTGGAAGTTTCATCTCATGCATTATCTCAAAAAAGAATTGAAAATATCTTTTTCGATGTTGCGGCTTTTACAAATCTTACGCTTGATCATTTAGATTATCATAATTCAATGGAAGAATATTTCAACGAAAAATTAAAACTTTTTGATCTAAAAAAAGATAATGGTCGATCAATAGTTATATCTGATGATAAATATGGCAGAAGAATTGCAGAATTGAAATCGAACACAAAATGTGTTTCACTTAAAAAAGAAAATGTAGATTATTTTTGTAAAGCTCAAAACACAAATGATTTTAGTATTAAAGGAACTTTAATTTGGGATAGAGATACTTTAGATTTTCATTCAAAATTAATTGGTAAATTTAATTTAGAAAATATTGTTCTTTCTGCGGCAATTGCATTGGAGATAAATATTTCACCTAAATCAATATCTAAGGGTATAAAAAATTGTTCAAATATTAATGGTAGACTTCACTTAATTCAAAATAGAAGTAATCAATTAATATTTTTGGATTATGGGCATACACCTGATGCATACTTGAAAGTATTAAAAACTTTAAAAGATAATTTTAATAAACCTTTGAAAGTTCTTTTTGGCGCTGGAGGTGGAAGAGATAAATCTAAAAGACCAAAAATGGCAGCAGTGGTCGAAAAATTTACCGTAGAATCTTATTTAGCTCCTGATAATCCTAGATTTGAAGATATCGAATCAATAAACGCTGATGTGATAAATGGATTTTTAAAATCAAATCATTATTCTTTTAATGATCGAAAAGAAGCCCTTGAGTTTGCTTTAAAAAATCTAAAACCAGAAGAAATATTAATTATTTTTGGTAAAGGAACTGAAGAGTACCAAGAAATCGATGGCGTAAAACATTTCTATTCTGACATTGATATAATTAACAACTTTTATGCGAATTGAATTAAAAGAACAGAATTATTTTTTAAAAGTCATTAAGACTTTCTTTGATAAAAATTTCGATAAACCAATAAAAGGCATATCGATCGATAGTAGAAATATCAAAAAAAACGATTTATTTATTGCCTTAAAAGGTGAAAAATTTGATGGAAATGATTTTATAGACCAAGCATACAAAAATGGTGCAAGCTTTACCTTATCATCTTCAAAAAATGAAAGAAATAACCATCTTTTTGTAGAAAATTTAAATGCATTTATCAAAGAATTAATTATCAAATGGCTAAAAGGTTTTAATGGAAAAATTGTTGGCATTACAGGTTCTAATGGAAAAACAACATCAAAGGATTTGATTACACATTTGCTTAGATCAAATTTCACTGTTGAGAAGACTTTAGGTAATTATAATACTTCCATTAGTGTTCCATTATCAATCTTTTCTTTTTCTTTAGAAAGCGATATATATGTTTTAGAGCTAGGAGCAAATAAAGTTGGCGATATAGAATACCTTTCATCAATGATTATGCCGGATTACGGAGTAATTACAAGTATAGCCGCTGCACATCTAGACGGATTTGGATCAATTGAAAAAATTAAAAAAGAAAAAAAATCCTTACTTACTTTTTCCAAAAAGAAATACAACTTTGACAAAATCCAACCAAAAAAGCTAAAAATTGCTTCAAAACAAATTAAAAGTGATGTATTTATAAAAAATTTGGAAATTGCTTATCATGTTGCTAATGACATCATTAAAGATTTTAATTTTTCTTCTTTGACAACAAAATCGTTACAGGATTGTTTAGAAAATTTTGTAATGCCAAAAGGAAGAGGTGCTGTTTTAAGTTTAAATAAAGTAAAAATTATTGATGATTCATATAATGCAAATCCTCAATCAGTTAAAGCTGCATTAGATCATCTTAGTTTATATAAAAAAAATAGAAAACTTTTTGTTTTTGGTGATATGAAGGAACTTGGAAAAAATGAAGATAGTTTTCATAAACAAATAGGTGAATATGCAGCTGGAAAAACTGATATTTTATTAACTGTTGGCAAGCTGGCTAAAAAAGCACAATCTAATAGTAAAAACTTTACTTTAAGCTTACATTTCAATGATAATTTTACTTTATTAGAAAAACTAAAAGAACTTTTACTTGATGGAGATACTGTTTTAATCAAAGGTTCAAGAAGTATGAATCTTGATTATATAGTAAATGATTTAAAAAATGCTAAATGAATTATTAATACCACTTAGAGAATACTTTGGTTTTTTAAATCTTTTTGAATATATAACCTTTAGAGCTGGAGCAAGTGCAATTTTAGCGCTTCTAATTAGTTTTATTTTTGGACCTTTTGTACTTAAAAAATTAATCAATTTACAAATTGGAGAGTCCATTCGAGAACATGGACCAAATTCACACAAGGATAAACAAGGTACACCTACAATGGGTGGTGTTATAATTATTTTATCAACCATTATTCCAACTATACTTTTAGCAGATTTAAATAATCTGTTTATTCAAATTATTTGCTTATCTATGATATGGATGGGTATAATTGGTTTTTATGATGATTATTTAAAAGTTGTAAAAAAAACAAAAGATGGTTTGAGTGGAAGGTACAAACTTCTTGCACAAACCTTCTTAGGTATTTTCATTTCATATTTGCTGATAAGTTCAAACGTTTATGGAGATTATACACTTTCAACCTTTGTACCTTTTTTAAAAAACGTATCAATAAACTTTTATTATCCCATCATTTACGCAATTTTTATCATTTTGGTTGTTTCAGCTACCTCAAATGCTGTTAATTTAACTGATGGTCTTGATGGTCTTGCAGCAGGGTTATTAGCTATTTCTGTAAGCGTATTTGGTATAATTGCATATATTTCTGGAAGAGTTGACTTTACCGACTATTTATATATTGCATATTTACCTTTAGCTAGTGAATTAACAATTTTTGCAACTGCTTTTTTTGGGGGCTGTTTAGGTTTTTTATGGTTTAATGCTAAACCAGCAGAAATTTTTATGGGAGATGTAGGTTCATTGTCTACAGGAGCTGCTTTAGGAACATTAGCAATTCTTCTAAAAAAAGAAGTTTTACTGTTAATTGTTGGTGGAGTTTTCGTTATTGAAACCTTATCGGTTATCATTCAGGTATTGTACTTTAGATACACAAAAAATAAATATGGAGTAGGTAAAAAATTCTTTTTAATGGCACCAATTCATCATCATTTTGAGCTTAAAGGATGGCCAGAGTCAAGAGTAGTAACAAGATTCTGGATAATTGGAATTTTGTTTGCTTTAATGTCTCTTACTACCTTTAAAGTTAGATAGCATGAGAAGAAAAACTGTAAGCGTAAAAATTGGCGACTTATTTATTGGTAGCAATCATAAAATTAAAACACAATCAATGACCACAGCATCAACCGCAGATACGAAATCAAGCGTAGATGAAGCAATAAGAATTTTCAAAGCCGGCGGAGAATTAGTTAGATTTACAGCTCCGAGTATAAAAGAAGCAAAAAATCTTGAAAATATTAGAAATGATCTTAAAGCTGAAGGATATTCTAAACCTTTAGTAGCTGATATACATTTTACTCCAAACGCCGCCATTGTAGCATCTGAGATTGTTGAAAAAGTCAGAATTAATCCAGGAAATTTTGTGGATAAAAAGAAATTCGAAATAAAAGAATATGACGACGAAACATATCAAGAAGAAGTCAAAAAAATTGAACAAAAATTCGTTGATTTAATCAATTCATGTAAAAAAAATGGAACAGCTCTAAGGATAGGTACTAACCATGGTTCTTTATCAGATAGAATTATGAATAAATTTGGCGATACGCCTAATGGAATGGTTGAGTCAGCTATGGAATTTTTAAGAGTTTGTATTAGAGAAAACTTTGATCAAGTGGTCTTATCAATGAAATCATCAAATCCAATTGTTATGATTCATGCTTATAGGCTATTAGTCAAGGTAATGGAATCTGAAAAAATGTATTTTCCTCTCCATTTGGGTGTAACAGAAGCTGGAGATGGATTAGATGGAAGAATAAAATCAGCACTAGGAATAGGCACCTTATTAACCGAAGGTCTCGGAGATACTATTCGGGTATCATTAACAGAAGATCCAGAGTTTGAAATTCCTGCAGCTGAAAAAATTATTTCAAAAATTGAATCAGCTTCTATTAGAAAAGCAAATTTTAATAATATTAGAGCTTTTTCTTACTATAAAAGAGAAACATTTGAGGTTGATAATATAGGTCAAGAAAACCCACCGATAGTAATTTCTGAAGATGAGAGTATATTTGAGGAAAATTCACCAGATTATATTTTTTCTACTAAAAGAAAAAATTTTGATTTAAATAAAAAATATATTTTACAGTCTGAAGAATGGGTAAAAAATTGTTTTAAAAATACTTTTCCATTTTTTAATTCAGTTAAAGACTACAGAAAAAGTGAAAAAAAGTCTGATAAAATAAATTTTATAAATCTTTGTTTTAAAAGAATAAAAAATACCATCAATCAATCATTTAACGAAAATGTGGTTTTTATCCTTGACGTAACGGGTGAGTCAAGACACAAACTTATTGAAGCAATTGATTTTTTTGAGGAGCTAAATATAAAAAATCCTGTAATTCTTAAAGGTCAATATAATTGGGAAGATTTTGAAAAAACAGCAATAGACGCATCTATTGATATAGGTTCTTTATTTCTAGAAGGCATGGGTAATGGAATATGGATTTCTTCAAAAAAAAATAAAAACAAAATAAACGAATTATCATTTCTAATTTTACAAAATACTAGAACCAGAATTTTCAAAACAGATTACATTTCTTGTCCTTCATGCGGAAGAACAAAATTTGATTTACAAAAAACAACATCTTTAGTAAAGGAAAGTACAAACCATTTAAAAGGTTTAAAAATTTCAGTTATGGGATGTATTGTAAATGGTCCTGGTGAAATGGCTGATGCAGATTATGGTTATGTTGGTTCAGGAACAGGATTTATTTCACTATACAAAGGTAAAGAATTAGTTAAAAGAAATATACCGAGTAAACATGCTGTTGATGAGTTAATACACCTTATTAAGGAAAATGGTGATTGGATTGAACCTTAATGTCAATACTTGACCAAGTTAACTTTTATTAGTAATCTACCCAAAAAGGTAAAAAATGGACTTATTACAAATAAATATGGTTTCAGAAATTGGAATTGTTGCCATTGGTACAATTTTAGGCGTTATTTTTAAAAGGTTTTTATTTAGTAAAATAAAAATTCTCTCAGACAAGAGTTCATGGAAGGGAGATGATGTTGTTATTAATGCAGTTAATTCTATAATAGTTTTTTGGTTTTTTCTTGCCTCATTATCAATTGCTATTGGAGATGCAGATTTACCAGAACCTGTCGGATTATATTTACCAAAAATAATTTTATCATTCTTAGTTATTTCAATAAGCTTAACATCATCAAGAATTGTTCTTGGATTACTTGATGTATGGGCTGAATCAAATACATCATTACCCTCAACAGGAATTTTTAAAGGATTAGTGAATTTTACAATATTTGCTTTAGGATTTCTATTTGTTTTACAGACATTTGGAGTTTCTATAACCCCTCTAATAACGGCACTAGGTGTAGGTGGTCTAGCAGTTTCATTGGCTCTAAAAGATACGTTATCAGATTTATTTGGTGGAATTAACATTTTACTTAGCCAGACCATGAAAGAAGGTGACTTTGTTGAGCTTGATAATGGATTTCAAGGATATGTAAAAAATATTGGTTGGAGGTATACAACCATAAGAGAGAGAGCCAATAATATAATTTCAATTCCAAACTCAGTTTTATCGGGTTCAGTTTCAAAAAATTTTACATCGAAAGATGCTGCTTTTAGAGTTCCAATTAAAATTGGTGTATCTTACGAAAGCGATTTAGATCATGTCGAAAAAATAACACTTGAAGTTGCTAATGAACTTTATGAATCATTAGATTGTATGAACAAAAATTACAAGCCAACAATCAGATTTAGAGAATTTGCTGATTCAAGCATCAATTTTTTCATCTATTTTCAAGGTAAAGAGTTTGGTGACCATAATACCATATTAAATGCTTTCATAAAAGCTCTTCATAAAAGATATAAAAAAGAAAACATTGATATTCCTTTCCCAATAAGAACTTTAATTCATAAAAATGAAATTAAGAATTAAGCCTTTTAATGATAGGGCTAAATCGCTGTATGAAAATCATACACACTTTCATTCGGGAGATGCTGGACTAGACCTCTTTGTAGTGGAAGATCAAATTATTCCAGCAAATTCAACTACGCCTATACCACTTCAGATAGCTTGTGAGAACATTGATAATAGAGCATATTACCTTTTTCCAAGATCAAGCATTTCAAAAACTCCTCTTAGGCTTGCTAATTCAATTGGATTAATTGATGGTGGATACAGAGGAGAAATAGTTGGAATGGTTGATAATATCTATGATAAAGATTACAAGATATCCAGAGGAGAAAGGTATTTCCAACTAGTTGCAGTGGATAGTTCTCCAATAGAATTCGAACTTGTTGACGAATTATCCAAATCAACTCGAGGCGAGGGTGGGTTTGGAAGTACTGGTAAATAGTTTTTATTGCAGAAAATTATTTGTTATTAACATCAATTTATACTAAAATTCTAGGCAATTTTATTAAGTAATTTTAAAAGGAGTGCAAAAATGTCTTTAAAAATTAAACCACTCGAAGATAGAGTAGTTGTCGAAGCATTAGCTGCGGACGAAAAGACTGCTAGCGGTATTATTTTACCAGATACGGCTCAAGAAAAACCACAGCAGGGTACTGTTGTAGTAGTTGGTCCTGGAAAAAGTGATAAAGATGGAAAAGTTGGAATGACTGTTAAACCAGGCGATGTTGTTTTATACGGAAAATATTCAGGTACAGAAATCACACATGAAGGTAAAGAGTTACTTATCATGAGAGAAAGTGATATTCTGGCAATTTTATAAGGAGAAAAAATGGCAAAAGATATTGCATATAACACAGAAGCAAGAGGTTCCCTTAAAAAGGGTGTAGATAAGCTTGCAAACGCTGTTAAAGTTACATTAGGTCCAAAAGGACGTAATGTTGTTATTGAAAGAAAATTTGGCTCACCACTTGTTACAAAAGATGGTGTATCTGTAGCTAAAGAAATTGATTTAGAAGATTCATTAGAAAATGTTGGCGCTCAGATGGTTAGAGAAGTTGCATCTAAGACTTCAGATGTAGCTGGTGACGGTACAACAACAGCAACTGTTTTAGCTCAATCTATAATTGCTGAAGGTTTAAAAAATGTTACTGCAGGAGCTAACCCAATGGAAATAAAAAGAGGAATTGATCTTGCTAAAGATAGTGTTATTAAATCAATTGCGAAGACCTCTAAAGATATTCCAGATTCTAAACAAATCGCTCAAGTTGCGACTATTTCAGCAAATGATGATCATGAAATTGGATCCAAAATTGCGGAAGCAATGGATAAAGTTGGAAAAGATGGTGTTATAACAGTTGAAGAATCTAAAACAGCAGAGACATTTTTAGAATTCGTCGAGGGAATGCAGTTCGACAGAGGATACTTATCACCATATTTTGTAACTAATTCAGATTCTATGGAGGCTGATTTAGACGAACCTTTTGTTTTAGTGCATGACAAAAAAATAAGCAATATGAAAGATTTACTTCCTTTACTTGAAAAAGTTGTACAAGCAGGAAAACCAATATTAATTATTGCAGAAGACATTGAAGGCGAAGCTTTAGCTACTTTAGTAGTCAATAAGCTTCGTGGTACTTTCAAGGTTTTAGCTGTTAAAGCACCTGGATTTGGAGATAGAAGAAAGTCAATGCTTGAGGATATAGCTATATTAACCGGTGCTACCGTTATATCAGAAGAGCAAGGTTATAAGCTTGAAAATGCAACTTTAGAGTTTTTAGGTACATGTAAAAAAGTTGTTAGTGATAAAGATAATACTACTATTGTTGATGGAAGTGGAGATAAAGCTACTATTGAAGCAAGAGTAAATGAAATCAAAGTACAAATTGAAAAATCTTCTTCAGATTATGATAAAGAAAAAATGCAAGAAAGATTAGCTAAGCTTTCAGGAGGAGTAGCAGTATTAAATGTTGGTGCTGCAACTGAAGTTGAAATGAAAGAGAAAAAAGCTAGAGTTGATGACGCATTACATGCTACTAGGGCAGCTGTTGAAGAAGGAATTGTACCAGGCGGTGGAGTTGCACTTCTTCGTGCAAGTGTTGACTTAACGAAACTTAAAGTTACTGCATCTGAACAGGTTGGCGTAGATATTATGCAAAGAGCATTGGAAGGACCAATTAGACAGATTTGTTCAAATGCTGGAGTTGAAGCTTCTATAGTTGTTCAAAAAGTAATGGAAGGTAAATCCGACTTTGGTTACGATGCTAGGAATGATGAATATGTAAATATGTTTAAAGCAGGTATTATTGATCCAGCTAAAGTTGCTAGAGTTGCTGTTGAAAATGCAGCTTCAATTTCAGGACTACTTCTTACAACTGAGGCAGCAATTACAGAACAACCTGAAGAACACGATCATTCAATGCCAGGCGGCGGCGGTGCACCTGATATGGGCATGGGCGGCATGGGCGGCATGGGCGGCATGATGTAAATGTAGTAATTTTCCTTTTTCAAAAAACCCTCATTAATGAGGGTTTTTTGTTTGTAATATAAATGTATGTTAAAAATTTCTGTTAAAAATCTAAAAATAAAAGGTTACCATGGTGTTTTCGAAGATGAAAAAATCAATGGTGTGAATCTCGCAGTAGATGTTGAATTATTTTTTAAAAAACAAAAAATTAATGACTCTATTGATGAAACGGTAAACTATGTAGACATTGTTGAGCATGTAAAAAGAATAAATAATGATAATAATTTTGATCTATTGGAAACATTTTGTCAAAAAATAATAAATGATTTAATGAAGCTTTACAGTCCTAAATCAATAACTGTAAGAATTAGAAAATTTAATATATATCAAAAAGAAGAATTAGATTTTGTAGAAGTTGAAATGGAAGAAAAGAGTGAATAAAGTATATTTATCAATTGGATCTAATCTAGGTGACAGAGAGTCCAACATTGCTTCAAGCATTGCTATGCTGGATAGTTTTGATGAAATAACAAATATTAAATCATCTTCTTTTTATAAAACGGAACCATTGTTTAATGAGAATCAGCCATATTTTTTAAATATTGTTATAGAAATATCGACAACCCTTAGTCCATTTAATTTATTAGACAAAATTAAAGATATTGAAAATATGCTTGGGAGAGATTTAAAAAGAGAAAAAAACCAGCCAAGAACAATTGATATTGATATAATTTTTTTTGGAAATACTTTCATATCTACCAAAGAGTTAGAGATTCCGCACCCAGGTTCTATTTTTAGAAAATTTGTACTAAAACCATTAAGTGAACTAATACCAAATGAAATTTTTCCAAAAACAGGTGTTAAAGTTGTTGATTTACTTGAAAAGTGTCCTGATACTTCAGTAGTGGAAAAGTATATTATCGATAAAAAAGCATGAAAGAATTGGAAGCATATATAGCAATTGAAGGTCCAATAGGTGTTGGTAAGACAAGTTTAGCAGAGCGTATTGCAGATAAATTGAATGCAAGAAAAGTTTTTGAAAATTTCGAGGATAATCCTTTTTTAAAAGATTTTTACGATGATCCAGAGTCAAATGCATTTCAAACTCAAATTTTCTTTTTATTACAAAGATATCAGCAACAGCAAAAAGAAATTAAACAGTTAAATTTGCTTCAAAAAGGAGTTGTGACAGATTATATGTTTGAGAAAGATAGATTGTTTGCAGATTTTACGCTTAATTCAGAAGCAGAATTTAAATTATATTCGCATGTTGCAGATATTTTAGAAAAAGATATTGTTAAGCCTGATCTTGTAGTTTATTTACAGGCTGATACAGATAGATTAATGACAAATATTAAAAAAAGAGGAAGAGATTTTGAGAAGGGTGTAACAAGAGATTATATCAATCAAGTAAATGAGAGGTACCAAGAATTTTTTGTAAACTACGAGGATGGCCCTCTTTTAATTATTAATACTAATAACATAGATTTTGTTGAAAATTCTGATGATTTTGATAATCTTCTTAATGAAATTCATCAACCACATCAAGGTATTAAGTATTTTAATCCTGCATAATTATGATAACAAAAATTTTATTAGCAGCTTTTATTTTGTGGATCATTTATAGATTTATAAATCTTAAAGAAGAAAAAATTGTTATTAAAAAAAAGACAAAAATAGATTTCAAAAAAGTTAAAGATGCGGAGTTTGAAGACAATGAATAAAAAATTATTAATTTTAGTAATATTAGTATCAAATTTATTTGCACAAGGAAATAATCAAAATCTTAATTTCATTTTTGCAAATAATGGTTACGGTTTTGGCTACGAATATGAAAAAAACGTAAGATCAAATTTATCTATTGGAGTTGATTTAAGACTTTACGATGTAAGAAATGATGAATATCCAATCTATGATCCATTTTATAATCAATTTCAAGTTGCGGGTGAAAAAGATATTTTGCTATTTCCTCTTTTATTTAGAACTAATTATTATCTTTTTGATGGAAAAATTGCAAATAATTTTCGACCATATCTTTTATTTTCTGTCGGTCCATTAATCGGTGTCGATGCTGATGAAAATATTTCAAGTTTTAAGAAGAAATGGAGTAGTACAAACTCTCAAACTTCATTAGCAGGTTCTTTTGGTTTCGGAGTTAATTTTACTTCACCAACTATGTCCAATACTATTTCTTTAGGTCTTGGTTATGATCATTTTCAGTTTGTTGAACCTTTTCATGGTAAAAAAGACTTTGGTGGAGGTTTCATTTATTTAAAATATCAGATTAATCGTGAGTAATTACTCATACATTGACAAAAGAAATATAAAGAATTCAACTTTTTTTCTTGATGAGAAGGAGTCGCACCATATTATTTCAGTGCTCAGGTTAAAGGAAGATTCAGAAATTATATTAACAGACGGAAGAGGAACTGTTTATAAAGCAATAATTAAAGATTTAAATAAAAGATTAGTAAGTGGAAATATATTATCTCAAAAAAAAATTTCAGATAAAAAAAAATATGAAATTCACCTTGCATTGCCACTCATAAAAAATAATAGATTTAAAATAGCTTTAGAGAAATCTATTGAGTTGGGAGTTAACGAATTAACTCCTATCAAATTTGATAAGTCAATCAAATCTTCAATAAATAATGAAAAAATTTTAGCTATTATACATTCTGCATGTAAACAAAGTATGAGGGCCAATTTTCCAAAATTGAATCAATTAATGACATTTGAACAATGGTATGACCCTAATGCGATAAATATTGCTTGCGTTATTGATTCTCAAAAATCTTTATATCAACAAATTGATCTCATAAAAGATAATTTTAAAAATAATAAGAAAATTAATTTAATGGTTGGTCCAGAAGGTGACTTTTCTGATGAAGAAAAAAATTTTATAAATGATAAAAATTTCATAAAAATTAATTTAGGAGGAACTATATTAAGGACTGAAACAGCTATAGTTTCAATAATTTCAATTATAAATGAGTTAATGATTAATAATGAATAAAACAATATTTGAAAAAATTATTGATAAAGAAATACCCGCAAATATTCATTACGAAGATGAAAATATCATTGCCATAGATGATATTAATCCAGTTGCACCTGTGCACATATTAATTATTCCCAAAAAAAAGATATCAACTCTTAATGAAATTGAAGATATAGATATTAACTTAGTAGGAAAGCTTTTTAAGATTGCAAAGTTTTTAGCAAAAAAATTTGAAATTGATAAAAGTGGTTATAGGACTATTTTTAACTGTAATGAAGACGGAGGGCAAACTGTTTTTCATATACATTTACATTTAATTGGTGGTAAAAAATTAGGATGGCCTCCAGGTTAAAATGAATATTAAAAAATTAGAAATTTTTGGCTTTAAATCTTTTGCTAAAAAAGAGACAGTTCTTTTAGATAGTGGAATTACTGGGATTGTTGGTCCTAACGGTTGTGGAAAAACTAATATAGTTGATGCAATTAGATGGGTTCTTGGTGAACAAAAAACATCAAGATTAAGAAGTTCTAAAATGGAAGATGTTATTTTTAATGGAGCCTCAAATATTAAACCATTAGGGCTTTGTGAAGTTTTTTTAACTATTGAAAATACTAAAGGTCTTTTACCTACTGAATTTTCAGAAGTTGAAATAGGAAGACGTCTTTATAGATCTGGAGAAAGTGAATATTTTATTAATAGAAATGCTTGCAGATTAAAAGATATATCGAATCTTTTTATTGATACAGGACTTACTTCAGATGCTTATTCAGTAATTGAATTGAATATGATTGACCAGATTCTTTCTGACAAAGACGACAGTAGAAGAAATATGTTTGAGGAAGCCGCTGGTGTAAATAAATATAAATCTAAAAGAAAATCAACTATCAAAAAATTTGAACTTAATCTTAGGGATCTTGAAAGAATTGATGACATTATTGTAGAAATTGATTTTCAAGTTAAAGCCTTAGATCTTCAACTTAAACGTTTTAAAAGACATGAAAAACTTTCAAAAGAAATTCAAGAACTTGAAATTAAGCTAGCTTCTGCAAGAATTAAAGATTTAGACATAACAATAGAACCTTTAGAAATTCTTCTCAAAGAAAAAAATAAACTTTTAAAAAAAAATACCTCTAAGAAAAAAGTTAATAGTGTTGAGTTCGATAATGCTCGAGAAAAATATTTAAATGAAAAAGATTCGTTATCAAAATTAAAGTCTAAGGTAGATTTGCTTACAGAAAATCTTTTAAAGGAAATTCAAGAAAAAAATATTCAATCATCTCAGGGTGTAGGAATACTTGAAGATGAACTTCAAAAAAAGATTTCTGAATTGAATAAGTTTGATAAAAATTACATTAATATTGTTACTAAAAGTGATGTATTTAAAAGCCTATCAACACAAAGTAGAGAAAACTTTCAAAATAAAAATTATACCGTAATTGAAACTGACAAAAAATATGAAAATCTAAAAGCAAGTATCGAAGATTATAAAAATAAAATAGACTCTTACAAAAAAGAAAAAGAGTTTGATTTCTCAAAGATGGATAAATCTATTAAAGAAATTCAAGAGCAAATCAATAAAAACAATATTGAGTTGGAAAAAAAAGAAAATGATGTCAACAAGTTATTTGTTAAAATGGAATCCATAAGAGCAAAATTAGATTCAGAAAACTTTAGTAAAGATGATTTATTCTATGAAATCAAGAATGCTGAAATGAAAATTGCTGAATCAAAACTTAAAAAATCTCAAATCAATCAAAATTTAGTTGAGAAATATGGAAGTAAAGTAAAATTATTAGATATTAAAGATTATGACATTAGCGATATGGTTTATAGGATTGAAAAAATTAAAAGAAGTATTGAAAATATAGGCCCTATAAATTGGGCTGTTAAAGATGAGTTTGAAGAAAAAAATAATCGTTTAACAACATTAAAAGAACAAAAGTCAGATTTGATTGAAGCTGAAAATAATCTCAAGGAAGCAATTAAGAAGATTGATAGAGTAGCAAAAAAACAGTTTAGTGAAACATTTGAAAGTGTAAAGAAAAATTTTGAGAAGATGTTTACAGTTTTCTTTAGTGGAGGTAGTGGTTCATTAAAGTTAACAGATGATAATGATCCTCTTAATTCAGACATCAAAATTCTTGCACAGCCTCCTGGAAAAAGAAATAATTCTTTAAAAATGTTATCTGCTGGAGAAAAATCTTTAACTGCAATAGCTCTTCTATTTTCAATATATCAGTATAAGCCGAGTCCTTTTTGTATTTTAGACGAAATTGATGCTCCTTTAGATGACATAAACATTAAAAAATTCACAGATGTTATTAAAGAATACAGTAAATCTACCCAATTTATTATGGTTACTCATAATAAGCTCACAATGGAGTCTGCTGATTGTATTTATGGTGTCACAGCAGAAAAAAAGGGTATTTCTAAGCTAATGTCTATTGATTTTTCATAAAAATAAATCATTTGTAGTATTCATTACTTTTAAACAAATTACGCGTGTTAAATTTTAATATAAAAGAAAGAGCTTTATGGCAACTAAAATAAGATTAAAAAGAATTGGTAGACGAAATAGACCTTTTTATAGAGTTATAATAATTGATTCACGAAAAAGAAGAGATGGCTCTGCTATTGAGCAAGTTGGTTGGTACAATCCAATTGAAAAAGATAAAGAAAAAAATTATAGTCTTAAAGAAGATCGTATTCTTGAATGGCTGAAGCTCGGTGCCCAGGTATCAGATCCAGTAAATAAATTGATGAAAAGATCCGGACTGGCATATAGATGGCATTTAATAGGCCAAGGTTTATCAGATGCAGATATTGATAAAGCAGTTAGTGAATGGAAAAAGAATCGCGATAAAGTTATTAAAGATAGAATCAAAGCAAGTTTAGCAAAAAAGGAAGAAGCAAAAGCAAAGAAAGCTGCAGCAAAGTTAGCTGAGGAAGCTCCAGCTGAAGAAGTAAAAGAAGAAGCACCAGCTGAAGAAGCAAAAGAAGAAGCTCCAGCTGAAGAAGTAAAAGAAGAAGCACCAGCTGAAGAAGTAAAAGAAGAAGCTCCTGCTGAAGAAGCAAAAGAAGAAGCTCCTGCTGAAGAAGCACCTGCTGAAGAAGTAAAAGAAGAAGCACCAGTTGAAGAAGCTCCTGCTGAAGAAGCAAAAGAAGAAGCTCCTGCTGAAGAAGCTCCTGTCGAAGAAGTAAAAGAAGAAGCACCAGCTGAAGAAGTAAAAGAAGAAGCACCAGCTGAAGAAGCAAAAGAAGAAGCTCCTGCTGAAGAAGCACCTGCTGAAGAAGCAAAAGAAGAAGCTCCTGCTGAAACTAAATAAATCTTTATTTAAAGATTATAATATCTTATGGTTAAATTTTAATTAATGTTGACATGAAGATTTTTTTTATCACACCATTTCCTGATACTATTAACATTTTTATCAAAAATAATATTGCTAATCAAGGTATTAAAAAGGGATTAATTGATATTCAAACGATTGATTTAAGAAAATTTTCAAGAAATTCTTACAAAAAAATCGATGATGAGCCATATGGTGGTGGAGATGGTATGGTTATGATGTGTCAGCCTCTATTTGATGCAATTGAATTTTGCATAAAAGAATGCGATTCCAAACCTATAGTAGTCTTCCCTTCACCAAGAGGAAAAGTTTTAAACCATTCATTATCCTCAAATTTATCCAATGAAAATTCTTTAATATTTATTTGTGGGCATTATAAGGGTATTGATGAAAGAGTTGTCGAAAAATATGTTGATCTTGAAATATCAACTGGCGACTACATTTTATCTAATGGAGAACTATCATCAATGATTATTTTTGATTCAATAGTACGTTTAATTCCTGGCGTTTTAAATAATATTAACTCTGCCTTAACTGATTCTTTTGTTGATGATTTACTTGATGCTCCTTATTTTACGCGTCCTGATGAAATTGATGGACTTAAGGTTCCAGAAGTGTTATTATCTGGCAATCATGAAGCCATTAAAAAATGGAAAATTGATAAAAAAGAACAAATTACTAGAGACAGAAGACCTGATCTTTGGAAAAAATATAATAAATAGTTATGAGCAATACATTAAGAGACGATATACCAAATTTTAAACCTGGTGATACACTTTCTATCTCTGTTAACGTAAGAGAAGGACAAAAGGTGAGACAGCAGCTTTACAAAGGTACAGTTATTGCGAGAAAAGGTTCAGGTATAGCTGAAACCATAACTGTTAGGAAAATTTCAAACGGTGTTGGTGTTGAAAGGATATTTCCTATCCATTCACCTTCAATAGCATCAATAAAAGTAGACAGAATAAATAAAGTTCGAAGAGCAAAATTATATTATTTAAGAGGTCTATCAGGAAAAGCTGCTAGACTTGCAGAAAAAAAGTAAGTATTGTCTCAAAATTTAATTCTTCTAGTTCTTAGCCTCTCTCACATGTCTGTTCACATCATTATGATGTTAATACCAAGTTTATATATTGAATTAACTAACTATTTTTTAATTAATGCATCCCAACTAGGTTTTATTTTTAGTTTAGCTAGTTTTTGTTATGGTGTTGGATCTTTACCAATGTCTTTTTTATACAATAAGTTTGGACCTAAGAAACTAATTGCTTTTTCACAATTTGGGATATTAATCTCGGCTTTGTCAGTAAGTTTTTCTAATTCAATCGAAGCATTTGCTATAACCAACATCTTTTTAGGTATTTTTGCCAGTATTCATCACCCAGTTTCATTAACATTAATTTCTGAAGTTTTTGAGAAAAATATTTCAAAAGCTAATGCTTTTCATGGAGTTTTTGGTTCAATTGGAGTTTCTCTTGGACCATTAATTGCTTTTTTTGCAGTTTCAAATTTTGATTGGAAATCGGCCTTTTTTATTGTTGCATTAATTAATCTTTTAATCATTCCATTATCCATATTTTTCATACCAAAGACCAAAAAGCTAGATATAGTTTCCTTAGATGACTTTAAAGATAAAAAGCAGAATAATATTCTTAAAATATTTTTTGCTATTTCACTTGTAGTGGGTCTATCTTTTACAATATTCAACACTTTCTTACCTCCAGTTTTTAGCATAGAGTTTGGTGGAGATTCAAATAGGTTAGTTTCTTTAATAATGCTTAGTGGATTTATTGGTCAAATTTTATCAGGTTTTTTTGGTGATAAATTTAATAGGTCAAAATTATTAAGCATTGTTTTTTTGCTCTTAATTCCTTTATTCATACTAATATTTTATTTAGGTAATTTTTCGTTGATTTCTATTTCTGTCTTATTAGCAATTATGATGTATTCAATTCAACCATTAATAAATTCAATCATCAAAGAAATTTCTCCAACAAGCATAAGATCCATTGTTTTTGGATCTAATTTTTTCATAATGTTTGGAGTTTCAGGGCTAGCGGCTTATATAGGTGGAATTGTTGCAGATTATTATAGTTTTAAAGTTATTTTCCCTATATTTTCACTATTATTTCCGCTTGGAATAGTATTAATATATAATTTAAATAATCAAAGAAAGGTAGATAAATGTTAGTTAGCATGACAGGTTTCGGTTCATCTGCTTTTGAGGATAAGAAACTATCTATTTCTGTTGAATTAAAATCATTTAATTCAAGATATTTTGAACTAAATACTAAGTCCTTTGATTTATCAGGTTCATTTGAAAATACTATTAGAAATTTTTTAAAAAAGAAACTCCAAAGAGGATCAATAACATTAGTGGTAAAGGTTGACTCAAAAGATTATTTTAAGTTTAATCAAAGGAAAACAGAGAGCGTACTCAATGCTTACCAAAAAATTGAAAAAAAATATAATATTAAACTTAATTATAGCCAGCTTTTGAGAAACAATGATATTTTAACTTATGTACCTTTGAATAAATCAGACCAAAAAAAGATATTTGAAACAATAAAGCTCGCAACTATTCAACTTATTTCAATGAGAAATAAAGAGGGAGCTCAAATTGAAAAAGAATTTTTAAAATATATCGAAGTTGCAAAAAAAGATCTTAAAAATATAAAGAAAATACAAGATAGTGTTTATATCAAGAAAGTTAAGTCAAAATCTAGTATCGAAAACAAAGTTGAAGAAGTTGAAAAAATTGACCTTTCAGAGGAGATTGATAGAATTAACAGTCATTTGATACAAATTATTAAGTCAATAAAATCTCCAGAATTATCAGGAAAAAAAATTAATTTTATTCTTCAGGAGATAAACAGAGAATCAAATACAATTTTATCAAAGTTTTTGGATAAAAGAGTTTCAAAAAATGCAATTAGCTTAAAAATGCAAGCCGAGAAGATGAGAGAGCAGGTAGCAAATATATTATGAAAAATTTCTTTATTATATCTGGATCTTCAGGTTCTGGTAAAACCACTCTTTTGGAATTGCTTTCAAGAGATTTAAATATCGAAATATCTGTTTCCTTCACAACAAGAAATAAAAGAGAGTATGAGATAGATGGTGTTCATTACCACTTTATTTCAGAAGATAAATTCAATGAAATGATTAAAGATAATAAATTTTTAGAGTTTGAAACTGTTCATGGTGACTTATATGGTACTGCGCTAGAAAGTTTATCAAAGTACATTGATAATAATAAATTACTTTTTTTAGAATTAGATGTTAATGGCGCAATTAGTCTAATGAACCATTATCCTGAAAGAACTGTTTCAATTTTTCTTTCTCCACCAAATATTGAAGAATTAAGAAAAAGATTGGAAATTAGATCAACAGAAACTGATACTGAAATTAATAAAAGGTTAAGCAGATTTCAGGAAGAAGATAATCTCAAAAAAGAATTTGACCATAAATTAATAAATGATAACTTCGAAACCACATTTGAAAATATTAAAAATATAATTGAAAAACATAAAAATGAGGATTTAAATGGCAGTTGACCCAATATCATTCAATAAATTATTGAAAAAGACAGATGACATTTATGAAGCAGTTGTTGTTTCATCAAAAAGAGCGAAACAAATTTTACAAGACAGAATTGTTAAACAAATGATAGATGAAAACGACGAATTAGCTGAAGAAGGTATATTATCAGAGCCCGTTTCAAGAGAGATTCCCAATTTTGATAAAGAGGAAAAAGTTACATCACTAGCACTTGATGAATTTCTTGATGGTGACATAGATTGGGAAAAATCAGAAGAAAATATTGAGCACTAACTCAATAAAAAAAAAGTATATTAGACAGAACCAAGATTTATTTGGCAAAGAAATATATCTAGATAAATCAAAACTGTCTTCAAAACATAAAAAAGTTAAAATTTGTGACTCTTGGTATAATATTTTAGAAGATATTTTTGAAGATGAATCATGGATAAAACTTTCGAAAAATATAAGAAATCTTTATAAAAGAAAAACAGTCTATCCTAAAGCTAGTAATATTTTTAATGCTTATGATTTAACACCATTTGATGATGTAAAAGTTGTAATAATTGGACAAGACCCATATCATGGAGAAAATCAAGCACATGGACTATCCTTTAGCGTTTTAAATGAAAATATTCCACCTAGCTTAAAGAATATTTTTAAAGAACTCCAAAAAGATTTAGATATAGATAATAAAAAAAATGGAAATTTAACCTCTTGGGCTAAACAAGGTGTATTGCTTATAAATTCTGTTTTAACTGTAGAAAAAAATAAAGCAAATTCTCATCAAGGTCTTGGTTGGGAAGATTTTACTAAATCAGTTATCATGAAGTTAAATGAAAATAAGAAAAATATTGTATACCTCTTATGGGGAAAATATGCTCAATCATTTAAAGAATTTATAAATATTGATGATAATTTAGTTTTAACAGCAGCTCATCCATCTCCTCTATCTGCACATAATGGTTTTTTTGGATGTAAACACTTTTCAAAAGCAAATAATTTTTTACAAAGTAATGGAGAGAAACCTATTAACTGGAAATTATAATTTTTAAGGATTTTCTTGTCACATTTTAAAAACATTACTAATCTATTAAAACATTGAAAACTAACTGTTGAAAGACTGTGGATAAATAAATGGCACAAAATGATAAAAATGATAGCTTAAATTTGCAACCTCAAGCTCTTGAAGCTGAGGAAGCAGTTTTAGGTTCAATGATGATAGATGAAGATGCTGCTAATAAAGCAATTAGTATTCTAGGTTCAAATCATTATTTTTATAAAGATTCGCATAAGAAAATCTTTGATGCTATGCTTACCCTTTCATCTGAAAGTAATCCAATCGATACAGTATCCGTTTCCAATGAATTAAAAAAAATAAAAAGTTTGAAATCAGTTGGTGGTATTTATTACTTAACTGGTTTGGTTGATAAAGTACCCACATCAGCAAGGGTGGAAACCTATGCAGAAATTGTAAAAGAAAAGGGTATGTTAAGAGATTTAATAACAACCTCTCATGCAATATCAAAAAAAGCTTTAGATGCTGGAGATTCTGTTGGATCAATCTTAGATGAAGCTGAACAATCAATTTTTAGCCTTACTGAACAGAAAGATACCAAAATTTATAAGCATATAGAGCCAATTTTATCTGCAACAGTTAAGAGAATGGAAGACATAGCAGCTAATCCTGGATCAACTATTGGAGTACCATCAGGTATCATTGATTTAGATAAGCTTACAGCAGGATTCCAGAAAGGAGATCTAGTCATCATTGCTGGTAGACCATCAATGGGTAAAACTGCGCTAGCATTAACAATTGCAAGAAATGCAGCAATCGAAAATAATTCTGGAACAGCAATTTTCAGTCTTGAAATGTCCAGTGACCAACTTGGTCAGAGATTGCTGACGTCAGAGGCAAGAGTTGATAATTCACATGTAAGAAGAGGAAGCCTACCATCCGGAAAGTGGAAAAATATTAATATTGCTTCCGGTAAATTAGCTCAAGCTCCGCTTTATATAGATGATACCCCTGCATTATCAATTTTAGATTTAAGATCTAGAGCTAGAAGACTTAAAAGGGAAAGAAATATTGAAATGATAATTGTTGACTATCTTCAGCTTATGCAAGGACCTCAAAATTCGGAAAATAGACAAAATGAAATTTCACAAATAACTCAGTCATTGAAAGCATTAGCAAAAGAATTAGATATTCCAGTAGTAGCTCTATCACAGCTTTCAAGAGCAGTAGAGCAAAGAACAAAAAAAGAGCCACAACTCTCAGACTTAAGAGAGAGTGGAGCAATTGAACAAGATGCAGATGTTGTAATTTTTCTTTATAGACCTTCGGTTTATGATAAGGATGATGAAAGTGTAAAAGGAATGGCATATTTGATTGTTGCCAAACAAAGAAATGGCCCTACAGGCAGAGTAACAGCATCATTTATAGATACTTATGCAAGATTCGATAATTGGACAGAATTTTAAAAAATGAAAGTAGCTGATACTGAAAAAAGTGACTCTAGTTTAATAAAAGAAAAAAGCAGGTTACTTCTTGATAGAATTAAGACTAAATCACAAAAAAACAATGTAAATGATGCATTAAATTTTTCAATTAAGATGCATCATGGTCAAAAAAGAAAGTCTGGATTACCATATGTAAGTCATTGTATAGACGTTGCAAACAAACTAATTGATTGGAAAATGGATCATACAACGGTTATAAGTGCACTTTTACATGATGTTGTTGAAGACACAAGTGTAACGCTTGATGATATCAAGAATAAATTTGGCGAAGATGTTGCTTTATTAGTTGATGGAGTAACAAAAGTCGAAAATATAGCATTTTATTCAAAGCAACATAAACAGGCTGAAAATTTTACAAAGCTTTTTTTATCATTAGCTAAAGATCTGAGAGTAATAATCATAAAGTTTGCTGATAGACTTAATAATATGGAGACGATTCAATATCTTTCTTCAAAAAAACGAAAAGAAATAGCTCTAGAAACAAAAGAAATTTTTGTTCCCCTTGCTCATAAGTTAGGAATGGCAAAACTAAAATGGGAGCTGGAAGATTTATCTTTAAAATGTTTAGATTTAAGATCTTACAATAGCATTAAAAAGAAAATTGAAACTTCTGCTAGATTAAATGAAGATATTCTAAATAATGCTATACGACCTGTAAAAAAAGAACTTAAATCATATAATATTAAATCCAATATTTTTGGTAGATACAAGTCAATATCTTCTATCAATCGAAAAATAATTAAATCAAATAAAAAATTTGAAGATATATACGATTTATATGCAATTAGAATAATCGTTGATAAGATTGAAGAATGTTATTTAGCCTTAGGAATCATTCATAGCATTTATCCACCTTTACAGGACAGATTCAAAGATTTCATAGCAACACCAAAAACTAATGGATATCAATCTATTCACACTACAGTTTTAACAAAGGATAACAGATTAACAGAAGTTCAAATAAGAACAAAAGAAATGGATGATACTGCAGAAGTTGGAGTAGCTGCTCATTGGCTTTATAAAGGAGAAAATGAAATTGGGGAATTTGATTCACAGGTGTCTTGGTTAAGAGATTTACTTTCAATTATAGATAATGAAAATTCAGAGCCTGAAGAGATGATGAATCTGCTAAAAATAGATATGTTTGAAGACGAAATTTTTGTTTTTACACCAAAAGGTGACTTAATTAAACTTCCTCAAAATTCAACACCCCTAGATTTTGCTTTTTCTATTCATAGTGATCTTGGTTTTACAACTGTTAGGACAAAAGTAAACAAAAAATTAGTCCCTCTAAGTTATAATTTAAAAAATGGAGATATTGTAGAGATTCAGACAAATAAAAAACAAACACCAAATAGTGGCTGGTTGAAATTTGTAAAAACATCAAAAGCTCAACATGCAATATCTAAATATTTGAGAAAAATTGAATTTGAAGAAAGTATAAAAATTGGAAATCAAATTTTAGAAAAATCATTTAGAAAAATGAAAATTTTTGAAAAATTATCTGATTTCAAAAAATCTTATGCTGATATTGGTTATGAGAGTATTGAGAAAATGCTTTCAGACGTTGGTAGAGGAGGAGTCA
Source organism: uncultured Fidelibacterota bacterium (assembly GCA_902629855.1). Classification (GTDB taxonomy): domain Bacteria; phylum Fidelibacterota; class Marinisomatia; order Marinisomatales; family Marinisomataceae; genus Marinisoma. The sequence goes on from CACOSI010000002.1 coordinate 132,979, forward strand.
CTGTTAAAGATTTAGTTCCCAAAATTTTTCCTGAGCTTAACGCAATTGATACAAAAGAAAATGACGAACATGAATTTATTGATTCTGCGAGATCAGATTTTGATGGAATTAATTTAGATGGTGTAGAAAATATTGTCGTTGATTATGGAAAATGTTGTAATCCAATTCCAGGTGACGATGTTATTGGTTATATATCTAGAGGAAGAGGACTAATTGTACATAATACGTCATGTTCAAATATTTCTTCATTTTCTAATAAGGAAGATCGAATAGTTTCGGTTAATTGGAATATGAAAAAAAATATTTCTTTTAGAGCTAAAATTCATATTTCGTGTCTAGATACAGCTGGTGTATTAAATGATATTGCAGATATTATTTCAAAAAATAACGTAAATATCATAGATGTTTCAACAGATGTTGTTGAGGGTGGTCTAGCCAATATTTGGATTATTTGCAAAGTAAAAAGTAAAGAAAAGTTAGATTTTGTTATTAATGATATTTTAAAAATTAAAAATGTCGATTCAGTCCAAAGAGTCCATGAGTAGAATTTTTGGAATAGATTTTGGCTTATCAAAAGTTGGTATATCTATTTCAGACCCAAATAAATTTATTTCTTTTCCACTGAAAGTAATAAGATATAATAAAATCGATGAACTTTTAGAGGAAATCACAACCCTATCTAAAAAAAATAATGTAAATACAATAGTTTTAGGCTATCCTCTAAGTATGAATTTTGAAAAAAATGATATGACCAAAAGAATTGATATGTTTAAAGATAATTTAGAAAAATTAGGGTTTAAAGTTTTCTTACAAGATGAAAGATTATCCAGCGAGAGTGCCAAAAGAATTATGATTGATGAAAAAATAAAAATTGGTCATAACAAAGAAAAAGTAGATTTGATTGCTTCGACAATTATCCTTCAATCATTTCTTGATAAAAAGTAAAATGTTTAACAAAAAAAATTTAATATTATCTCTGTCTAGCGGTTTAATGATTGGTCTTGCTTTTCCGCCATTCAATCTAAGTTTTTTTGCTTATTTTTTTTTAATACCTCTATTGATTATTTTATTTGATGAAGAAAATTTAAAAATTAAAATTTTCTATTTCTATTTTGCTTCTTTTATAAGTAATGCTATCATTACCCATTGGGTTGCGCAAAATTCAGGCACATCAATCACAACTGCATTTATATCATATATTGCTTTATGTATTTACTACTCTTCATTTTGGATAATATTTGTTGTTATTTTTCACTTTGTCGAAAAGCAATTTAATCTTAAAAGTTTATCTTTTTTAATTATACCAATTTTGTGGATTTTCTCAACAGAAATGATAAGGGATATTGGTCCTTTAGCAGGTCCTTGGATAAATCTTTCATTAACACAAAGCAGTTTTATAAGATTAATACAGGTTTTAAATATTAATTCATATTTTGTAACATTTTTTTTGATTTATTCAAACTTGTGTTTTTACAAATATTATATTTCAAGACAAAAAAAATTTTTAGCATATTTCATTTCACTATTAGCGACGATTCTCATTTTTGGTGAAATTAAAATTAATAATTATAATTCAAAGGAATTTACTAACGAATTAAAAATTTCTATTGGACAGCCTGTTATTTATCCAAATGAAAAATGGGATCCACTTCTTAGAAATAGAAATAACAAAATAATGAGTGATTTATTATATGACTCATTATCATCATCACCAGATTTGATTGTTTGGCCTGAAGCAGCATTGATTTATCAATTAGCAAAAGATGGTTCTGTTCAGCGGCAAAATCTTCAATCGCATTTAGGTGAATCTTTTTTAATCACTGGTATTCCACAAAGAATAACAATGGATGGAGAATTAAAATCTTATAATAGTGCAATTTTTATGAATTCTGATGGATTTTATGATACTTACCAAAAGATTTTTTTAGTTCCATTTGCTGAATACGTTCCATTTTTTAAAAATTGGATTACGAAAATGAACCAATTCGATGATTTAGGTAGTTTTTCAAAAGGTAATGACTATAAAACATTTAAAATTAATTCAAATTTAATATCAATTATGATTTGCTATGATTCAAGCAGTAATAAACTTGCTAAAAAAATGGTAGAAAAAGGTGCAGAAATATTATTTATTATTACAAATGATTCATATGTAGGAAAAGCAATGCCATATCAGCATTTTGAGCATGCTAAGCTAAGAGCAGTTGAGCTCGGTGTTCCCGTAGTACAAAGCGCTAACAACGGAATTTCAGGAATTATTCTTCCATCAGGAGAAGTAGTATTAAAATCAGAAATTGATCAAAGAGGGGTGTTTAATTATAACATCAAATTTTAGTGATAAGATATAAAATTTTAATTCAATATGATGGAACAAACTATTCTGGATTTCAATCCCAAAAGAATAAAAATACCATACAAGATAAAATAGAAACTTCACTTTCGTATCTTAATAATAATAATCCTTTGAGAATTCATTCTGCAAGTAGAACAGACGCAGGTGTACATGCATTAGGACAAGTTGCACATTTTGACCTTGAAAATGATATGCCTTCAAAAGAACTTAAAAAAGCAATAAATGCAAGATTAGATAAGGAAATTAGAATTATTGAAGTCAATAAAGTGAAAGATGATTTTCATAGTAGATTTGATGCCATTGGCAAACAATATATATATAAATGTACATTATCAAATAACCCACTTTTTTTAAATCAAAAATTTTATGTTCGAAAAATTGACTTTAGAAAATTAAATGATTGTGCAAAAATTATTATTGGAAAACATGATTTTTTATCATTTTCAAAATTTTCTGATAAAAAAAATAATTTGTGTACAATAAAAGAATCTTTATGGGTAAATCAAGATGATAACCTATATTACTATATTAAGGGTAATAGATTCTTACATCATATGGTTAGATATCTTGTTGGGACAATGATTTCAGTATCTCAAAATAAAATTTCTTTAGATTTTTTTGAATCTTTATTGTCCAATCCTTCAAAAGATGCTAAAATTTACAAATCACCTGCAAAAGGACTATTTTTGAATGAAGTTTTTTATAAAGATTAAACTAATTTTTTTATTAACATTTATTTTTTCATGTCAAAATGAAAAAACTGTTTCAAATAATATAAGTCTTAGTAAATCTAATACAATTTCCAGCGCAATCAAGGAAGCAAGTCCTGGAGTAGTTGGTATATACAGAAATCAAGAAATTATTCAAAGAACGTGGAGGGGATATAGAAGTATTAAACCGATTTCCTCCAATGGATCTGGTTTTCTCATAAGTAAAGATGGGTATATTATTACAAATGCACATAACATCAGAGATAACTTTGATGATCCATCATTAGTAACAAAAGATATTAAAATAAACGTGGTCATACCTGGAGGAGATTTTTATAAAGCAAATATAGTTGGAATTGATATGATAACAGATATCGCTTTATTGAAAATTGAAGGTAATAACTTTGATTATTGTCTTTTAGGTAATTCAGATCTAGTTGAGGTTGGTGAATGGGTTGTTGCTTTAGGGAATCCAAAAAATTTATCATCTTATACACAATATCAACCAATTGCCTCTGCTGGAATTGTTAGTGCTGTCAATGCTGATTTTAATATTGATATACAATCCGGTAAATTATTAGATAATATGATACAAACCGATGCAGCTTTGAACCCAGGTAATAGCGGAGGTCCACTTATTGACTCTAATGGAGAAGTTATAGCAATCAATACTTTTATTAGTAATGATTCACAAAATCTTGGTTTTGCAATACCAATAAATTTTGCAAAAAAAATTGCAAATGAATTAAAACTAAAAGGTTCAATTGATAGAAGATTTTCTTTTGGTATTCAAGGCCAATCTTATGTTTATAATGATTTTAAAGACGGAAATCTTGTTAATAGGGTTGGTATAAGAGTAAATAATGTAGATTATAATGATAGTGCAATAAATGAGGAAATTTTCAAGGGGGATATTATAGTAGCTGTTGAGGGCTACAGAGTAGAAAGTTATGAGCAAATTCAAGCTGTATTGATTAAATTAGATTTAAGAGCTGGTGATAAAATCAGGCTCACTGTATTAAGAGAAAATGAGTTCACTCCAATAAGTATGACTTTAGGAAAATAATGAAAAATAGAAGTTTAAAAATAGTAATTTTTGGTTTATGTACAGGCGCATTAATGGGTACAATGTTGGGAAATATTTTTTCATTTCTTCTTCCTGAAGGAAGTGCAGTCAAACAATTTTTTTTAACATCAATTAATTTTACTTTTGGATCTATGAATAGCGATTATCTTCTAGATTTAGGCATAATTATTATTGATTTTGGATTCATACTTAAATTTAATGTTTGTAGTATTATTGGTTTTGGGATTGCATATTATTTATTAAAATACTTTAGATAACAAATGAGGTTTACATGTTTAATTTAGGAACTGGCGAATTAGTACTAATTTTTTTAATTCTTTTATTATTGTTTGGTGGAAAAAGACTTCCAGGAATTGCCCGAGGTTTTGCAAAGTCGCTTAGGGAGTTTAGAGGAGCATTAAATGATACAAAAGAAGAAATTGAAAAATCTGATCATTCAGAAAAATAAATTTGAATGAATCTATCATCATCTCTTAAGGATAAACTTTTATCTGAAAAGGATAAAGTTTTAAATAGCAAAAGTAATTCGGTAATAAGAACAAGATTTTCTAAAGTTAAAAATGATAAAATAGGTAACGGTATTTTATCAAATAAGAGTTTTTTAATAAAAGATAATATTGCTATAAAGAATGAAAAACTTACTTGTTGCTCAAATATTCTTAAAGGCTATATATCACCTTTTAGTGCAACAGTTATTGATAAAATTATTGAAAATGGTGGATTAATTACAGGGCAAACCAATTGTGATGAGTTTGCTATGGGTTCTTCATCAGAATATTCAATTTTTGGTCCAGTTAAAAACCCGCACAATGAAAAGCTTGTCGCTGGAGGATCGAGTGGAGGATCAGCTGCAGCTGTAGCCGAAAATCTTTCTGATATATCGTTAGGATCAGATACTGGAGGTTCGGTGCGGCAACCTGCTGCATTCTGCGGTATATATGGTTTTAAGCCAACCTATGGAAGAATTTCTAGGTACGGATTGGTTTCACATGCATCTTCTTTTGATACAATTGGTATAATGTCTAAAAAATTAGATGATATTATTAAAACTTTTTATGTTGTATCTGGAAAAGATCCTAAAGACTCAACATCAGTAGATCATAAAAAAGAATCATTAAAAAATTTATCAAAAAAATCATTACCAAAAACTGTTGGTGTAATAAAAGATGATATTTTGAATTCTATTGATGTAGAAATTAAAGACAGGTATTTATTTTTAGTGAGTAATTTGAAAGAAAGTGGAGTTAAAATTAAAGAAATAGATCTTCCATTTTTTAAACACGTTATACCAACTTATTATGTTTTAACAATGGCCGAAGCATCATCTAATCTATCAAGATATGATGGTATTAGATATGGAAATAGGTCTTCTAGTAAAGATTTGAATCAGTTGTATGTTGAAACTAGATCAAAAGGATTTTCAGATGAAGTCAAAAGGAGAATTATGACTGGTACATATGTTTTATCTTCAGGCTATTATGATGCTTATTTTTCTAAGGCTCTTAAGGTCAGAAGGCTCATTAAAAAATCATACAATCAACTTTTTAAATCTACTGACTCAATTTTATTACCTTCTACTCCTGAATTGCCTTTTAAAATTGAGGATAGAAGTAAAGATCCAATGAAAATGTATTTTGCTGACATTTTTACAGTTACTTCAAATCTTGTTGGAAATCCTGCTCTCAATATACCATGTGGATTCTCTAAAAAAGACCTTCCAATTGGGTTGCAAATAATATCTAATTCTTTCAATGAGGAAACTTTATTTAATTTTGCACATTCATTGAAAGAAAGAAATATTTTTGATTAAAGTTAATGGAATTTTTAAATCCAAATTTTTTACTATTAGTACCAATTTTTATTGGGCTCCAAATTCTAGCATATTTTATAAAGAAAAATAAATTTTATTTTCAGGTTTCTCATTTGAACTCCTTAAAAAGAGAATTCGGTTCAAGAGGTAATCTTATTGTATTATTTATAAAGAGCCTTTTCTCTATTTCTATAATTTTTTTAATTATTGCTTTAGCTAGACCTCGTATTTCTTCTGTAAATGAGGATGTAAATATTCAAGTAATTGATATTATCCTTGCATTGGATACTAGCAGTAGCATGTTAGCTGAAGATTTTAAACCTAACAGGTTAGAGGCTGTTAAAGCTGCTGCTAATGACTTTATAATTAACAGAAAAACCGATAGAATAGGTTTATTGGTTTTTGGTAAAGAGACATTTATACAATGTCCATTAACAATTGACTATAATGTACTTACCAATTTATTGTCTGAAGTTACAGTTGTTGAGCCTAAATATGATGGAACAGCTATTGGAATTGCAATAGCTAATGCAGTTAATAGACTCAGAAATAGTGACTCTGAAAACAAAGTTATTATTCTATTGTCAGATGGAAGCAATAACTCAGGAGAAATAGATCCGATTTCTGCAGCAAAGATTGCCAGTGAATATAATATCAAAATTTATACTATAGGAGCTGGTACAATGGCTAATATAACATCCATTCCTGGAAGAGGGCTCGTTCGAAACGAAATAGATGAAAAGACATTAAAAGGCATTGCAAATGAAACGGGAGCAAAATATTTTAGAGCAACAAATAAAAAAAGTCTTGAGGGTATTTATTCTGAAATTGATGAATTAGAGAAATCTGAAATTACAATTAATTATTATTCGACTTATAAAGAAATATATATATGGTTTTTGATTTCTGGATTTTCTTTTTTAATGATAAGTGAATTAATGAGAATAATTTATTTTAGAAAGGTAATATGACATTTGAATACTTAAATATTGCAAGTTATTGTCTAATAATTTATTTGATTGTTTTGATTTTTTCAAAATTAAGATCTTATAAGAAAAATATTTTTGGAAAAAAGTTTGAGAAAAAGTTTTATGAAGTTTTATTTCAAGGAAGTCTTTTCAATATGAAATCTAAATATATCTTAAGAAATATTGGCATTATTATACTTATTTTTTCTTTAACTGGTTTAAAAACAGGAGTTACTGTTAAGCCCGTTGAGAGAAAAGGTGTAGATATAATTTTTTGCGTAGATGTTTCCTTGAGCATGAATGCTGAGGATATTAAGCCTTCCAGGTTAAATAAGGTAAAATTTGAATTAACAAAAATTATTGAAAATTTAGAGGGAGATAGAGTTGGTATTGTAGTTTTTTCAGGATCAAATTTCTTATATTTACCTTTAACAATGGATTATGATGCAGCAAAACTATTTACAAAAAGCATCGATACAAATATGATTTCTTCAAGGGGAACAGAAATTTCATCAGCAATTCAGACATCTATTGAAGCGTTTAAAGATGAGGGTAAACAACAAAAAATGATATTTTTATTATCAGATGGCGAAGATCATGGTGAAAATAGTTTTGAAGAAATAAAAAAAATAACTAAAGATAAAGTAAATATTTTTGTCGTAGCTGTTGGTAGTTCTAAAGGCTCATTAATACCGAAGAGTAAAAAACAAAAAACATTTATTTCGGACGAAGAAGGTCAATTGGTAATTTCAAAAGTTAATCTGGAATTTCTTGATAAAATAGCAAAAATAGGTAATGGGAGATTACTAAGAATTTCAAAAAGCGAACCTGTTAGTGAAGAAATAATAGAAATTGTATCTCAAGGAGAAAATGCGCTTATAAATTCATTCGAATTTTCAGAATATGAACAAAAATTTCAGTATCCTTTAGTTTTAAGTATAATTTTCTTAGTATTATCTACTCTAATACCTGCAGGAAGATCGAAATGAAAAAAATAATAATTATTTTTGTTACAATTTCTACAATTTTTAGTCAAGATTTAGGAAAAAAAATGATCGAGAACGAAGATTTTACATCTGCTCTCATTTATTATAAGAAACTTCTAAGAGAAAATAACAATTTACCAAAAGAGGATATTCTTTTTAATATTGCATCTATTTATTCACTACTTGATAGCACTGAAGTTGCTGAAAAATATTTCAATTTATCAAATCAAGATTCGATTATTTCAACAGCTGATTTAAACTATAATCATGGAAATTTATTATATCGCAATAAGAGACTTACAGAAAGCTTGTCTTTATTCAAAGAAGCTTTGTTAAAAAATCCAGAAGATAAAGATGCTAGAATTAATTATGAAATAGTAAAAAATGAGATTGAAAATAATAAAACTAGTCAGCAAGATGAAAACAGCAAAAAAGACAAAGAAGAATCAGATAACAAAAAAGAAAAAAATAAAGATGATTCAGACAAAAAAAAGAATAAAGATGATAAGTCAAATAATTCAAAAAATGATCCTCAAGTAAATGACCAGAACGATGGCCCAAAAGATAACAATCAAGATAATAAAACAGATAAAAATGAAAATAAGCAAATTAGAAATGATCAAAGTTCTGAAAATATTTTAAATGCTTTAAAAGAAAACGAAAAAGTTAATAAAAAAAGAAAACAAAAAAGATATTCAAATACATCAGGTAAGCAGTGGTAAGAATATTTATAATTTATTTACTTTTTTCAAATATTTTTTCTCAAGAATTAACATCTTCAGTTAGTAGTAATGAAATTAATTTAACTGAATCTATTATTTATACGATTAAAATTAACGATATTGAAGTCAATCCCGAGGTTAATTTAGAAAAATTAGAAAATAGCTTTTCAATTATAGCTGGACCTAATATCGGAAGTGAATATCGCTATGTAAACGGAGAAAGATCTTCTTCAAGATCCATTTCTTGGACTTTAATACCTAAAAAGCAAGGCAAACTAATCATTCCTCCAATGGAGGTAAAAATTGGTAATGACAGATTATTTACAAAAGAATTTGAAATTCAGGTATCTAAACAAGATATAGATAAAAGTACAAAAGATTTAATACTTGAGGTAAAGATTGATAAAACTGATGTTGTTATTGGAGAGCAGATTGTGATTTCATATAAGTTTTATACACGAATAGCTTCTAAAGTAATTTCAACAGAATTTCCAAAGTATAAGAATTTTTGGACAGAGAAATTATTTGATCCAACAGGAACTCAAATAAATCCAGAAAGCTGGGAAGATGTTGAAATAGATGGATACAACTACAAGGCTTTAAAACTTTATGAAGTATCTATATTTCCTTTAGAAGAAGGCGTATTTGAACTTGATTCGATGATAATGAAAGTTGAAACAAAAGAAAAAGATCCATCTTTTAATAGGTTATTTTGGAATGATCCTTTTTTTGATACTTTTTCGCAATATACCAGTGCAAGAATTTTAGTATCTGATCCTTTAACTGTAAAGGTTTCTTCATTAAAAAATATACCAGAAAATTTTTCTGGCGCTGTTGGATCATTTAATTTGACTTCTTCAATTTCAGATGAAAAAATTGAAGAAGGAATACCTGCAATTTTTACTCTCAAGCTTAATGGTAGTGGTAATTTAAAAAATATCGGTAGACCTCAAGTTACTTTTCCTGAAAAAATTGAGGTATTTGAAGGTGAAACTATTATAGAAAAAAATATATCAGACAAATCTTCTGGTTCAATACAGTGGAAATATAATTTAATTCCTCGAAAAAGTGGAAATTTCAAGGTAGGAACTATATCATTGCCGTACTACAGCCCAAAATTTAAGAAGTGGTCTTATGCACTATCAAATGAAGTTAATTTTGAGGTTTACGAAAGCACTCTTTTCGATGATAAGGATAAGTCTCTGGTAGATTCATCTGGAAGCGCACTTAAATTTATAAGAATGCAGCCCCAAAAATGGATTAAAATAGCCTCTAATAATTACAACAAAAGTATTTTGTCTCTCTTTATTCTAAGTTTCATTTTTATAATTCTACCTTTTTTTAAAAACACATTTAAAATAATGACAAAAAGAATTTTAAATTCTTTAGATAGAAAAAAATCTATTAAACTTGCTAAAAAAAATATAAGAAACTCAAAGTCAATTTTGATAGATGGTCCCAAAATTATTTTAAGATTTTTTTATTTAAAGAAAAAAATACATTCGGAAAACTTTGATATCACATTTATAAAAGATGAAGCAAAGAAATTCTTAAAAAATGAAGATTTAATATTTTTAAATGATTTTTTAGATAAATGTAAAGAACAAACTTTTTCAAATGTGAATTATGATAATGGTAGTGACGATTTAAAGATTGAATTAATCAAATTTTTAGAAAGGATTGACTTATATGTTTAAATTATTTTTTATTATAATTCAACTTCAAGCTATAGTTTTAACGCAAGACATAGATACTTTATTTGATCTTGCTAATGAAAGCTATATCAAAAAAAACTTTCTGGAATCATCAAAAACTTATGAATTAATTTTAAAAGAAGGGTATCACTCAACTGATTTATATATGAATTTGGGCAATTCATATTATTTTTTAGAAGAATTTGGTAATTCAAGATGGTCTTATGAAATGGGTATGAAATTAAGTCCATTTGATAAAGATCTTATATACAACTATGATAAATTAATTAAATCAGTGACAAATGTAATTGAGCCTCCAAAAAATAATCTTTTAGATTTTATAAAATTTTTTTTACAATCTTTTTCTTTAAATATGTTTGTTTTTTCTACTGTATGCTTTTTTTTCATTTTCTCATTTCTTACTTTTTTATATAAAATTTTAAAAGTGAATTTTATTAAAGTATTATCATATATTTTATTATCTCTTCTTGTTGTTAATATCCTGCTTGTTTTCACAAAAAAAGTTTGGGATCAAAATAACAAATTTGTTATTGTTATTAAGGATGAAACATCAATTTTTTCAGCACCTTATTTAAATAATTCAATTCAGTCTTCAACGCTTTATGATGGTAATAAGGTAAAAGTGAACCAAGAAACAAACCTATGGCTGGAAATTAGCACATTTGATGGAAGAAAAGGTTGGATAAGAACTGAGGATATAAGAAATTTAGATTAATATGAAATTATTTATTGTATTATTGTTTTCAAGTTTAGTTTTATCACAGAATCAGATTAAACCAAGTGATTTTGATGATAAGATTCCTGATTTACCAAAAGTATCGTTACCCGTAATTGATGATAATATGGAGCAAGAAATCAAAGAAGAAGAAAATAAATTTGTTAAAGGATATAGAGTTCAAATATCTATTTCACAAAATGAAAATGAACTTATTATTATAAAAAACAAACTGGAAGGTTTAATAAAAGACAAGCTTTATATCAATTTTGAATTACCAAATTTTAAATTAAGAGCTGGCGATTTTATTAGTCGAAAAGAAGCTGAGCAGCTTCAAGTAAAGTTGGTTCGATTAGGATATAGAACGTCTTGGGTCGTGCCTACACTTATTGAAATGGAATCTTAATGGCTGGTCACAGTAAATGGTCAACAATAAAAAGAAAAAAAGGCGCTCTTGATCAAAAAAGAGGAAAAATTTTTTCTACAATAAGCAAAGAAATCACAATATCTTCACGTCTTGGTGGGAAAGACGTTGATTCAAATCCTCGATTAAGACAAGCCATCAAAAAAGCAAAATCTTTGAATATGCCAAATTCGAATATTGAAAAAGCTGTAAAAAAAGGAGTTGGTGAAATCGATAATGTTATTTTTGAAGAAGTTGATTATGAAGGGTATGGACCTTTCGGAGTAGCTGTTTACATCGAAGCAATAACAGATAATAAGAATCGAACTGTAGCGGATGTAAGGCATTCTTTAACAAAATTTGATGGCTCTCTAGGGCAAACTGGAAGTGTTTCTTGGAACTTTGACCGGGTTGGAACATTAATTTTTGATAAAGACTCCTTCACAGAAGATGAACTATTTGAGCTATCAATTGAAAATAATGCAAAAGATTTCATAGAAGAAGAAGATTGTTATAAAATGATTTTCAATCATCAAGAAATGTATGATAAAATTGATTATTTTGAAAAAAAACAATTAATTGTTGAAAACTCTTATTTTGAATATATCGCTAAAGACTTAATAGAAATTGACAAAAATCAAGAAGAGAAAGTTATTAAAATGATTAATTTTTTAGAAGAACTTGAAGATGTTCAGAATGTTTATACAAATTATTATTTGAGTAAAATACAATGATTGTAATTGGTTTTGATCCTGGATTAACAAATACCGGTTTTTCAGTACTGGAATCAAAAAATCAGAGAGTCACTCTTATTGAATGTGGTTTAATAAGGCCAAAAAAAGATAAAAAACTATCCCAAAGATTACATACAATTTTCAATGAATCTTCATCGATAATTTCAAAGTTTAATCCAAAATTCGTTTATGTTGAAAATGTTTTTTACGGAAAAAATATTCAATCAGCCATAAAATTAGGACAAGCTAAATCTTCTGTAATGTTAGCCGCTGAAGAACACAAAATAAATTGTGAAGAGTTCAGTCCACGAGAAATTAAACAATCGATAGTAGGAAATGGTTCTGCCTCAAAAGAACAAGTTGCATTTATGGTTAAAAAAATATTTAAATTAGATGATAAAGTCTTAAAGAAGAACGATATTTCAGATGCAATTGCAGTTGCATGGTGTGGTCTTAATAGGAGCTAAATGATTAATTCGGTAAAAGGTAAAATTTTTAAAAAAGAACCAACAATGCTTTATGTAGATACTGGTTCAATAGTATTAACCATTCATATTTGCCTACGAGATTACGAAAAAATCCCAAATGTTGGTGAAAACATTTCAATTAATACATTTTTAAATGTAAAAGAAAATTTGTTAGAACTCTATGGATTTATAAATGAAGATCGCAGAGGTCTTTTTATTAACCTTATTGAGGTATCAGGTATAGGTCCAAAAACTGCTATAAATCTATTATCAAATGTATCTGTTTCCAGTTTTAAAGAAAGTATTATTTCTGAAGATGTTAAATCTTTAAGTTTAATTCCAGGTATTGGTCCAAAAACTGCTAAAAGAATAATTCTTGATATAAAAGAAAAAATTTCTGATAAATCTTCATATGAAATAGTTGAGCAAAATGATGTTGACTTCACTTATGATGATATCTTCACTGCATTATCATCTTTAGGTTATAAAAAAATTCAAATAGATACAGCTATCAAAAAGCTGAATAATGAGGGTCTATATAAAGGTAATATTGAAAAAGTAATTAAAAAAGTTTTAGCCATAATTCGATGAGTGATTACAAAAAAACAATACTCTTTGATGAGCATGAAGTGCTTGGAGCTAAAATGGTACCTTTTGCAGGTTTTATGATGCCTCTTCAATATGATGGAATCTTAAAAGAACATAATTATGTAAGAAATAGTTCAGGTATTTTTGACGTAAGCCATATGGGCGAATTTTTTATTTATGGGAAAAATGCTAAAAAATTTATCCAGATGGTTACAACTAATGATGTTGAAAATATCGTTCCTGGTAAAGCTCAATATAGTGCATTTTGTAATCCTGAAGGTGGTATTATTGATGATTTAATAATATATCACTTAGGAGATCAATATATGCTTGTTGTAAATGCAGCTAATATTGAAAAAAATTATTCATGGCTTCAAAAAAATTTGATCGAAGGTGTGACTTTAGAAAACAAGTCTGAAAAATATTCATTACTTGCATTACAAGGACCAAAATCATCAGAATCCCTATTAAAAATTTTTCCAAAAATTAGCACTCTTTCATATTATGAGACCTTATTACCTGATGAAAATCAAGTCATTATTGCTAGAACTGGATATTCAGGTGAAAAGGGTTATGAGATTTATGCTCCCAATGATTTAGCAAGAGAAATTTGGAGAAGAATTCTAGATTTATCTGATCATATACATCCTGTAGGATTAGGTTGTCGAGATTCCCTAAGGTTGGAGATGGGTTATTGTTTATATGGAAATGAGCTTGATGAAAAAACATCACCAATTGAATCTGGATTAGGGTGGATTACCAAGTTATCTACAAATTTCATTGGTTCCGAAAAACTAATTGATAGAAAACCCAAAAAAAATTTAGTGTCTTTGATATCAGAAGAAAAAGCTATACCAAGGTCAGGCTATGAGGTTTTTGATAAACAAAAAAATCATATAGGATTTGTTACAAGCGGCGGAATGTCTCCAATGCTTAAGAAGGGTATTGCTTTGGCTTCAGTTAAAAAAGAAAACTCTGTTAAAGATGAATTTTATATAAAGATAAGAGATAAGTATTTTTTATTTAATAAAACTAAATTACCATTTTATAAAGAAGGAACTTATTTAGATGACTGATAAGTTTAAAATTCAAGTCATAGGTTTGCTCACAATCTGTATAGCATTTTTAATAGCTGGTTCAATTTTAATGTATGATTTATCGGAAGAGCCATCATTGTTAGCACAAAATATTAATAATCCATTTAATATTTTGGGTGTATACATAGGATTTTATTTATTTAAGCTAGGTTTTGGATATGCCTCACTTTTTTTACCTTTAATTTTAATTACATTTGGTGTTCAATTAATATCAAATTTTTCTTTAAAGATTTTAAGATTAATAAAGTTTCAAGTTTTAGGACTTATAATTTTATCTTTCATAATTGGTTTTTTTGATAATTTTGATGACATCTTAACCTCAAATCAAATTTCAGAGTTCGATTTATCTGGATTGTTAGGAGGTTTACTACTAAGCCTAGTTTTTGATTGGACAGGTTTAATTGGTACTTCAATTATTATCTTTTTTACTTTATTGATATTCATTACATCTTTTTTCAAAATTGACATCTTTAGTTTTTCAAAGAAAATTTTTGAAAATTTGAAAAAAATAGAACTTAAAATAAATTTTAATCTCAGAAATTTTTTACCACAAAAAAAGATAAAAGAAGATAAAAATCCTGATGTTATCATCAAAGATAAAGAATTTATTAACGAATTATCAGTTGAAGACGATGAAAATGAATCAGAATTAATTCAAAAAGATGTTTTAAAAAATACTTTAAAACAATTTGATGAAAATAAAAGTATTGAAGTCAAAGATGATGAAATCATCGATGAAGAAGAGCTTGATGAGCTTTCTATAGAAGCTGCAGTTGAAGAAAAAATTGCTGAAATTGATAAAGAAAGAAAAAAATCAATCATAAAAAGAGAATGGAAATTTCCATCAACAGATATTTTACAATCGCAAAATGAATCAAATGAAATCAATGAAGATGATATTCGAAATAGATCTGAGCTTCTTAAAAATTCTCTTTCTAACTTTGGAGTTGAAGGTTCATCTGGCTCAATAAAAACTGGACCGATAATTACTCTGTTTGAAATTCTACCTGCAGAAGGCGTAAGAGTAAATAAGTTTGTGCAATTATCAGACGATATCGCTAGAGTTATGGAGGCGCAAAGCGTACGTGTTTTGGCTCCTATTCCAGGATCGAATTATGTTGGTGTTGAAATACCGAATAAAAATCCTCAAACAATTTTTTTGAAAAATGTAATAAACTCTGAAAAATATTTAAAATCAAAAGCAAAATTAAAACTAGCTATTGGAAAGGGAACTCTAGGAGATATTTCAATCTTGGACCTTGTCGAAATGCCCCACCTATTAATTGCAGGAACCACTGGTTCAGGAAAGTCAGTTTCGCTAAATACAATAATTGTAAGCTTGCTTTATCAACTCAAGCCAGAAGAGGTCAAGTTTGTAATTATTGATCCCAAAAAGGTCGAAATGTCACTATACAGAGCTCTAGAAAGTCATTATTTATTAAAGTTTAACGGTATTGATGAATCAATCATTACAAAAAAAGATAATGCTATACTTGCCTTGAGGTCTTTAGAAAGAGAGATGGATTCAAGGTATGATTTATTAGCTGAGGCAGGTAAAAGAAATATTAGTGAATACAATGATTCAATGAAAAAGTCAAAAAAAGATTTGATGCCATATATAATTCTTATGATTGATGAATTGGCAGATCTTATGATGTATAGCCCAAGAGATGTTGAAGCACCAATTGCAAGACTAGCACAATTAGCCAGAGCAGTTGGAATTCATTTAATTGTAGCTACACAAAGACCATCAGTGGATGTTATAACTGGTGTGATAAAGGCTAATTTTCCAGCAAGAATTGCATTTCAGGTAGCAACAAAAATTGATTCAAGGACAATTCTGGATGAAAATGGAGCAGATAAGTTGATTGGAAAAGGAGATATGTTGTATCAAAAACCAGGATCACCTGCACCAGTAAGAATGCATGGAGCATTCATAACATTAAAAGAAATTGAAGATTTAGTAAATCATATCTCAAACCAACCAAAGCCAAACGAGGTTATTATTGATACTGTTAAAGAAGAATCAAGTATTATTAATGATGGTGAAGAGGGCATTAATGACGATCTTCTTTACAAGGCCATTGAAATCATTGTTATGAGTAAACAAGGTTCGATTTCATTATTACAAAGAAGGCTTTCTGTAGGTTATTCAAGAGCTGCTCGTTTAATAGATGAAATGGAAAGGCTTAAAATTGTAGGACCTTTTACAGGCAGTAAAGCCAGGGAAGTTCTTGTTGATGAAAGTTACTTAGAAACGATTAATGAAGAATAAATTTTTACTAAATTTATTACTTATTTCAAATGTATTTTGCTTCGAAAATGTTGAATCAAAAATAGAAAATTTTTTTAGTTTAGTTCAAAATAAAACTATCAATTTGATAATTAAAAATAATGAAACAAAAATTAATTCAAACTTATCAATTGATGGAGATATAATTTTTTTTGATTCAAGTAATCATGATAATACAATAACAAAAATTCAAAACAATACAATTTTTACATATGACTTTCAAAATGAAAGGTTGATAATTGAAAATGCTGATGAAAATTTTCTAAGCTTCTTCAAATTTAAAAATTTCAATGATTACAAAGTCATAAAAAAAAGTATTTTTGAAGACAACCATAGAATTACATATTCAAATAATATTTATACACTCGAAATTGATTTTAATGAAGAATTAAATAGAATCATGAAGATTAAGGTAGTTCAAAATGAAAATATTTATTTTGAAGTTGAAATTTTAAAAATATTCGAAAACAACAATACAATTGAAAAGTTATTAATTACAAATGACTGGAAAACTGTGGATTGGAGAGTTGAGTAATGTTTGATGCAATTTTTCTTGATAGAGACGGAACTATTAGCCATGATCCTTATGGTTATATTAACAATGTTAGTGATTATCATTTTTTTGATTATACTTTTAACGCATTAGAAAAATTAAGCTCTTTAACAGATAAGTTTTTCATTGTAACAAATCAATCAGGGATTTCAACAGGAAAAGTGGATGTAGAAAATGTTGAAAATATACACGCATTCATTTATGACCAATTTGAAAAAAAAGGATTACCGTTAAAAAAAATTTATTATGCTGACAACTATGATGAGAGCTTTCATTCTTTTAGAAAGCCTGGAATTGGAATGTTTGAACAAGCCGAGAAAGATTTTGGCGTTGATTTGAGAAATTCACTCATGATCGGAGATTCTATTGTAGATATTCAGGCTGGAGAAAGATGTAAAATGAAAACAATATTTTTGTTAACTGGAATGGGTCATGATTATTTAAGTGAAGTAGAAGAAAATTGTGAACCATATCTTATTTGTGATAATTTATTAGTGGCAGCTGAGAAGTTATTATGAACATTGGAATTATATTTGGAGGAGATTCGCACGAGAGTGAAGTTTCTAAGAATTCTGGGCTTGCTATAAGTCAGGCTTGTAAAAGTCTTGGATACCAAACCACAAATTATTTATTAGAAACTAATTCGATAGATAATGAAATAAACAGCTTGAAAAAGCATGATTTTGTATTTATTGCCTTGCACGGTACTTTTGGAGAAGATGGAGCATTACAAAAAATACTTGAGCAAAATAATATAAAATATAATGGATCTGATCAGTTTGCTTCTAAGAAGTGTTTTAACAAATCCTTTTGTAAAGAGATAGCAATCAATGATGGAATTATTACTCCTGATTTTTATGTAGTTGAATCCAATATCTGCAATGATAATATAGGTTTTTCTTCATCAAAATATGTAATCAAACCTAATTCTCAAGGCAGTTCTGTTGGCTTCAAAGTTATAGATAATTATGAGAAGATTAATGAGGCTATTGATAATGCGTTAGACTTTGATAGTAAAGTTCTTATTGAAGAATATGTTGGTGGGGCTGAAATAACTGTTCCTATTTTGGGAGATGAAGTTTTACCTGTAATTGAAATAATTCCAAAGAAAGGTTTCTATGACTATTCCTCAAAATATACAAAAGGAATGTCTGAGTATGTATGCCCAGCTGATATTGGTACAAAATTAACATCTGAGATAAAAGATACAGCACAAAGAATTCACCAATTGCTTGGTTGTGAAGTTTATTCGAGGGTTGATTTTAAAATATATAATGATGAAGTATTTTTTTTAGAAATTAATACACTTCCTGGAATGACCGAAACTAGCCTTTTTCCTATGTCTGCTAATAAACATGGATATTCTTTTAAAGATTTAATAGATAAAATTATTAAATTATCCCAAAAAAAATGAGTTTAAAATTATATAATTCACTGACAAGCAAGAAAGAAATTTTTAAATCTATTTCTGGTAAAAAAGTTAAAACTTACGGTTGTGGTCCAACTGTTTATAACAGTCCACATTTAGGTAATTTTAGAACATTTGTATTTTATGACCTATTAAATAGAGTCCTTAAAATGAATGGGTATAAAACAGAAACTGCTGTAAATATTACTGATATTGATGACAAGATCATTGATAAGGTAAATGAACAGAAGACTACGTTAAAAGAAGTAACTTCAAAATATGAATTATCATTTATGGAGCTATCTAGTTCTCTAAAAATTTTGCCAAATAATTATAATCCAAGAGCTACTGATTATGTAAACCAAATGATTGAGTTCATTCAAACATTAATAGATAATGATTTGGCATACGAAATGGATGGAAATATTTTTTTTAGCATAGAAAAGTATCCTCATTATGGAAAGTTTGTAAAAATTAACGATGATTTAGAAATTGAAGACATTGATTTATCAAAGAAAAATCGTAGTGACTTTACATTATGGAAAGCAAGAAAAGAAAAAGATGGTGAAATTTTTTGGAAAAGTCAATGGGGAGAGGGAAGACCAGGTTGGCACACTGAGTGTGCTGTAATGATTAAAACACTTTTTAATGGCCAGCTAGATATTCATTGTGGTGGAATTGATTTAAAATTTCCACATCATGAAAATGAAAGTGCTCAAATCGAGGCTATTCAAAAACACAATCTCTCAAATTATTGGTTACATGCAGAACATTTAAATGTCGATAACGAAAAAATGAGTAAATCTCTTGGAAATTTTGTTGATGTCAAAAAACTCATTAAAGAAAATGGATCTAATATTGTCAGACTTTTTTTATTATCTGCCCATTATAGAACAAAGGTATCATTTAATCAAAAAAAAATAGACGATTGTAAAAAAATGATTAATAAAATCAATAGATTTGCATCAAATATTATTAAAAGTGATGAAAAAATAAACCTCAAATTTTCTGAAGATCATAACAAGTTTATTGATGCATTAAATGATGATTTGAATACTCCTGAAGCATTAGGGGTTTTCTTCAGTTTCGTTACAAAAATGAATAAAAAAATAGCAGAAAACTCTTTTAATGATTCTGATAACATAAAATCTTTTATTTTTTTAAAATTATTTAATTCAATATTTGATATAATTGATTTAGATAATTTGCAAGAAAATGAAATTCCTAAAGAAGTACAAGATTTATTAGTTTCTCGTCAAGAAGCAAGAGATAATAAAGACTGGAAATTATCTGATAATTTACGTGATAAACTCAGTGAAATGGGTTGGATAGTTGAAGATAGTGTTGATGGTCAAAATCTCCTCAAAAAGAAATAATTTGTTTTCCTGATAAATTTCATTATATTTCGTCGCTTTTGCCTACGCGTGCGTGTATATACGTGTATCTATACATTGCCGGTGTAGCTCAGTTGGTAGAGCAGCTGATTTGTAATCAGCGGGTCGGGGGTTCAAATCCTCTCGCCGGCTCAGTTTTTTGGGTAAAAAGCAAGGTATTTGAAAATTTTTTTTGTCTTACTATCAGGAATGAGAGATGATCTCGGGCAAATGGCCGAGTGGTTAAAGGCAGCAGACTGTAAATCTGCCGACGTAAGTCTACGGAGGTTCGAATCCTTCTTTGCCCACAGGATTTGCGAGTGTAGCTCAGTTGGTAGAGCATCAGCCTTCCAAGCTGAGGGTCGCGCGTTCGAATCGCGTCACTCGCTCGAAATTTGCCTGCGTAGCTCAGTAGGTAGAGCACTTCGTTGGTAACGAAGAGGTCACCGGTTCAATCCCGGTCGTAGGCTCAAAAAAAAAGAAAATTGTTAAAAACAAGGAGATAACAAAATGGCTAAAGAAACATTTGTTAGAAATAAGCCTCACTGTAATATTGGTACTATCGGTCACGTTGACCATGGTAAAACAACATTGACAGCTGCAATTACACAAACCCAATCTAATTTAGGTTTGGCAGCTAAACGTGATTTTGACACTATTGATAATGCACCTGAGGAAAAAGAAAGAGGTATTACAATTTCAACTTCACACGTTGAATATGAGACAGCTAACCGCCACTATGCGCACGTAGACTGTCCTGGTCACGCTGACTACATCAAAAACATGATTACAGGAGCAGCTCAAATGGATGGAGCTATTCTTGTTGTTAGTGCAGCTGATGGTCCTATGCCACAAACTAGAGAACACGTATTGCTTGCTAGGCAGGTAAATGTTCCTAGCATTGTGGTTTTTATGAACAAAGTTGACCAAGTTGACGATCCTGAATTATTGGAATTGGTAGAAATGGAATTAAGAGATCTTCTAAGTGAATACAAATTCGATGGTGATAATACACCTATCGTTAAAGGTAGTGCTTTAAAAGCTCTTGAAAATCCAAGTGACGAAGAAGCTGTAAAATGTATTGGCGAGCTTATGGAAGCTTGTGATACTTTTATTCCGCAGCCTGAACGTGCTATTGATAAGCCTTTCTTAATGCCTGTTGAAGATGTTTTCAGTATTACTGGTAGAGGTACTGTTGGTACTGGTAGAATCGAATCAGGAAAAATTAAGGTTGGTGAAGAGGTTGAAGTTGTCGGCTTAGACAATAAAATTGGAACAACTACTGTTACTGGTGTTGAAATGTTCCAAAAAACACTAGAAGAAGGTGAGGCTGGAGATAATGCAGGTTTACTTCTTAGAGGTGTTGAAAAAGAAGACCTAAAAAGAGGTGTAGTTTTAGCTGCTAAAGGTTCTATTACTCCTCACACCAAGTTCAAAGCAAACGTTTACGTTTTGAAAAAAGAAGAAGGTGGAAGACATACTCCATTTTTTAATAACTACAGACCGCAGTTTTACTTCAGAACAACTGACGTAACTGGTGTTGTTTCACTACCTGAAGGTACTGAAATGGTTATGCCTGGAGATAATGTTGAAATGTCCGTTGAATTAATTACACCGATTGCTATGGATCAAGAGTTAAGATTCGCTATTAGAGAAGGTGGACATACAGTAGGAGCTGGAGTAGTAACTACCGTAACTGACTAATGGCTGGAAATAGTAAAAGAGCAATTGTAAGACTTGAGAGTTCTGCAGGGACAGGGTACCGTTATACTGTTACTAAGAATAAGAGTAAACATCCCGACAAACTTGAATATAAAAAGTTTGACCCTGTAGCTCGCAAGCATGTTCTTTTCAAAGAAATTAAATAGCATATAGGTGAGTAGCTCAATTGGTAGAGCATCGGTCTCCAAAACCGGGGGTTGCGGGTTCAATTCCTGCCTCACCTGCGAGATAGGATAGTTTATGTTTAGTAGAGTTAAAAATTTTTTAAATCAGGTTTACTTGGAAATGAATAAAGTTTCTTGGCCTTCTTATAATGAGTTGAGAGGTTCGACCTATTTAATAATTATTTTCTTCTTACTTTTTGTTCTATTCTTATTTGGAATTGATTGGGTAATTCAGAGGTTTATGAGGGTATTAATATGAATTGGTATAGCTTAAGAGTAATGTCTGGAAAAGAATCTAAGGTAAAGGATAGCATTTTTAGGGAGCTTGATTACGAAAAAGATTTAAAAGCTAATGTAGAAGAAATTTTAATACCGATTGAAAATGTTGTTGATATTAAAAATGGGAAGAAGACTGTAAAAGAAAAGAGTCTATTACCCGGATACATTTTGGTTAAAATGCAGATGAACAATGAGACAAAATTTTTTATTGAAAGTATTGATGGTGTAATGAGCTTTGTTGGCCCTAGAGGAAATCCTCAGACTGTAAGTGAAATTGAAATGAGTAGATATCTATCAACAACTGAAGGAGACGATGTTTCTAAGGAAGATTTAGACGAAATTCCATTCAAAGTTGGTGATTCTGTAAAAGTGATAGATGGCCCATTTAAAGAGTTTAATGGTTTAGTTCAAGAAGTAAATGATAGAAATAGGATCAAAGTAAATGTTAATATTTTTGGAAGACCTACACCTATTGAATTAAGTATGAATCAAATTTTAAGTGAAAGTTAAAAATGGCTGAAAAAGAAAAAACTGGTTTAATAAAATTACAAATTGCTGCTGGGCAAGCAAATCCTGCGCCTCCAGTTGGACCTGCACTTGGTCAACATGGTGTAAATATTATGGACTTTTGCAATGCTTTTAATGATGCTACTAAGGAATTGCAAGGAATGTTAACGCCAGTTATTATCACAGTCTATAAAGATAGATCATTTACTTTTGAAACTAAATCACCTCCAGCATCTACACTAATTATGAAAGAATTGAAGATGAAAAAAGGTTCACAAGAACCTAATAAAGATAAGGTTGGAAGTATTTCTTTATCTCAATGTAAAAAAATTGCAGAAATTAAAATGAAAGATTTAAATGCACACAGCCTAGATCAAGCTGCAGAAATGATAGCAGGTACTGCTGTGAGCATGGGTATCGAGGTTGAAAGATGAAAAATACTAAATTTTCAAAATTGGTTTCCGAAAAAGTTGATTTAACTAAGTTTTTTAATGTTGATGAAGCGTTAGGGTTTGTCATGGAATTTAAAAAAGAATCTTTCGATGAATCAGTTGATGTAGCATTTAATTTAGGTGTTGATCCTAGACATGCAGAAGAAAATATCAGATTAAGTATCAATTTACCGCATGGAGTTGGTAAGGATGTATCTGTACTAGCGATTGTTAACGAAGATAAAGTGGATGAAGCTAAAAAAGCAGGAGCTGATTTTGTCGGAAAAGATGATTATTTAGAAAAAATTAAAGGTGGATGGAGCGATGTTGATAAGATTGTTGTTACGCCAGATTTGATGGTTCATCTTGGTAAGCTTGGTAAAGTGCTTGGACCAAAAGGGCTTATGCCTAATCCTAAGTCAGGTACTGTTACAAATGATGTTGGTAAAGCTGTTAAAGAATTAAAAGCAGGAAAGCTTGATGCCAGAGTTGAGAAAAATGGTATATTACACTCATCTATCGGAAAAACTTCTTTTTCTTCTGATCAGCTTAAGGAAAATTTTGATGCATTGCACAATGCAATCATCTCTGCTAAGCCTAATTCTTTTAAAGGTAAATATTTAAAATCTATAAGTATTTCATCAACGCATGGTCCAGGACTTAAGGTGGGAGTTGAATAATGCCTAGCAATAAAAATTTAGAGTCAGTAAAAAGCCTTACCGAAAAGCTAGACAAAGCTAAGGCAATATATTTTACAGATTATTTAGGTCTTGACGTTGTTAGCATCACAAAGTTGAGAAAAGAATTTGTAAGTAATGATGTTGAGTTTACTATAGCTAAAAATACATTGATTAAATTAGCAGCAAAAGATGTTGGAATGGATGGCATTGATGATTTTTTAAGTGGTCCAACTGCAATGGCTGTTAGCTATGAAGATCCAACAAATCCTGCGAAGGTCATTAAAGAATTTTTAAAAGATTTTGATAAACCAGCTGTTAAAGGTATGATTTTAGATGGTCAAGTTTTTCCTGCAGAAGAATTTGATAAAATTGCAAATCTTCCTTCGAAAGAACAGTTACTTTCAAAGCTTGTTGGTATGCTTAATTCTCCATTGTCGAAATTAAGTAGTACGCTTGGAAGCCCAGTATCAGGTTTATTAGGAACACTTGAACAATTAAATTCAAAGAAAGGTAGTTAAAAATGAGCGTTAAAAGAGAAGATGTTTTAAAATATCTTGAAGAAGCTAATATGATAGAAATATCTGAGCTTGTAAAAGATATTGAAGATAAATTTGGTGTAACTGCTGCTGTACCCGTTGCAGCTGCTGCTGGTGGGGCTTCCACTGGTGAGGCTTCTGAAGGTGCAGAAAAAAGCAGTTTTGATGTTGTACTAGCTGCTGCTGGTCAGTCAAAAATATCTGTTATTAAAGTTGTTAGAGAGATTACTAGTTTAGGATTAAAAGAAGCTAAAGAATTGGTTGATTCTGCTCCGAAAGCTGTAAAAGAAGGCGTCGCAAAAGATGAGGCTGAAACATTAAAGTCTCAACTTGAAGAAGCTGGAGCTACAGTAGAATTAAAATAGTAGAAGTAATTACAATTAACCAATTTTTTGGAGGCAAGTTATCTTGAAAAATAACAAGTTAAACACTAGACATAATTTTGAAAAAATAAAAACTACCACCGAATTTCCAGATCTTTTAGATCTGCAAGTCGGCTCATTCCATGATTTTCTTCAGGAAGATTTAAATCCTAAGGAAAGAGAAATGTTTGGATTACATGAAGCTTTTGCTTCAATTTTTCCTTTGCAGGATAATCATGAAAATTACATACTTGAGTATAAAAGTTATACTATAGGTAAACCCAGATATACACCAAAAGAATGTTCTGATAGAGGTATTACCTACAGCGTCCCGCTCAAAGTTCAATTAAGATTAAAAATTACGGACGAAAAAGATAAAAAGAAGTTTGCTCAGGTAATTGATCAAGATGTATACTTTGGAAACATACCATACATGACTGAAAAAGGTACATTCATTATTAATGGTGCTGAGAGAACAGTCGTGACTCAACTTCAAAGGTCACCAGGTGCGTTTTTCGATCAAAAATTTCATCCTAATGGAGCAAAGCTATATAATGCAAGAATCATCCCTATTAGAGGTTCATGGATTGACTTTACAACAGACATTAATGATATTCTTTTTACTATTATTGATAGAAAAAGAAAATTTCCCGCAACTTTACTATTGAGGTCATTAGGATTTAGTACTGATGAAGACATTTATAATGCATTTGGTTTAATTCATGAACTTGATCCTTCAAAAATTAAAGATGAAGAGATAGCAGACTATATTGTTGTTGAAGATATAATTGATACTGAAACTGGCGAATTATTCGTTGAAGGTGGAAAAGAATTAAACGAATCAATTTTGAAGACGCTTGTCAAAAGTGGTAGTAAAAGTGTTAAGCTTGTTGATGTTAGAAATAGCATTGATAGTATGATGATTCACAATACAATTCAAAAAGATCCTACAAAATCTACAGAAGAAGCCTTAACAAAAGTTTACTTTCTTCTTAGAGGAAGTGAAGCACCTAGTCCCGAATCTGCTGAAAAATTTATTAATAGAATGTTTTTCTTTCCAAAAAAATATGATTTAGGACAGGTTGGAAGATATCGACTCGATAAACAATTTAACCTAGATAATTCTGGCAAAGATTCTGTTCTTACATTAGATGACTTCTTAATTACCTTGAAGTATCTAATTCAAATGAGAAAAGGTTTAAGAGCTCCTGATGATATTGATCATTTAGGAAATAGAAGAGTTAGAACTGTTGGTGAACAACTTAAAGTTCAATTTAATTCTGCTCTAGCTAGAATGGTCAGAACCGTTTATGAAAGAATGAATCTTAGAGAATCTGAGACTATTACTCCACAAGATTTAATTAATTCAAGATTAGTAACAACAGTAATTAATACCTTCTTTGGCACCAGTCAATTGTCACAATTTGGAGATCAAACTAATCCTCTTGCTGAAATCACACACAAGAGAAGAATTTCATCTTTGGGACCAGGAGGTCTTTCAAGAGAAAGAGCAGGGTTTGAAGTACGAGATGTGCATTATACACACTATGGGAGACTATGTCCTATTGAAACTCCTGAAGGTCCAAACATTGGTCTTATTTCTTCATTAGCACTAATGGCTAAAATTAACAGACATGGATTTATTGAAGCTCCATACAGAAAAATAGATACAAAAAAACTTACAAATAAAGTTGAATATTTATCAGCAGATGACGAAGATAGAGCAAACATTGCTCAATCCGGTTTGGCAATTAACAAAAATAATCTTATTTCAGAAGATAAAGTTCGTGTTAGATCAAAAGGTGACTTCCCAGTTGTTGATGTTGAGGAAGTACATTATTCTGATATTGTTCCAAATCAGATTTTAAGTGTTGCTGCTGCTTTAATTCCTTTCGTAGAACATGATGATGCTAATAGAGCCCTAATGGGTTCAAATATGCAACGTCAATCTGTTCCACTTATGAAAACAGAGGCGCCAATTGTTGCAACAGGAATGGAAAAAGTTGTAGCGAAAGATTCTAAGTCTGTTCTTTTATCTCCTGTAAGTGGAAAAGTAGTTCACGTTGACTCTAATAAGGTTGTAATTAAAGATAGTAATTTTTCAGAAGACTCTGTTTTGATAAAAGATGAAGATCTATGCACGGTTAATCTTATTAAATATAGCCGTTCAAACCAAAACACTTGTTATAATCAAAAGGTTTTAGTGAGAGTCGGTGATAAAGTTAAAAAAGGCGATGTAATTGCTGATGGAGCATCTACTCAAGGTGGAGAATTAGCACTAGGAAAAAATGTTTTGATTGCATTCATGCCTTGGAATGGCTACAACTTTGAAGACGCTATAGTAATTAACGAAAGATTAGTTCGTGATGATATTTTTACATCAATTCATGTAAATGAGATTGAACTTGAAGTTAGAGATACAAAAAGAGGTGAAGAGGAATTAACGCCTGAGATACCAAATGTTAGCGAGGAAGCTACTGCACAACTTGATGAAACAGGTCTTATAAGAGTAGGTGCAATTGTTAATGAGGATGACATTTTGATTGGAAAGGTAACTCCAAAAGGTGAAACTGATCCTTCTCCCGAAGAAAAACTATTAAGAGCTATTTTTGGAGAAAAGGCTGGTGATGTTAAGGATGCATCGAAAAAAGCTGAGCCAGGAGTAAAAGGTGTAGTTATCAAAACTGATTTATATGAAAAAACCTCAAAGAAATCCAGAGCTGAAGTTAATTTGTCTATTAAGGAGCTTCAGAAGAAAAAACGTGAAGATGAAAAAAATCTTCGTCAAATCAGGGATAGTAAAATTATCAGCATTTTAAAAGATAAATCTTCTTTAGGTATTAAAGACAATAATGATAAGGTGCTTGTTAAAAAAGGAACTAAGCTTACAGTCAAAAAGCTTGAATCATTGAATTTTGAACTATTTAGTTTGGATGAACCTTGGATTTCTGGACCTAAGTCTTGGGATAAGATTACGTCAATTTTAAATTCATTTACTTCCCATTTGGCCAAGCTAGAAGACAGACTAGAAACAGATATTTTTAAACTTAAAGAAGGTGATCAGCTTCAGCCAGGTATTCTTAAACTTGCTAAGGTATATGTTGCTAATAAGAGGAAAATATCTATTGGTGATAAAATGGCTGGAAGACATGGTAATAAAGGTGTCATTGCTACAATTGTCCCGGAAGAAAACATGCCTTATTTAGAAGATGGTACTCCTGTTGATATATGTTTAAATCCAATGGGTGTTCCTTCAAGAATGAATCTTGGCCAGTTATACGAAACTATGCTTGGTTGGGCAGGAAAAATTTTAGATGAAAAATATGCTACTCCGGTTTTCAACGGTGCTTCTCCTGAAGAAGTTGCAATAAAAATGAAAGACGCTGGCTTGCCAGAGTCTGGAAAGGTAGACTTATATGATGGATTAACAGGAGAAAAAATTGATAATCCAGTATTGGTAGGTTATCAATATATGATGAAATTATATCATATGGTTGATGACAAAATGCATGCTAGATCCACTGGACCATATTCACTTGTTACTCAACAACCTCTAGGGGGTAAAGCACAGTTTGGTGGACAAAGGTTTGGTGAAATGGAAGTTTGGGCCTTACAAGCTTATGG
The DNA here is from genome assembly GCA_902629855.1 of uncultured Fidelibacterota bacterium. Lineage (GTDB taxonomy): Bacteria > Fidelibacterota > Marinisomatia > Marinisomatales > Marinisomataceae > Marinisoma. The sequence continues at coordinate 161,266 of CACOSI010000002.1, forward strand.
AGCTGCTCACATTCTTCGTGAAATACTTACAATTAAATCAGACGATATTGAAGGTAGGTCCAAAGTTTACAGCGCTTTAGTTAAGGGAGAAGATTTACCTGATCCTACTACACCAGAAGCGTTCAACGTTTTCATGAAAGAAATTCAAGGTTTAGGTCTTGATATAAATTTAGATTAAAGGAAAAATAAATGTACAAAGCGAAAAATAGTATATCAATAAAGTTAGCTTCTCCAGAAAAAATTCTTGAAGGTTCTTTTGGTGAAGTATTAAAACCTGAAACAATCAATTACAGGTCTTACAAACCTGAAAAGGATGGACTATTTTGTGAAAAAATCTTTGGACCTGTAAAGGATTTTGAATGTCATTGCGGCAAGTATAAAGGAATTAGGTACCGAGGAATTATTTGTGATAGATGTGGAGTAGAGGTTACAACTAAGAAAGTTAGAAGAAACCGCATGGGACATATAACCTTGGCTGTTCCAGTAGTACACATTTGGTTTTTAAAATCTATTCCAAGTAAGCTTAGCTACATTTTAGGAAAAAGTGCTAAACAGCTTGAAAGTGTTATTTATTATGAAAACTATTTAGTAATAAATCCTGGTAAAAGCGGATATAAAAGATTTGAATTAATAGATGAAGAGGCATTTATTGAATTAGATCAGGAGTTTGGATATGATGCTGTATCACAGGAGGAGAAAGAAGAGGAATCCTATTTTTATGCAGCTATGGGCGGTGAAGCAATAAAAGATGCATTAGCTGAAATGGATTTACTTGAATTGAAAAAAGAGCTAGAGTTAATTAGTTCCACAACAAAATCTAAACAAAAAAGAGAAGATGCGCTGAAAAGACTTAAAGTTGTTAAAGATTTTGCTCAAGACAGGAACAATAAACCTGAATGGATGATAGTTTCAATTTTACCGGTTATGCCACCTGAATTACGACCATTAGTCCCGCTTGAAGGTGGAAGATTCGCAGCAAGTGACTTAAATGATTTGTACAGAAGAATTATTATTAGAAATAACCGATTAAAACAGCTTATGGACATCCAAGCTCCCGAGGTTATTCTTAGAAATGAAAAAAGAATGTTGCAGGAATCTGTTGATGCATTATTTGATAATACAAAGAGAAAAACTGCTATTAGAAGTGGTTCAAAAAGACCTTTAAAATCAATTTCTGATATGTTAAGAGGTAAGCAAGGTAGATTTAGACAAAATCTTCTTGGTAAAAGAGTTGATTATTCTGGTAGATCTGTGATTGTTGTTGGTCCAGAATTGAGAATGACAGAATGTGGAATTCCTAAAAATATGGCCTTGGAGCTATTTAAACCTCATTTAATAAGGGAATTAATTAGGAGAGATATGGCAGCTACTCCAAGAAGCGCAAAGCTAATGATTGAAAATAAAGAATCATTTGTTTATGAAATCCTTGAGAGTGTAGTAAAAGATCATCCAGTTTTGTTGAATCGTGCTCCTACTCTTCATAGACTGGGTATTATTGCGTTTCAACCAATTTTAATTGACGGTAAAGCAATCAGAGTTCATCCACTTGTTTGTTCAGCTTTCAACGCAGACTTTGATGGTGACCAAATGGCAGTTCATGTACCTTTATCAATTCCATCACAATTGGAAGCAAGAATTTTAATGATGGCTAGTCAGAATGTTTTACATCCTGCCAGCGGAAAGCCAATAACTTTACCTTCTCAAGATATGATTCTTGGGTGTTACTATTTGACTAGAGGAAAGAAAGGTGACGTAGGTGAAGGCAAATCATTTGGATCTTTAGATGAGGTTAGAATTGCTTACGACAATGGAAAAGTTGGCATGCATGCTATAATTAACGTTAGACATAATGGTCAATGGTATATGAATACTACTGCAGGAAGAGCAATTTTTAATTCAATCATTCCAGAAGAGTTAGGCTATTATGATGAAATTATATCTAAGAAAAAACTTAGTTTTATAATTGGGGAATCTTTTGTAAAAGCTGGTAATCAAAAAACAGTTCAGTTGCTTGATGACTTGAAAGATATTGGTTTCAAAACAGCAACTATGAGTGGTGTATCTATATCTATAAGTGATATTATTATTCCAGACGCCAAACACGATATCATTAACCGTGCGGAAAATGAGGTTGAAAAAATACAACAAAGATTTGATCGACATGTGCTAACAGAAGGTGAAAGATACAATAAGGTAATAGATGTATGGACAAAAGCTACCAGTGAAGTAGCTGATGTGATGATGGATGGATTAAGATCTGATGAAGAAGGATTTAATTCTCTATTTATTTCATCAGATTCTGGTGCGAGAGGTAGTGGAGACCAAATAAAACAGCTAGCAGGAATGAGAGGACTTATGGCTAAACCAAGAAAGTCAATGGTTGGTGGTGGAGAGATTATTGAAAGTCCTATTCAATCAAACTTCAAAGAAGGTTTATCTGTAATGGAATATTTTATTTCCACTCACGGTGCAAGAAAGGGTCTGGCTGATACAGCTTTAAAAACTGCTGATGCAGGATATTTAACTAGAAGACTCGTTGATGTAGCACAAGATGTTACTATTTCTGAGCATGATTGTAAAACCATAAATGGTATTACAGTTTCAGACCTAAAAGAGGGAGAGGAGATAGTTGAATCATTATCAGAAAGAATCCTCGGCAGAACATCTTCTGAGAAAATTATTGTTGATGGGAAAACTGTTGTTAAAGCTGGAGATATTTTTGATGAAAAATTAGCTGAATTTGTTGTTAATAATAATTTTAATAGTATTAAAATTAAATCAATTCTAACATGTGAATCTCGCAGAGGTGTATGTGCTAAATGTTATGGTTGGGATTTGACAAGGAGAGAATTGGTTACCCAAGGTACTGCTGTAGGTATTATCGCAGCCCAGAGTATTGGAGAGCCTGGAACTCAGTTAACTTTGAGAACTTTCCATATTGGTGGAACTGCAACAAGAATTGCTGAAGAGTCAGATAAAAAATCAAGATTTAATGGTAAAGCTAGCTTTAGTGATGACTTTATTCCTGCAAAAACTATTGATGAAGATGGTATTTCTGTCACAAGATGTCTTTCAAGAAACTCCAAATTATTTATCAATGATTCAAAAGGTAATATTTTAGAAGAATTTAACGTACCTTATGGTGCGAATATTCATATATCTGATGGAGATAAAATTAAGAAAAATCACACCTTATTTTCATGGGATCCATATACAGATCTTATTTTAGCTAGACAATCTGGTGTTATTAAAATGAAAGACTTCATTGAAGGCGATACTTACCAAGAAGAAGCTGTAGATGGTGGTAAAAAGCAAAAAGTCGTAACTGAGTCAAAAGATAGAAAGCTAAGTCCCCAAATTGAAATTTATAGTAAAAATGGTGAAATTTTATCTGGTGGAACCATATTGCCAGTTAAAGCAACATTAGTTGTAAATGATGGTCAATCAGTTACTCAAGGTCAAACACTTGTAAAAATTCAAAAAGACGTAGGTAAAACAAGAGATATTACTGGTGGTCTTCCAAGGGTTGCTGAATTATTTGAAGCAAGAAAACCTGCTAATCCTGCTGTTGTAAGTGAAATTAATGGAACAGTTGAGTTTGGTGAAATTAAAAGAGGTGTTAGAAAAATTTCAGTTGTTCCTGCAAATGGAAAGTCTATTGTTTATAAAATACCTTATGGTAAACATGTTGTAGTTCACGAAGGTGATTTCATTACTGCTGGAACTCCTCTTTGTGAAGGAGCAATTTCTCCTTCAGACATTTTAACAATTTTAGGTCCAAATGCGGTTAGAGAATATCTTGTAAATGAAATTCAAGAGGTTTACAGGTTACAAGGTGTTGGAATTAATGATAAGCACATTGAAGTTATTGTAAATCAAATGATGAAGAAGGTTATAGTTAATGATCCTGGTGATAGCAATTATCTTCCTGGTGAAAGATTGGACAAATCAGATCTTTTTGCTGAAAATGATAACATGAAAGGCATGGTTGTTGTTGACGAAGCCGGAGATTCAAATTTAGATGTTGGTATCATGATTTCACAAAATGAAGTCAAGGAATTAAACAAAGAGTTTAAATCAAAAGATCAAAATGTAATTAAGTTTCACAAAGCAAAACAGGCTACATTTGAACCAATTCTAATGGGTATTACCCAGTCATCTTTAAACACCAATAGCTTTATCTCAGCTGCATCTTTCCAAGAGACAACAAGAGTATTAACTGACGCTGCTACAGCTTCAAAAACAGATAACTTGCTTGGTCTTAAAGAAAATGTCGCTCTTGGAAGGCTTATACCAGCTGGAACTGGCTTTCCTGAACTAGATAAAGTTCGACTAACTAAAGATGCAGATTTAGACGTAGAAATAGAAAATAGTTAGTATATATAATACTAATATTTTTTTGCTATAAATCACCTGTTCCTACGCGTTCAAGAAAAAGTTTGATTCTTCCATGTTATAACGATATATTCGCCCGGTAAATTAATTATTAAAGGATATAAAAATAATGCCAACTGTAAATCAGTTAATAAGAAAAAGTAGAAAAAAGATTATAAAAAAATCTGCTAGTAGAGCTTTAGATAAGAGTCCTCAGAAGAGAGGTGTTTGCACACGTGTATATACAACAACACCCAAAAAACCTAATTCTGCCTTGAGAAAAGTTGCGAGAGTTAGATTGACAAATGGTATTGAAGCTAATGCATACATTCCTGGTGAAGGTCATAATTTGCAAGAACACTCAATTGTATTAATTGAAGGTGGAAGGGTAAAAGACCTTCCTGGTGTAAGGTATCATATTGTAAGAGGGTCTTTAGATACAGCTGGTGTTAATGATAGAAAGACAAGTAGATCAAGATATGGAGCTAAAAAACCGAAAAGCTAAATTATGAGAAGAAGAAGACCAGAAAAGAGAATTATTAGTCCTGACCCAAAATTTAATGATTTACAAATATCAAAATTTATGAATTATCTTTTAACGGATGGAAAAAAGGGTATTGCTGAAAAAATTCTTTACGATGCATTTGATATTGTTAAAGAAAAGAGCAAAAAAGATCCTATTGATATCTTTAAGAAAGCTTTAAATAATGCATCGCCTCATGTTGAGGTAAAATCTAAAAGAATCGGTGGTGCAACTTATCAAGTACCAATTGAGGTTCCATCTAGAAGACAATTTTATTTAGCTTCACAATGGATTATAGATAGTGCAAAAAATAAATCTGGAAGCTCTATGTCAAATAGGTTAGCAGGTGAGATTCTTTCCGCTTCTAACAACGAGGGTTCTGCAATTAAAAAGAAAGAAGATACACATCGCATGGCTGAGGCTAATAAAGCATTTGCACATTTTGGAAGAGGTAGATAATGTCAGCTGATTTAAGAATTGTAAGAAATATTGGTATTATGGCACATGTTGATGCTGGTAAAACAACTTTAACAGAACGAATGTTGTATTATGCAGGTAAAACCCACAAGATTGGTGAAGTACATGATGGTGCAGCTACAATGGATTGGATGGAACAAGAACAGGAAAGAGGTATAACAATCACTTCTGCTGCTACAACTTTTTATTGGGATAAAAACCGAGTAAATCTTATTGATACCCCCGGTCACGTTGATTTCACAATGGAAGTTGAAAGATCCTTAAGAGTACTCGATGGTGCAGTCGCAGTATTTTGTGCTGTTGCTGGAGTTGAACCCCAAAGTGAAACTGTTTGGAGACAAGCAACAAAATATGATGTTCCTAGAATCGCATTTATTAACAAAATGGATAGAGTTGGAGCAGATTTTTATAATGCCATTGATACCATGAAAAAAAGATTAGGAGCTAAACCTTTACCTATTGCACTTCCAATTGGTGCAGGTGAAGATTTTAGAGGTATTATTGATCTTACAAATATGAAAGCAATCCAGTATAATGAAAGTTCTCAAGGAGCAGAGTTTGATTATATAGAAATTCCGGAAGAGCTTAAAACAGAAGCAGATAAGTGGAGAAATTTCTTAATTGAAGAAGTTGCAAGTTCTGATGACGCTTTAATGGAAAAATATTTATCGGAAGAAGAAATTTCGGCAGATGAAATCAAAGGTGCTTTAAAAAAAGGTTGTCTAGAAGGTTCATTTGTCCCAACCTTGTGTGGTTCTGCATTTAAGAATAAGGGTGTTCAAAGAGTTTTAGATGCTGTAATTGATTTTCTTCCATCTCCAATAGATGTTGGCAGTATTGAAGGTTCATCGGTTGATGATACCGATCAAAAAGTTGAAATTAAGAATTCTATGGACGGTTCATTTACTGCTCTCGCTTTCAAAATTGCAACTGATCCTTTTGTTGGAAAACTAACTTATATCCGAGTTTATTCCGGTACTCTTAAAAAAGGTTCTTTTTGTATCGATTCAAATACTGGTGAAAAGCAAAGAGTTTCAAGAATTTTACAAATGCATGCTAATAAAAGAGAAGAGCTAGACGAAGCAAAAGCAGGTGAAATTGTTGCCGTTATTGGTTTAAAAGATGTTAGAACAGGACATACCTTATCTGAAAAAGGAGATGTTACTTTGGAATCAATGGAATTCCCAGATCCAGTAGTTTCTGTATCAATTGAGCCTGTATCAAAAGGAGATCAAGATCAGCTTGCTAAAGGTATGAATAAGCTTAGCGAGGAGGATCCTACGTTTCAGGTCAAAGTTGATAACGAAACTGGTCAAACAGTAATATCTGGAATGGGAGAAGTTCATCTCGAAATTATTATTGATAGGTTAAAAAGAGAATTTAATGTAAACGCTAATGTAGGTAAGCCTCAAGTATCTTTTAGAGAAGCAATTCAGAAGCCAGTTGAGAAAATCGATGAGAAATTTGTTAGACAATCTGGTGGTAGAGGTCAGTATGGACATGTTGTCATAAATGTTAAACCTACTGCTCAAGGTGAAGGTTACAAATTTGTAAATAAGATTGTTGGTGGTGTGATTCCTAGAGAGTACATCCCAGCAGTTGATGCTGGTATTCAGGAGCAACTTAAAAATGGCGTTCTTCATGGATATCCAATTCCAGATGTTGAAGTTGAGCTGGTATTTGGTTCATACCATGATGTGGATTCCTCTGAAATTGCATTTAAAGTTGCAGGTTCCAGAGCAATTAAAACTGCTTGCAAACAGGCTAACCCAGTATTAATGGAGCCAATAATGGCTGTTGAAGCGACAACTCCTGATGATTATTTGGGAGATGTTATTGGAGACATCAATTCTAGAAGAGGTAAGGTTGAGACAATGGAACAGCAAGGCACTAATCAACAAATTAAAGCAGCTGTACCTTTGAGTGAAATGTTTGGTTACGCCACTGATTTAAGATCTTTGTCGCAGGGAAGAGCAAATTTCCATATGGATTTCCAAGAGTATGCTAAAGTTCCTGCATCTGTTGAAGAAAAGTTAATGAAATCTAAATCTTCAGAGGGAGAATCCTAATGGCTAAAGATTTAATTAGAATCTCTTTGAAAGCTTATGATCATAAGTTATTAGATAAGTCTGCAGAGAAAATAATTAGAACAGCAAAATCTACTGGTGCTATAATTTCTGGGCCAATACCATTGCCAACAAAAAGAACAGTTTATACAGTTTTAAGATCTCCATTTATTGATAAGAAATCTAGAGAACAGTTTCAAACCAAAGTTCATAAGAGAGTGGTAGATATTGTTAACTCAACACCAAAGACCGTCGAATCTTTAATGAAGTTAGATTTACCATCAGGTGTTGATATTGAGATTAGAGGATAAATAGAAATGTACGGTTTAATAGGCAAGAAGGTAAAAATGACCCAAGTCTTTAACAATGAAGGACATGTTGTTCCAGTTACTCTTGTTGAAGCTGGTCCATGCACTGTATCTCAAATTAAACTTGAAAAAGATAATGGATATAATGCGATACAGCTTGCTTATGGTTCGAAATCAAAAAATAAAACTAATAAACCTACAGCAGGTCATTTATCAAAATCTAAATTAGAAACTGCAAAAGTTTTAGCTGAATTTAAATCAATAGATGATTTTGAATATAAAATTGGTCAAACCTTTAATTCATCAATTTTCAATATTGGAGAAATAATTGATGTTAGAGCAAAATCTAAAGGTAAGGGTTTTGCTGGAACTATTAAGAGACATGGTTTTGCAAGGCAGGATGCGACACACGGTAATAAACATACTGAACGTAAACCAGGTTCTATTGGACAAGCTTCGTGGCCATCAAGAGTTTTTAAAGGCATGAAAATGGCTGGAAGAAAAGGTTCTGATAATGTTACTGTTAAAAATTTAGAGATTGTAGACATAGACAATGAAAAGAATTTATTATTTATAAAGGGTGCGATTCCTGGAGCTAATAATTCTCCAGTATATCTCTTAAAGAAATGAAGATAAAATCAATAGATACAAGTAAAGAATTTAAATTAAATGACTCAATTTTTAAGGTTGAGATGAATGATCAGGTTGTCTACCAATCTGTTGTTGCTGAATTAAATAACTTAAGGCAAGGAACTAGTTCTACAAAAAATAGATCCGCAGTTTCTGGAGGAGGTAAAAAACCATTCAGACAAAAAGGAACTGGTAATGCCAGACAGGGTACAAGTAGATCACCATTGAACAGAGGTGGTGGATCAATTTTTGGACCATCTCCAAAAACTTTTTCAAAAAAAGTTAATGTTAAAACAAAGCATTTAGCTTTTAAGTGCATTTTATCTGATAAGGTAAAGAATGATTCATTTATGGTTGTTGAAAAGCTCCCTTCTTCAGAAAAAACAAAAGAATTTATATCATTTTTAAAAGATAAAAATATTAATAATAGAAAGATTACAATGGTTAGTTCAACTATTGATGAAAAACTAGAATTATCTTCAAGAAATGTACCGCACATAATGCTTGTAAAAGCCAAATCTTGCTCGGTAAGAGATTTATATGATAATGATATCATTCTTATTGACAAAGATGGTCTTGAAGAAATCTCAAAAAGATTTGAGGCTAAAAACTAATGAGCCATTTTTCAAAGATATTAATAAGACCAATTGTTACTGAAAAAATGACTGCGTTACAAGAGTCATCAAATAAGTATGCTTTTGAAGTACCTGTTAATGTTAATAAAATTGAAGTTAAAAAAGCAGTTGAGGAAAAATTTAATGTTAAAGTCTCTAAAGTTGCTATTTCAAATAGAAAAGGTAAAGCAAAAGAAATGACTGTTAAAAGTAATGGCAGAACTATTAGAACAACAGGTTTTGCAAAAAGTAAAAAAAGAGCCATTGTCACATTATTAGATGGCTACAACATAGATTTATTTAGCGTATAGAAAAAATTATGGCAATAAGACAACTAAAACCAGTTACACCAGCTTCTAGATTCACTTCTAGACCCGATTTTTCAGAGATTACAACTGATAAGCCAGAGAAATCTCTTGTTAGAAAGTTAAAAAAATCAGGCGGTAGAAATAATAGAGGAAGAATTACTTCAAGAAGAAGAGGTGGTGGACATAAACGTAGCTACAGAATTATCGATTTTAAAAGAAATAAATTTGACATAGAAGGTAAAGTAGCAACCATAGAATATGATCCTAATAGAAGCGCATTTATAGCTTTGATTCATTATGTTGATGGTGAAAAAAGATACATCATCCAACCTGATGGTCTAAAAGTTGGAGATAAAGTTATTTCTAGCAAAAAAGCGGAGTTAAAAACTGGTAATGCAATGCAGCTTTTAAATATACCATCAGGCCAATTTGTTCATAACATTGAAATGATTCCTGGTAAAGGTGCTCAAATGGCTAGAAGTGCAGGTGCATATGTACAAGTAATGGCACACGATAATAATATGGTCACCTTAAAAATGCCTTCCGGTGAAGTAAGAATGGTTCCTGATAAATGCCTTGCAACTATTGGAGTTGTTGGAAACAAACAACATGAATTAGTTCGCTCTGGAAAAGCTGGTAGATCTAGATGGCTTGGAAAAAGACCAAAAGTTAGAGGTGTTGCTATGAATCCAGTTGACCATCCAATGGGTGGTGGTGAAGGTAAGAGCTCTGGTGGTAGACATCCAGTATCTCCTTGGGGTAAACAAACAAAAGGTTTCAAAACTAGAAAAAAAAATAAAAAATCAAACTCACTAATTATTAAAAGGAGAAATGATTAATGGCTAGATCAGTAAGAAAAGGTCCTCATGTTGATTTTAAGCTTTTGAAAAAAGTAATTAAGATGGAAGAGTCTTCTAAAAAGTCTGTAATAAAAACATGGGCAAGAAATTCCATTATTGTTCCCGATTTTGTTGGTCATACATTTGCTGTTCATAATGGAAATAAATTTATTCCAGTTTTTGTGACAGAAAATATGGTTGGTCATAAATTAGGTGAATTTTCTCCTACTAGAACTTTTAGAATGCATTCTGGAGACAGAAAGAAGAAATAATTTATGGACATTACATCAAAAGCTAATAACGTTAGAATTTCTCCGAAAAAATTGAGAATAGTCGCAGATACTGTGAGAGGCCTTAATGTGAATAAGGCATTATCTTCTTTAGATCATATGGATCAAAAGGGTGCCTACATTATTAGAAAAACCTTAGCATCAGCGGTTGCTAATGCTCAAAACAACGAAGATTTCAATGCAGATATGAATCTAGTTAGTATTAAAACTATTACTGTCGATGAGGGTCCAGCGCTTAAAAGATTTAGAGCTAGAGCCCAGGGTAGAGCAAATAGAATTAAAAAGAGAACAAGTCATTTAAAAATAG
>CACOSI010000003.1 GCA_902629855.1 uncultured Fidelibacterota bacterium
CTATTCTATTAAAAGGAAAAACAATAGTAAATATGTTTTTTGAAAACTCAACAAGGACAAAAATTAGTTTTTCTCTTGCTGAAAAAAGATTAGGTGCCGATAGTATCAATTTTTCAGCATCAACAAGCAGTGTTAAAAAAGGAGAAACACTTAAAGATACTGTTCAAAATATTGAATCAATGAAAATTGATGGAGCTGTAATAAGGCATAGTCATCCTGGTTCGTCACTTGAGCTAACAAAATACATTGATGGTTCAGTAATAAATGCTGGAGATGGATCACATGAACATCCAACTCAAGCAATCCTTGATATGGTAACATTAAAAGAAAAATTTGGAAAGATTAAAGGTTTAAAAGTTGGGATTGTAGGAGACATTTTGAACAGTAGAGTCGCTAGAAGCGATATTTTTGCTTTAAAAAAACTTGGTGCTGAAGTGGTTGTATGTGGTCCTAGCACCTTGCTACCAAGTGATGCAAAAAAACTTGGTATAAATGTAACATATAATCTTAATGAAGTTTTACATTGGTGCGATGCAGTAATTGCTTTAAGAATTCAACTTGAAAGAATGCATTTGGGAAGAATACCATCAAAAAGAGAGTACCATAGTGAATTTGGTTTGACTTTTGAGAGAATTAGTAAGTTAAAAAAAGATATTGTAATTATGCATCCTGGTCCAATGAACAGGGGCGTTGAAATTGACAGTAAAGTTGCAGATTCAGAAAATGCAGTAATTCTCGATCAGGTTTTAAATGGTGTAGCATCAAGAATGTCCATATTATATCTACTTTTGGGCGATGGAAAAAATAATTTATGATGAAAAGAAAAAATCTTAAAAAAGTACTTTTAAAGTCAGGTAGAATAATTGATCCTTTTACAAAAAAAACCTTCAAGGGTGATATTTTAGTTGAAAATGGCAAAATTTCAAAAATTGGCTCCGCAATTCCATTCAAAGGTAAAGGGTATGAAGTAATTAATTGTAGCGGTTTAGTTGTAACTCACGGATTTTGTGATATTCATGTCCATTTTAGAGAGCCTGGTAGAGAGGATAAGGAAACTTTAGAATCTGGAGCTAATGCGGCTATTGCTGGTGGATTTACTCAGGTTTGTACAATGGCTAATACAAATCCAGTTATAGATTCCCCAGAACACATACACTATATTGTAAGTAAAAGTGAAAAATTACCAATTGATATTTTTCCAATTGGTGCCGTATCAAAAAATCAAGAAGGTAAAGATTTAACAGAGATGCTTTTAATGCAAAAAAATGGCGCTATTGCTTTCAGTGATGATGGTATACCAATTCAAAATGCTCAATTTATGAAATTAGCTCTGACATATTCTAAAATGCTCAATGTGCCAATAATGAATCACGCTGAAGATATTTTTTTAAGAAATGAAGGGGTTATGAATGCTTCTACCACTTCAAATAATCTAGGTTTAAAAGGAAACTCAAGCTTAGCAGAAGCAATAATGGTTTATAGAGATTTAATATTAGCTACCTCAATGAATTGCAAATTACATTTGTTGCATTTATCCACTAAAGAGTCTGTAGATTTATTAAAGCAATTTAAGTCTAGTAAAAATTCCATTACATCAGAAGTTTCTCCCCATCATTTATATTTTGTAGATGAAGATATAGATAATTTTAATACAAATTTAAAAGTTGGTCCTCCAATTAGGGGTAAAAATGATAGAAAAGCTTTAATTCAAGCAATAAAGTCTGGATTAATTGATTGTATTGCAACTGACCATGCACCTCATACAATTGAAGATAAAGAAACCACTTTTAATGATGCTGAATTCGGAATGATTGGACTTGAATCTTGCTTTGGGGTTGTAAATAGGGTTTTGGTCAAAGAAAACGGTATGAGTTTAAAATCATTAATTGAGAAACTTACTGTAAACCCAAGAAAAGTAATGAATATCGATGCTAATCTTTTTGCTTTAGGAAAACAAGCTCAAATAACAATTTTTGATCCAAATCAAAAATGGACATTTGAAAATAAACACATTCAGTCTAAATCATCAAACTCTCCATTTATTGGAAAAGAATTAACAGGAAAGATTAAATATATCCTTTCAAAAAATCAGATTTTTACTTTATAAAATCTAAGTTTTTATCATTGACTAATGGAATCACATCAGTTAAGTTCTGAGGCATTTTTACTATTATATGAAAAAAGTAACAAAAACTATATCAGCGAAAGATGTCAACCAACAATGGTGGTTGCTTGATGCAAAAGATCAAGTACTTGGAAGATTTGCATCTGAAGTTGCGCAAGTTTTGCGTGGAAAACATAGAACTGACTATTCACCAAACATTTACATGGGTGATGCTGTAATAGTTATTAATGCTGAAAAAATAAGAGTAACTGGTAATAAATCTGAAACGAAAAAGTATTTTAGACATTCTGGTTATCCAGGTGGAGTAAAATATGAAAGTTTTAGCGAGTTAATGAAAAATGATTGTGATAAAGTTGTTTTAAATGCTGTAAAGGGCATGCTTCCTAAAAATAAGCTTGGAAGAGAGATTTCAAAGCATATTAGAGTATACAAAGATGACAATCATAACCATTCAGCTCAACAGCCAAAAGTATGGGGTGCTAATTAATGAAAAAAGATCTTTTCAATGGTATTGGCAGAAGAAAAAACTCAACTGCAAGAGTATATTTGTCAGACGGAAAAGGAGATTTTAACATTAATAATTCATTTGATAGCATTGATTCCTACCTTAAAAGAGAATCATTGGTAATTCATGCAGTAAAGCCTCTTGAAATACTTAACTTAAAAGGTAAGTATGATGTTAAGATTAATGTAAAAGGTGGAGGTCTCACTGGTCAAGCTGGAGCTATTCAACTTGGAATCGCAAGAGCTCTTCTTAAAATCGATGATGAATTTCGTCCCCAGTTAAAATCACACGGTTTGTTAACAAGAGACGCTAGAGAAGTTGAAAGAAAAAAATACGGACAACCTGGCGCTCGTAAGAAATTCCAGTTTTCAAAGAGATAATTATGCAAAAAATTACAAAAGAAGATTTATTAAATTCTGGTGCACATTTTGGACACGTTAGCAGTAAAACAGATCCAAATTTTAAAGATTTTGTTGTTTCCCAAAAAAATGGTATTGATATCATTAATCTTGAGGACACAATTAACGGACTTGAAAAAGCTTTAAATTTTATTTCAAGTATAGTTCAACGTAATGGTGAAATCTTGTTTGTTGGTACTAAAAAGCACGCTAAGGATGTTATTCAGCAAGAGGCAGATAGATGTGGGATGTTCTATGTAGTTGAACGATGGCTTGGTGGTACATTAACCAATTTTTCCACAGTCAAAAAAAGCATTAAAAGACTTCATTCTCTAGAAAAAGAGGGTTCAGCTATTTTTGAGGATTTAACAAAGAAAGAGCTTCTAAAATTAAATAGAGAAAAAATAAAACTATCTGATCAGCATCGAGGTATTAAGGATATGAAAAAGTTACCCAACGCAATTGTAATTGTGGACGGTAAAACCGAGTCAATAGCAATTCAAGAGGCTAAAAAATTAGAAATACCTATTATTTGTATTGTTGATTCTAACACAGATCCAACTTTGTGTGATTTCCCTATTCCTGCAAACGATGATTCAATAAGGACAATACAACTTATAATTAATGAAATTGTTAATACTATTGTTTCATCAAGTAAAAAAGATGAGTCCGATGATAATACACCTGTTGAAAATAGCGATAAAGCTGTAAAAGGTGATAAAAAGGATAAATAATGAGCGTTGACGCCAAACTTGTAAAGAATTTGAGAGATAGAACAGGTGCAGGTATGATGGACTGTAAAAAAGCTTTAGTTGAAGCCAAAGGGGATGTTGATTTAGCATTAGATTTATTAAGAAAATCTGGAATTGCTAAAGCAGAAAAAAAATCTACAAGAGCCGCCAACGAAGGAATTATTTTTTCATACATACACCATGGAAGTAAACTAGGAGTTCTTATTGAGCTTGGATGTGAAACTGATTTTGTAGCAAAGACAGAAGGATTTAATGAATTAGCAGGAAATATTGCAATGCAAGTTGCTGCATCAAATCCTTTGGCTGTTGATGAATCAGGAATAGATAAAAAAACTTTAGATAAAGAAAGAGAAATTTTTATTGAACAGGCTAAATCTTCTGGAAAACCTGATAACGTAATTGATAAAATTGTTGAAGGGAAGCTTAATAAGTTTATTGAAGATAACTGCCTTTTACATCAATCTTTTGTTAAAAATCCTGATATGACTATTTCGCAGCTTGTTCAAGAAGCTGTAGCAAAGCTTGGAGAAAATATAACTATTAATAGATTTGTTAGATTTGCTCTTGGCGAAAATTCTAATAATTAATGTCAAAAAAAAATAAAAGGGTACTTCTAAAATTAAGTGGAGAGATTCTTGCAGGTGAATTAGGACAGGGAGTTGATCCTATGATAGCTCAAAAGCTTGCAATGGAAATTTCACTTTTAAAAAAGTTAAACCTTGATATTGGTATAGTCTTAGGAGCTGGTAATATTTTCAGAGGAAGAGATGCCTCTCAAAAAGGTATGGACAGAGTCACAGCTGATTATATAGGTATGGTTGGAACAATTATTAATTCGGTTACATTACAGGACTCACTTGAACAAATTGGTTGTGAAACAAGGACTCTATCTGGAATTGATATACCAAAAATTGCTGAGCCATACATTAGAAGAAGAGCATTACGTCACCTTGAAAAGGGGAGAATAGTAATTATTGCAGGTGGTACCGGTAATCCATTTTTTAGCACCGATAGTGCAGCAGCTTTAAGAGCTGCTGAATTAAATTGTGATTTATTAGTTAAAGGTACTAAGGTTGATGGTGTTTTTGAATCAGATCCATTATTAAATAATGAGGCAAAAAAGTTTTCATCAATTTCATTCTCTGAAGTTTTAGAAAAAGAATTAGCAATTATGGATATGACAGCTATAACTTTGTGTAAAGAGAATAACTTACCGATTTTAGTCTTAGATATTACAAAGAAAGAAAATTTATTTAATGCATTAAACGGTGATAAAAATATTGGAACCAAAATAGGAAAATAAAGGATATGCTTAATCAAAATATAGAACTAGCTAAATCTAAAATGGAACAAACCATTGTATTTGTTTCGAATGAGCTAAATAAAATTAGAACGGGAAGAGCTAATCCTGATATGTTTAACAAAATTTCTGTCAATTACTATGACAATGAGACACCTTTGAATCAAATTGCAAATATAGCTGTATTGGACGCAATCACCATTAGTATCCAACCTTTTGATAAAACAGCAATAGATGACATTGAGAAAGCAATACTTGAATCAGATTTAGGAATTAATCCTTCAAATAATGGAAATAGTATTATGATAACATTTCCACCATTATCAGTTGAAAGAAGACAAGAATTGGTTAAAGTCGCTTCAAAAATAATTGAGGATGGAAGAATTTCAATTAGAAATATCAGAAGAGAAATAATTCAAGCTGTTAAAAAAATCGAGGATGAGCAAAAAATACCTGAAGATGTTATGAAAGATTTTCATGATGACATCCAAACTGTCACTGATCAGTTTATCGGCAAACTTAATACCGCTCATAAAGATAAAGAAGTAGAGATATTAGATAACTAAACTTTGACTCTTACTCGCACTTAGACCAGCCGCAATCTTTACAAATTAGGCATCCACCTTCATCTACAATCCCATGACCGTCACACTCTTTGCAGTACATTCCTTGTGTATTTGTTGGTGTAGTGCTTGTGTCTTCTGCTATTTCAAACTGTGCTTTTTTTTTACCGCTCTCTGGAACTGCTTCCCCGTCAACAAAAGATTCAAGAGCTCTACCAATAGCATCAGGCGTAGATAGTATCAATTGACCATCTTCCCAAGTAGGATTTGGACCACTTATACCTTTAAGTTGGCTGATTATGCTATTTGGATCTACACCAGAACGGAGGGATAGCGAAATTAATCTGCTTATTGCCTCTGTTTGTGCAGCGACGGTTCCACCTGCTTTACCAATTGTTGTGAAAACTTCGCAAAGACCATTTTCGTCTTCATTAACAGTTATGTAGAGTGTACCGTCTCCAGTTCTCATCCTTCTTGTTTGTCCAGAAGTTGTTGTAGGTCTCATTCTTGCGGATTTCTTTTCTTGTGCTTCGGTTTGAGGTTCATCTTCTGAAGATTTCTCGTTTGTTATGAGAATACCTTCTCTGGAACCTTCGCGGTAGACTGTAATACCTTTTAAATCGGCTTTGTAAGCTGTCATGTAAATATCGGCAACTGTATCTACTGTTGTTTCTTCGGCAAGATTTACAGTAGATGAAATAGAACTGTCGATATATTTTTGTACTTCACCCTGCATTTTAACTCTGAAATAAGGATCAACATTGTGTGCTGTAACAACATATTCTGGTAAATTTTCATCAGTTCCAAACATTTCTTTGACCACCGGGTGATATACTGTAAAAGTATCAAATTCTTTTCCAAGACTATCATTTTTCTTTACTTTTCTTTGATATGATGTTGCAAAAATTGGTTCGATACCAGAAGTCACTCTTGCTACAATTGCACCGCTTCCTGTTGGTGCAACCGTAGTAAGTGTACAGTTTCTTACCCCATGATTTTTAATTTTCTCTTGGAGTTCTTTTGGTAAATCCTGAACGAACAAACTTTGCGAGTATCCATCCCAATCAAAGTTAGGAAATTGACCTTTCTCTTTGGCGAGTTCTGCGCTGGTTTCATAAGCAGTATTTCTGTGTATTTCCATGATTTTGTTGATTGTTTCGAGTGCTTCATCTGAGTCATATTTAATTCCCATCTTAACTAGCATATCTCCAAGTCCCAAAATACCAAGACCAACTCTTCTGTCATTCATTGCATTTTGTTTCTGCTCTTCCAGTGCGTGTCTTTCAAGATTGTAATCAATAACATTATCTAAGAATCTTGCACCAACAGCAGTAGTTTCCTTAAAACCGTCGAAGTCAAAATTTCCATCATTATCAACAAAACGTTCTAAATTAAGTGCACCAAGATTGCAGCATCCACCATCAGGTAGAGGTTGCTCGGCACATGGGTTTGTTGAAACGAGCGGGCTGCAGTACTCAGCATTGTGATATTTTGTCATTGTATCCCAAAAAAGAAGACCTGGTTCTGCGCTAGAATGCGCGTGTTCAATGATTTTCATCCATAAATCTTTAGCTTTAACTGTGGTGTATACTTTACCACCCCATTGTAGGTTGAAATCTGTGTCATCTTGTACAGCTTTCATAAATTCGTCTGTTAGCAATACTGAAATGTTTGAGTATTTTACCATATCAACATCACCAGTTTTTATTTCAATAAATTTTTCGATATCTGGATGATCTACTCTCAAGGTTTGCATGTTTGCACCTCTACGTCCGTGCTGTGCTATTGTGTTGGTATTTTCGCTAAATAAATTCATAAAACCAACTGGACCACATGAGTTACCGCCCGTTCCTAAAATTTCATCGCCACCTGGCCTTAGAATTGATAAATCATGGCCGCAACCGCCACCATATTTATATGTCATTGCTTCTTGAATAACACAATCATAGATGGACTTTATAGAGTCAGTTTTGATGCCTACAACATAGCAATTATTTAGTGTGGTTGTTATGTCTTCTCTGCCTGCACCATGCATGATACGGCCGCCAGGAACAAATTTGAAGTTTTCAAGAGCGTCAAAAAATAAGGCCTCCCATTTCTCTTGTAATTTTTTTGTCTTTTCGACACTAGACAACGCTTTTGCTTGTCTTTTCCATAAATGCCAAGGGTGTTTTTCTCCTGGTGCTAAATATTTCATTTCCAGCACACTTTTTCCAAGATCATCTTCTTTATAATAATTTTCTACTTTGTATTCTTCGGGACAATCTTCAGCTTTTTCTTTTTTTTCGATGGACTCTTTGATATTGAAACCAAGAATCTGTTTTTTTGTCTCGGGATCTATTTTTGAACTATTCTCTTTTTCGTTAGGAAAATTTATTTCTATTGCTTCCGCCATAATTCTTATTTCTTACCTCTATATAACTATTAATATTTTTGTCCACAGATAAATATCCCTCGGACACACCTCTAAATTAGAGATTATTTTGCAAATACTAGCTTTCGAAAAGCTATTCGGTTGGCTATGCAAATTATTTATTTTTTTTTGTTTTAGTCAAGAGTTAAAATGAATTTTTATATTTTTTCTTCTAAAAAAAAGCTAATTTATCAAATAAAATAAATAATGTATTGAAGTAATTATTTTTAGTATTAATATTTGGCTCAATAAACACGCTTGACAGAAACACATTGAAACATAACTTTACATTAGAAGACAAATATACATTACTCGAGGGAAGGATAGTATTATCCGGAATCCAAGCACTTGTACGTCTACTGTTAGATCAAAACAGAGCTGATCTTTTTAATGGCCTTAATACAGGTACACTTGTATCAGGATATAGAGGTTCACCTGTTGGTGTTTTAGATCTTAACCTTGTTAGAAACAAAAAACTATTAGATCAACATAATGTCAAATTTATACCTGGTGTTAACGAAGATTTAGGTGCTACACTTGTTTACGGAAGTCAGATGGCTGGCATGGTTTCCAGTGTTAAATATGATGGTGTGTTAGGAATGTGGTATGGAAAAGCTCCAGGTGTTGATAGAACCGGAGATATTTTTAGGCATGCCAATTTTATGGGCGTAGGAAAAAATGGTGGTGTTCTAGCAATAGCTGGAGATGACCCTTCATGCAAGTCTTCTACTTTGCCATCTCAATCTGAACCTGCATTATTTGATGTAATGATGCCAATTTTTTATCCAGGTAATGTTCAAGAAATCTTAGATCTTGGAAGGTTTGCCTACGAAATGTCAAGGTTCTCAGGTCTTTGGTCAGGTTTTAAAATTGTAACAGATATTGCAGATGGATTTGGAAGTGCAATAGTTCATCCGGAAAGAGTCCAAATCAACATACCAGATTTTCAATACAATGGAATGCCTTGGAAACATACTCAAAATGCAAAGCTTGTTGGTCATCATAGTTTACCAACTGAAAAAGAAATTCATCTTGGAAGAATTGAAGCAGCTAAACTCTTTTTAGCAGCGAATAAAGTTAATAAAATTACTGTTTCGTCAGACAATGATAAGTTTGGAATCATAACCTCTGGTAAAACATATTACGACGTAGTTGAAGCATTTAATTCACTAGGATGGCATGATGATTTCTTGAATGAAAATGGCATAAGAATTTTGAAATTGGGTGCAACATTCCCAGTTGATAGTAATGCTATTGAAAAATTTTCTGAAGGTCTTGATGAGATTTTTGTTGTTGAAGAAAAAAGATCATTTATCGAAATGCTTGTTAAAGAAGAGATTTATAATAAGCCAAATAGACCCATAATAATTGGTAAAAAAGATGAACTCAATATGCCTCTAATACCTGGTTACGGAGAATTGACTGCTGATGACTTGGCAAAGATATTTTTTAAGAGATATGCAGAAAAACTTGGCTTAGAAAATCCAAATAAAAAAATTGAAATAATCAAAGAAGTCGATAACAGGATTTATGGACAATCTTTAAAAACCCGATCTATGTATTTTTGTTCTGGTTGTCCTCACAATACCTCAACTGTAAAACTTCCAGAAGGGGATAAGGCTTTTGGTGGTATTGGTTGTCATTTAATGGCAATGTTTGTTGATGATGGTAAGGCTTTTGGAACAACACATATGGGTGGTGAAGGAGCTCAGTGGTCTGGAATGGAGCCGTTTATTGAAAAAGAGCATATGTTTCAAAATATTGGTGATGGTACATTTTTTCACTCTGGTTCTTTGGCGTTAAGACAGACTGTAGCCGCTAATTCACATATCACCTATAAAATTTTATATAATAGAGCTGTTGCAATGACTGGAGCTCAAAATCCAGATGGTGGACTAGATTTACCTGAATTAACCAAGTGGTTAAAGTCAGAAGGTGTCAAAAAAGTTATTATAACTACTGAAGATCCAAGTGCATACGATTCAATTGAAAAGTCAAGATGGGACAAAGATATTACCATTATGCACAGAGACAAAATTGTCGAAGCTCAAAATACTTTAAAAGCTGTAAAAGGTGTCACTGTTTTAATTCACGATCAGTCTTGTGCAGCGAACTTGAGAAGGCTTAGAAAAAGGGGTCTTGTTCATGAGCCTAAAAAAAGAATTTTTATCAATGAGGCAGTTTGCGAAGGTTGTGGTGATTGTGGTGTAAAATCTAATTGTTTAAGTGTACAGCCAATCAAAACTGAATATGGCCGTAAAACACAAATTGATCAACCTTCATGTAATAAAGACTATTCTTGTGTTGAAGGAAATTGCCCTTCTTTCATTCAGGTAATACCATCAGAAAAAAATGATAAAAGAATTTTACCAAAAATCAATTTTGATCCTTCAATGATTCCAAATCCAAAGAAATTACAAAAAGAGGTTGCCAATATATTTATGTTGGGTATTGGTGGAACTGGAGTTGTAACAGTTAATCAAATAATATCAACAGCTGCTTTTATTGAAAATAAAAAAGTTATTGCTTTAGATCAAACCGGTTTAAGTCAAAAAGGTGGATCTGTAGTTTCACATTTAAAAATTATTGATAGCAATCAAGAATATTCTAGTCGAGTTGCTAATGGTGAAGCAGATGCATACCTTGTATTTGATTTGCTCACAGGTGTTAATCAAAAAAATATGTCAAAGCTGAATGATAAGACATCTATTTCTGTTATTTCAGCATCTGAAATACCAACTGGAGATATGGTCAGAAATACTGCAGAAGAATATCCTGAAGCATCATTTATGGTTGACTTAATTAGAGAATATTCTAAGGATAGTACATTGCTTAATGCTACAGAATTATCTGAACATTTTTTTGGTAGTAATATGCAAGCTAATTTTATTGTCATTGGAGCTGCTTTTCAATCGGGATGTATGCCAATATCAGCTGAGGCTATCGAAGAAGCAATTAAAATTAATGGTGTTGCTGTTGTACAAAATACAACCGCATTTAATATTGGTAGAAAAGTTGTTTCTGATCCACATTGGATTGATACCATCGATTTATATCGTTCTGGAAATTTAGAAGTAAGACCAAATGTAACACCAGAAGCAAAACAATTAATTGAATCACTAGAACCAGACTCAGAATTAAGAAAAATTTTGGAATATAGAATACCTGAATTAATTGATTATCAAAACTTCAATTATGCAAAAGAGTATTTTGATTTTGTATCTCAGGTTTTTTCAAGAGAAAAAGAAGTTAGGATGTCGTCAGAGCTTTCACAAAATGTAGCAAAATACTTATTTAAGCTTATGGCAACTAAAGATGAATATGAAGTTGCAAGATTATCTTTAAAAGCAGAACTAGATACAGCTATTGAGTTGGAGTTTGGAAGATCTGCTAAGTTTAATTATATGCTTCATCCTCCTTTTCTTAAAGCGCTTGAAAACATTCCAATAATTAACAAATTACCTGGCGTTAAATCCAAACTTTCTTTGGGTCCATGGTTTAAAATTTTCTATGTCATGCTTAAAAATATGAAATTTATTAGAGGTACTTATTTTGATTTTATGGCTATTTTTAGCAGGGATGTCAGAGTTGCTGATAGAAAAGCTTTGAAACATTACAAGGAAACAATTTTAAATAATCTAGATAGCATCAATAATGGTGAATATGAAAAATTAATCAAATTTTCAAAATTACCTGATTTAATTCGAGGTTATGAAGAAGTAAGATTGGGAACAATGGAAACATACTACAATAAAGCTAATGACTTATTTAAGTCATAAATCTATTCCTATTTACTTCTATTCAAACTATATTTATTAAAATTTTAATTTAAATTGGAATAGTTATGCACAAAAAAATATATTTATTAGTTTTCTTCTTCGGATTTATCTTTGCTCAGCACACCCATGATCATGATGATTACATCAGATGTGCAGCAGATGAGCTTGAACAAGAGTTGCAACTTACAAACCCTGAATTTATAGCTAAAAGAGATGCCGAAATCTTAAAAGCACAAGAGCTGATCAAAGAAAATCCTCAATGGAGAATTGATAATCGTTCTCAAAATACAATATACATTCCAGTTATTTTTCACGTTTTATATGCTACATCATCTGGAAATTTATCCGCTTCGCAAATTGGAGCTAATTTTGACCAAATAAATTTAGATTTTTCAAATACCAATCCCGATGGAGATGAGATACCATCAGCACCAAACCCATCTAATGCACCAAATGATCCAGGAATAGATTATAGTCATCAAAGTGTTAGAGGAACTCATAACGTTCAGTTTGTTGGTGCTCAAGGAGAATTAACAGGAAATACTCTTGTTGAAGGTGTTACAATCCGAAGATACCAAATTAGTCAATCAACTGTAAGTGGTGTTGGTGAAGCTAGTAATCTTGCAAGCTCAACACCAACTGATAGTGGTGCAGCTGGAGGATATCAAGATGGCTATTTAAATATTTACATTGCACCACTGACTGGTGGTTTATTAGGACAAGCCTATTTAGGTTTTCCTGAATCTGTTGTTTTAACTGGATCTGTTGGCTCAGTACAAAGCCCTGGAACAGCAGGTAACTATAGTAGAGGAAGAACTCTAACTCATGAATTAGGACATAATTTTACTTTCAACCATACTTTCAATTCTGGTAATTGTGGTCAATCATTATGGAATGATATTCCTGCTCAAACTCAAAATAATAGAACAGCTAACATTTATGAGTGGCCTGCAGGAAGTGGAAATTTTTATGGCAGAGGTGGTGTAAATAGTTGTATTGGTACCACTGGAAAAGGTGATCAGTTTATGAATTATATGGATTATGTTTATGATAATCAAATGAGAATGTTTTCGGAGCAACAAGCTCTTGATGGTTATGCTTGGGCAGCATCAAGAAACTGGGCTGAAGTAGTAAATGGAGTAAGTACAGTTGTTTCATCTCCTACTACTTATGCGACATCGGATAATGGATTTACTGTAAACTTGTCGTTTAGTGAAGTAGTAACTGGTTTCACTCAAGATGATATTATCTTAACAAATGCAACAGTATCAAGCTTTAATGGTGGAGATGGAAAATCCTATAATTTTGATGTTGAAGCAATTGATGATGGAAATGTTACAGTACAAATTGCTCAAAATTGTTGTATAGGTACTGTTAGTGGCTATGATAATTTTGCATCTAATGAATTATCTGTATTAGTTGATAGAACAAAACCTATTACTGGAACAGTTACTATTGGAAATATCAGAGATTCCCAGTACATAACTAAATCTCCAAACGTTAATCTTGTATTAAGCGATTTTTCAGACGAAACTAGCGGATTGTCACTCTATTTTGTATCAGTTGGACAATCACCTGGTGGAGATCAAATTTTACCTTATCAACCATATCAAAGTGAATATATTGGATTATCAAACTTAAGTCTTAATAATTATCAGCAATATTTTGTAAATGTATATGCACAAGACCTAGTTGGTTTAAATTCTAATGTTGTTTCTATACCATTTTACTATTTTGGTTCCTTGATCGGTGATTCAAATAATGATTGGATTATTGATTTTCAAGATTATGTAGCATTTATGGCCGATTTTCCAGGAATTGATATAGCTCCAGTAACTGGTAGTGCTCCTTACTTCTTTCCAAACTTTGATGGAATATCTGATGCACAAGATATAGCTATGTTTGAATCAATGTGGAACTGGTCATTAGTAGAAAATGGTAGAACAGAGCCAAATTATACACAAATTGGTCAAACACCATACTTAAGAATAATGAATAAAGAGATGATGATAAGATTCCCAGCTGGAACTACAACATCTCAGATATATTTTGAATATGATCCAGATGGCTATAATATTGACTATAAGTCAAGCAACTTGTTTACTAGCTCTATATTAAATGCAAATGATCCAGATAAAGGAATTATTCAAATTGAAGTTGCTGATTATAATTCAGAAAGTTCGAATGGTATTTCACTAACATTTGACTTTGAAAATAATACAAATTCCTACGAGTTTATGAGAGTGAGTTATGCGGCATATAGCAAAGAGAATGTTGCAATTGCAGAGGGTTACAACCTTATTCAAACTGCACCTTCAACTTATAGGCTAGCGCAAAGTTATCCTAATCCATTTTCATCAGGTGGAACAACAATAGAGTTTGATATGCCTCAATCTGATAGAATTACTATGGTTATTCTTGATATAAGAGGTAGAGTGGTAAGAACTTTAATAAATAATGAAGCGCGATTTGGATATCAATCAATTACTTGGGATGCTAAAAATGATGACGGAGATGAAGTAAGTAGTGGAGTATATTTCTATCAAGTCAAATCAGGTAATTTTAATGATGTCGGTAAATTAGTATTTATTAAGTAGTATTATGCTTAGTAAAAGACCTACTTTAGATGATATTAAAAATGCGCGCATTTTAACAGAAAGCCTAGTTAGAAAAACTCCTGTTTTAACTTCAAACTACTTCAACGATCTTTTAGGTATAGAGTTATTTTTCAAATGTGAAAATTTTCAAAAAACCGGTTCATTTAAAATTAGAGGTGCATCAAACGCTATTTTTTCTTTAAATGAATCCGAATCAAAGCAAGGCGTAGCTTGCCAATCTTCTGGAAATCATGGCGGAGCCATAGCATGTGCTGCTCATTTGAAAGGTATTCATGCAGATATAGTAATGGCCAAAAGCGTATCAAAAGCTAAGATACATAATGTTAAAACTTATAACGGTAATATGATTTTTTGTGATACTATGGCTGAAAGAGATGAATTATTTTTAAAAACTGTGGAAGATAACAATAGAATTTCAATTCATCCTTATGATAATTATTCAGTTATGGCTGGACAGGGAACAATCGCTTTAGAAATTGTTGAGCAGGTTCCAAGCTTTGATTCAGTCGTTGTTCCAATTGGAGGTGGAGGATTAATTAGTGGAATTTCCATTGGATTAAAAGGTTTAAACCATTCAGCCAAAATTATAGGTTGCGAACCAGAAAGCGTTGATGATACTTATCAGATGTATAAGGCTAATGAACGTATAGAGATGGCTCACAGAGAGTCAGTTGCTGACGGACTCATGGCTATTGTTGGTCATTTGACTCTACCAATAATTCAAGAAAACGTCGATGATATTGTACTAGCCTCGGAACAGGAAATTATTGATACGACTAAACTAATTTGGGAAAGAATGAAAATTGTCATTGAGCCATCTTGCGCTTTAGCCTTAGCTGCAGTTATTAAAAATAAAGAAAAGTTTCAGGGGCAAAAAGTTGTACTTGTTATTACTGGTGGTAATATAGATCTTGTCGATCTTCCTTGGTCTAAAGTCGGTAAAGATTGATATCTTTAATACCTTGTATTTGGAAATAAAAAAGCCCTCAAAATTGAGGGCTTTTTTATTACTTAATAAACTAAGTTTCTTTACAGATCGTAACCTACTTGAATAGTTGAGAAACGTCCCATTTCAGGTCCTAAGAACATTTCTTTATGTTTAACATCTGTAATGTTTTGAACTGATAGTCCAACTGACATACCATCTACCGCATCAATATCCCATTTAGCATTTAAGTCTAAAGTATAGAAAGATTCAACTCTACCAGTAGCGAAACCAGTGTTTGAATCAAATGCGTCTTGGTATCTTAGAGACAAACCGTATGATCTTCCAGCTTCACTAAACTGAAGTCCACCACCCATTTTGAATTCAGGAGTGTTCATTTCAACTTGTGTTTCTGCGCCTTCAAAATCAGCTTTTAAGATTTGGTCACTAAGTAATGACATATTTAGGTAGAAATTCCAGTTACTGTTAGGGAAATAGTTAAGTGTAGCTTCCATACCATGTAATTGAATATCTTCACTTAATTGTTTATACCCAACAATTAAATTACCACCATATTGTGATGATACAGGTGAAATTGCACCCATTGGAGTTTGTGCTAAATTACCTAGAATTAATGCAGCATATTCATCTGCACCAGTTCCGTTTGCATTACCACCAGCTGCTGGATTATCCCATCCACTTACAAGTGCTGTAAGCTCTGTGTTTCCAGCCATTCCAGTCATAATAGCAGCTACGTAACTAGCAGCGTCACCCATTGATGTTACAATACCTGAAACAGGTTGAAGATTTGTTACATATCCTTCAACATCTAATTGGTATACATCAACAGCTAATGTCATATTATCAGTAATTTGTCCTTTATAACCCATTTCTGTCTGAGTCCAAGTTGTTTGTTTAACAATTGGTGAATCAGGTAAGTCAGTTAATGGATTGATTAGGTTTTGACCGAAATCAATTACAAAATTACTGAAACTTCCAGGCATAGCAGTTGCAGCTAATGTCATAAGATCTTGAGCACCAACACCTGCAGCAGCTTGTGCAGCAGCACCAACAGCAGCAGTTACATCGCCAGTAGCACCAAGAGTAGCATTAAATGCACCTTGAACAGTCGCACCGAAGCCCATTTGAGCTAGAGTAAGACCAGCACCTAGACCAGCAGCCATTTGTTGTCCAATTCCAGCACCAACAGCTGCTAAGTATGCAGCACCTTGAGCACTTTGTAAGAATTGACCAGTAAATAATGGAGCAAAGACTCCATGAGCTGCAGCATTAATTGTACTATTATTCATAGCAAAATTAGTATTAATGTCTGCACCTAACGCTGGTGACCAGTTTGAACGGAAAGTATGTAGTCCGTTCGCGTCTCTATCATAAGTATATCCAACTGTTGATGAACCCATTGCTTTAACCTGAAAATCAGGGTTAAATGGTAATCCACCAAATGCTGGATCTTGGAAATTAATTCCTAGTCCACCGTAAACAAAGTCTCTTGCAACACCAATATCAAGATTCTTTGTAAAGTTACCAGGTAAATCGATGTTTTGACCGTAAGTAAGACGGAAATTACCTCTTACGTTCTCAGGGGACCATACAAGAGCTAATTTAGGAGCAAATAGTGTATCTTCTCCAATATCTCTAGTAAAGTTACTTGAGTCCATTCTTCCGGTACCAACAAATTTTAGTTTATCACCCCATTTTTTCTCATATGAGTAATAAGCACCAATATTTTGGAAATCATCGATGTCTTCATGTTGACCGTTAATAGTTCCATCAGTTTCAGGAGTTCTATCAAGTACATCAACACCCCAAACAAGTGACTGACCATTTTTCAATGGAATATTATGTTGCATTTGGAAAGCAATATTTGATGATGTATCATATACAACTAAACCAGTTTGAACATTATAAGTAGTTTCTTGTTTGTTTTTGTTAGTAAATAAATTTAAAAATAAATCACCGCCAAGAAAATCTTGTCTAGAGTATGAAACTTGGAATTGATTTAAGTCCGCGTCATCAGCAAACTGTCTACCAACACCTGTCATCTCAATAGCTGAAATGTTAGCATGTCTAGCATTAATTTTTAAGGTAGATTTAAGATCTAAACGCAATTCAGTTTGCATATCAACAATCATTGCTTCAGGTTTAAATCCATCTCTTGCAGTGTTTACAACTCCACCAACAGGATCGTTGTATGAAGTGTTAAAATCAACAAATGGATAAGTTGTAGTTTGAAGACCTCTTCTAATTGTTGTAGGCTCAAAATACGTATGCCCTTGAGCTGTCGCTTCGTTGACAGTTAATGGCATATTGCTTTCCCAATCTGTGAATGTAGTGTGTTTTACACTAACACGTGTAGCCGCTCTTGGACCCCACTGATGTGCATAACGCGCATATAACTTCATATAATCTCTGTCACCAGCTGTAATAGCTATTCTTGAACCTTGATTAAATGGAGATTTAGTGTAAACCGCAATAACTCCTTGCTGTGTATCAGGACCATACATTGGTGTAGCAGGACCTCTTACTAGCTCGAGTCTTTCTATTTCTGAGTCATCTGGTGCAAAGAACTGTAGTAATTGAGCATTAACAACAGGAGCTCTTGTCCAACGGTTATCTACAACAGCATGAATTGCTCCTGAGAAAACACTATTGAAACCACGAACTGTCATGTTAGATGATTCAATACCCATCTTCATTGTTTCAACACCAGCTTTATTTGCTAATACGTCTACTACGGAAGCAGCACCACGAGCTTGTAGCTCCTCACCACTGAAAACCTCCACACTAGCAGGCGAATCAACAACTAACTCTTTTTTAAAAGATGCAGATACAACAACTTGATCAAGTAATAAATTACTTTTTTCAAGAGTTAAATTTGCACTTGCTGCTTGTCCACCACTAATGGTAACTACTGCACTTGCATCACTATAACCAATGTATGAAGCTGTAACAGTGTATGTACCATCATTAAGTCCTGAAATAGAGAAAGACCCATCATTATTAGATGAAGCACCCATATCAGTACCCTCTACCGAAACATTAGCACCAGCTAGAGCATTACCATCGTCACCGCTGACGGTACCAGTAATGTTCTGCGCTACTAAAGTTGCGACAGAAAAAAGTAGGACAACAACAAATTGAAAACTTTGTCTATTAAGTTTCATTATTTATACCTCTTTTTTTATTATCAGTTAGTTTTGTTATGTCGTATAGACCATAACACTATCAATTTTTTTAAGGTATAACCATAAATGAAAAAAACCAAACAAAAAATCCTTTGTTTTTATTAACTTAGTTTTCATGAAAATAACAAAAATATTAACTTTAATTTTAATGTTTACCATTAGTTTTTCACAAACAACGGAAGAGGATATGGAAAAGAAAAAATCTGAACTAACTGACATGCAATATTATGTAACTCAAGAGTGCGGAACTGAACCAGCCTTTGATAATGAATTTTGGGATCATAAGGAGCCAGGTATTTATGTAGATATAGTTTCAGGAGAAGCATTATTTGCCTCTGTTCATAAATATGATTCAAATTCAGGTTGGCCATCATTTTATCAGCCTATTAAGAGCGAAAATTTACAATTTGAACAAGATTATACACTTTTAATGCCAAGAACTGAGGTAAAAAGCAAAGAGGGTGATTCGCATTTAGGGCATGTTTTCAATGACGGTCCTAATCCAACAGGTTTAAGATATTGCATAAACTCTGCATCTCTGAAATTTATACCTCTTAAAGAAATGGAAGATAAAGGATATAAAGAATTTTTGTATCTTTTTGATACTTAATGGAAAATGCCTCTAGATTAAATAGTTTTTTAGCCAATCCTCCAAAAGCACTTTGGACTATGGCGTTACCAATTATCGCAGGAATGATGGTGCAAACTTTATTCAATGTGGTAGATATTATGTTCATAGGATGGCTGGGTGCAGATGAGGTAACAGCTGTTGCATTTGTTAGCCCACTTTTTTTTATAATTATTGGCCTTGCAGTAGGGATTGGTTCTGGTATTACAGCAACCATTGCTCAATCTATTGGAAGAAAAGATAAAGAAGATGCTGATAATTGTGCTGATCATACTATATTAATAGGCTTAACCATTACAGTTGTGTTGTCAGTACTCGGTATTTTCTATGGTAGAGAATTATTGTATTTATTAGGTGCATCAGGCCACATTCTGGATATTTCATACGAATATCTGAGAGTTTTAACATTTGGAATTGGTTTAGTCGTTTTTTCTTTATTTTTCAGAGCAATAATGGCTGGGGAAGGTGAAACAAAAATTCCGATGATAATAGGATTAATTGGAACTTTCTTAAATCTTATTTTAGATCCAATTTTTATTTTTTATCTAGGGTATGGAGTAAGAGGAGCAGCGCTTGCGACAGTTATAAGCCAGCTGGTGATGCTAATGGCTTATTTATTTATAATTTTTGTAAAAAAATCAACTTATATATCATTCAATATCAGCAATTTTAAATATAGCAGTAGCATAATTTCGAAAATTTTAAATATTGGTATTCCATCTTCTTTATCAATGCTTATAATATCTTTTGGACAGGTGGTAATGAATAGGATAATTATTAATTACTCAACAGAAGCAGTTGCGGCTTATCAAATTGTCTCAAGAATCGACATGTTACTTTTCATGCCAATCCTTGGAATAGCCATTGCTTTAACAACAATTGTAGGAATGTTTTATGGAGCCAATGAAAATGAAAAACTACTTTCAGTAGTAAATTATGGCCTTAATCGAGCATTTTTAATCACTTTAGTTAGTGTATTGATCTTATTTCTTTCCGCAGAAAAAATTCTACCAATTTTTACTTCAAGCACAGAAGTTATAAATGTTGGAATAACATATTTAAAAATTATAGTTTTGGTCTATCCTGTAGTAGGTATAAGTGTTATTTGTTCAAGAGTATGTCAGGCATTGGGAGAGGGAATGCCATTACTAATTACAACTATTACCAGAGTACTGATTCTAACTGCTCCATTATCTTATTATTTCTATATCATTGGAAAACCAATTGAGTGGGTTTGGTTTTCACAAGTATTTGCGATAGTTATTGCAGCTATTATTTCATACACATGGATGAGACATTACTTCAAAAAATTTGCTATAGTTTAATAGATTAGAAGTAATTTTAATTATGACTATTTTTAAAAATCTTAAAGAAGTTGAAAATTTTGTAGGTAAAGAGCTAGGGACTGGCGACTGGCATCAAATAACACAAGAGCAAATAACAAAATTTGGAAAAGTAACAGGAGATGAACAGTGGATTCATATGAAACCAATGAAATCTAAAATGTTTTCTCCTTTCAAAAATACTATTGCTCATGGCTTCCTTGTACTGTCCTTACTTCCAAAATTTCTAGAAAAAACTTATACAATTAAATCAGCAAAAATGGGAGTCAATTATGGACTTAATAGAGTCAGATTTACAGCTCCAGTTGTTGTAAATAGTTTTGTTCGAGGAAAAGTTTTTTTGAAAGAATTTATAAAAATCAAAAAAGGTGCAAAACTTACTGTCAAAGTTGAGATAGAGTTAAAAAATAGTACTAAACCAGCGTGTGTAGCGGAACAAGTTTTCTTAATCTACGAGTAATGGATAATAAAATTCAAAAATTATACCTAATTAGACACGGTCAAGCATCTTTTGGTGAAAAAAATTATGATAATTTAAGTAAAAAGGGCTTTAAGCAGTCCATTAGCTTAGGGAGGAAGTTAAAAAAAGAAAAAATTGAGTTCGAAAATATCATTATTGGTCCATTAAATCGACACAGACAAACGTTCGAAGGTATTAAAGAGGGTTTCAAGGGAAAAGTAAAGGATCCTGTTATTATAAATGAATTTGCTGAAAATCAATTAATGGAAATAGCACAACATTATATTCCAATTATGCTCAATACAGAAAAAAGTATGAAGGAAATTTTTAGTGAAGTTCCTATTTGGAAGCGTAGAAAAGAATTTTTTAAATATTTTAATATTATTGCAAAAAAATGGATTTTGGGGGAGTATGATTTCTCGAAAAATAAATTTGAGACTTATAAAGACTTTCGCAAAAGAATTAAATTTGCTAAAAATAAAGTTCATAATTTGATGAAGGATGATAATCATACTATGGTTGTATCTTCAGGAGGTGCAATTACAGGTATTTATTCAGAGTGTGAACCTCTAACCGTAGATGAAATTATGCAAAATAGCTTTGAAATAAAAAATGCTTCAGTATCAACATTTATAAAACAAAATCAAGGTTTTACATTAGAATCATTTAATCGTAGTTTAATACCTAAATACTTAGAAACTTATATTT
Organism: uncultured Fidelibacterota bacterium; assembly: GCA_902629855.1. GTDB lineage: Bacteria > Fidelibacterota > Marinisomatia > Marinisomatales > Marinisomataceae > Marinisoma. The sequence continues at coordinate 21,724 of CACOSI010000003.1, forward strand.
AAACATGTCTGTATCAGAAAAAGATTTTAAAAAAATAAAAAATGAGATCAGGGATTTTGTTGAAAAAGAAATGATTCCTGATGAATCTTCTATAGATCACAATCATAGATTTGAGGAAAGTCTACCAATTCTTGAAGAAAAAAGAAAAAAGGTGAAAAAAATGGGATATTTTTCTCCTCAAATACCTAAAAATTATGGCGGTTTAGGATTAAACTTATACCAGCTTGGTCAAATTTATGAAATTTTAGGAAGAACCTTTTACGGTTTATATGTTTTCAATTGTCAAGCACCTGACGCGGGCAATATGGAAATTTTAATTGAACATGGAACAGATTATCAAAAGGAAAATTTTCTATTACCTCTCATTAAAGGTGAATCTAGAAGCTGTTTTTCTATGACAGAACCTGATTTTGCTGGATCGAATCCAGTCTTAATGGGTACAACTGCAACAAAAGATGGAGATAATTATATAATAAATGGACATAAGTGGTTTACTTCATCTGCTGATGGTGCAGATTTTGCAATTGTAATGGTAATAACAGATCCTGATAATTCAAATCCTTACATGAGAGCCTCTCAAATAATTGTTCCAACTGATACTCCTGGTTTTAATTTTATTAGAAACATATCTGTTATGGGAGATGAGGGTGATGGTTGGAATTCTCACGCAGAAATAAAATATGAAAATTGTATTGTTCCTGAAAAAAATATTCTTGGCCCTGTTGGTGCAGGATTTAAGATTGCTCAAGAAAGACTAGGACCTGGAAGAATTCATCATTGTATGAGATGGATTGGTCAATGCGAAAAAGCTTTCGAAATGATGTGTGAAAGAGCAGCAAGCAGAGATCTTATGCCTGGAAAACCATTATCTTCAAAACAAACAATTCAAAATTGGATAGCCGAATCAAGAGCAGAAATAAATGCGTCTAGATTATTAGTTCTTGATGCTGCTAAAAAAATTGATGAATATGGCGCTTATAAAGCCAAGGTAGAAATATCAACAATCAAGTTTTATGTTGCACAAGTTATGCAAAATGTTTTAGATAGAGCTCTTCAGGTTCACGGAGCATTAGGTATGACGGATGATACTCCAATAGCAGCTTTATTTAGGCATGAAAGGTCAGCGAGAATTTATGATGGTGCTGACGAGGTTCATAAGTCTAGAGTTGCAAAAGAAATATTAAAAAAATATTCAAAGTAAAATGTTTAGCTTAAAGCTAAAAGTACCATTAAAGCTTAAACTTTTCTATTTAGCATCAAAATTAAATAATAAGAGAAAATCCTCTACATTTTCAGAAGATTTACCAAAAAAGGTAAGAAATGGGGAAGAATTAGACTTAGTAAAACTTAAAAAATATTTGTTAAAAAATAATTTTGATTTAAATGATGTCAATCAATTTCCAAGTGGCTACTCAAATCTTACGTATTTATTAACATCCGGTAGCAAAGAATACATCCTAAGAAAACCACCATTTGGAGCTGAAAGCCTCAAGGGTGGTCACGACATGTTAAGAGAATTTACTGTTTTAAAAAATCTAAAGTCTCAGTTCGATTTAGTACCTAAAGTATATCATTTCTGTGACGATAAAAGTATAATTGGTTCCACTTTTTACTTAATGGAGAGAGTTAAAGGAAATATCATAAGGCCTAATTTATCAGAAGAAAACTCCCCTGGAAAAAAGATTATTCGAGAAATATCAAAGCAAATGATTAATACACTTTCAACACTTCATAATGTTGACATAAAAGCTGCAAATCTTACCGATTTAGGAAAAATTAATGGTTATAATCAAAGACAAGTTGATGGATGGATCAAAAGATATTACCATTCCAAAACAAGTACTATTGATAATATGGAATTTGTAGCAAAATGGTTAAAAAATAATATTCCCATGGAATCTAAAGCATCTATTATTCATAATGACTTCAAGTACGACAATATTGTATTGGATAAAGAAAATTTTTCAAGAATAAATGCTATTCTCGATTGGGAAATGGCTACTATTGGTGATCCTCTTATGGATCTAGGAACTTCACTGGGTTATTGGGTTGATAATGATGATTTACCAGAATTAAAACTATTTCAGTTAAGTGCTACCACTCTTCAAGGAAACCCAACTAGAGAAGAATTTTTACATGAATATATGTTAAAGTCAAATACCAAAATAGATAATCCAATTTTCTATTATGTGTTTGGTTTGTTCAAAATTGCTGTGATAGCTCAACAAATTTTTTTCAGATACAAAAAAGGGTATACAAAAGATAAAAGATTTAAGCTACTAGAGTTAGCTGTTATTTCTCTGTCAGTAATGGCAAAGCAATCTATTGAAAAAAATAGACTTAGTAATTTATTCTAAAAAAAAGGCCTTCAAAAGAAGGCCTTTTTTTTATCATTTTTTAAATGAATTATTTTGTATCCATCTTAGCAGCAGCGTAAACAATCATACCGATAAGAATTTTATTTACAAAATCAGCTAAATTGTAAACTTGATTAGTTACATCCATATCTACTCCACCTGTAGTAAAGTATCCTAGGAAATAACCTAAAGGATAGATTGCCCATCCAAATGTTACAATTTTTTTCATTCCGTCGAAAGCGTACTGACCTGCAGCACTTGCTTTAGCGTTAACTTCAGCAGCTTCACCTGACCAGATTTCTCTTAGCATAAGTCCCCAGCATACCATACCAATTGCAAATCCAACAGTAGGGCTAATTGCTGCAACTACACCAGTTTCACCGAGGTAACCCCCGACTAACATTAAAACAGAAAAACCTAAAAGTCTGTGTAATACACCTGCACTTACAGCTGTAACAGCAGCAAGAACAATGTAAAATTCGACCATTTGAAGAGGAACAGTAATTAACCAGTCAATGTATCTAATTGATACAACATCGGTTGCGTCCATGTTACCCCTCATATAATAGTAATGAACTGCAGCTATAAAGCAAACCATACCAGAAACTGATAAAGCAGTTTTCCATTTAGGGTTTACATTATCTCTTTCTAACCATAGAAAAAGACCGGCTGCTAGTAAAGCCATATTTGTTACAAAAAACGTAAACGTTGTAAAGTCCATGTATTATACCTCATTATTTTTGTTAAATTCGAATAAATATATAATAAATTTTAAAAAACACAAAACATTTAATGAAAAAAGAATTTCAAGAAAAACTAGATGATTTAAAGAGCCTTATGAAAGATGCATTGAAAGATTCAAAACATTCTTTCAGAATTTTTGCATTAGGATCAAGTTCAAATACAAAACCTAATATTAGAACAGTTGTGCTAAGAGATTTTTCTTTAAATAATAGAAATATTGATTGTCATTCAGATATTAGAAGTCCAAAAATAAACGAACTCAATCAAAATAATTATGTTGAAGCAATGTTTTATTGTTCAGACAATAAAATTCAAGCTAGAATATCTGGCAAAGTAGAAATTATTCATAATAATAAAGAAACATTAGATCGATGGAATTCATTAACTGAATCCTCAAAAAGATGTTATTTGGGACCTTATAGTCCATCAACAATGTTAGAAAGCTATCATGCAAATATTCCTGATGATTTTAAATTTAAAAATCCAACTCCAGAGCAGTCAAAAATTGGCTATAAAAACTTTGTTATTATTAGGATACATTTTTTAAAAATTGATTTTCTTGAACTAAAGTACAGTGGACACAAAAGAATTAAATTTGATTTTAGTAATAAAGAAATTTCAGCAAATTGGATAGCACCATAAAATGAAAAGTACTATCATACTAATGACAATTTTTGTTATTCTTGGAACAGTTTTCAATTTTTTAACAATTAAAAGATACATAAGGAAAAAGCAAAATGATGAAAAATAAATTTTTAATAATTTTTTTTATATTAACTTTTTCATTGATGATGTGTTCAAAAAATAAAGACGTTATTATGATGGAAGAATTTCAATCAAGTATTCTTGACAAAAATACAATTGTCCTTGATGTTAGGACAGAAGAGGAGTACTTCGGTCCATTAGGTCACATTGAAAATGCAATATTGATTCCAATTCAAGAGCTTCAATCGAGACTGGACGAATTAAATCAGTTTAAAAATGAAACTATTTATGTGGTTTGTCGCAGTGGTCAAAGATCGAATGTTGGTAAAGACATTTTGAACGCTAACAATTTTCGAGCGGTTAATGTTGATGGAGGAATGATATCATGGAGACCAGAAAATAGTGAGAGATAAAAAAGAATTAACGACATTCTATAAAAAATCATTTTTTACAATTTTAATTGTTATGACTATTTTATTAATCCCATTTTTTTGCTATGCGCGTTAAGCAAAAATATATTATTGATTTCGCAAAAGGTATAACATGGGCCTTGGTATTATATCTCATTTATCTTTACAACCAACAAGATAATATTACAGCTTGGATTTATCTGTGTTTACATGGATCCTATGGGATAATGTGGGTTCTCAAAAGTTATATTTTTCCAGATAAAACATGGGAATCCAAAGTTGGTTTTCCTTATGCGATGCTAATTTTTATTGGCTTAATACTTTATTGGGCTCCAGCATATATTATTACATCTAATAGCCATCAAGCTTCAAATTTAATTATAGTTATTTCTATTTTCATATTTTCGATTGGAGTCTTTTATCATTTTGTATCCGATATGCAAAAATTTATCTTTTTAAAAAATAATTCTGGGCTTATCAAAGATGGATTCTGGAAGCAATGCAGACATCCAAATTATTTTGGAGAACTTTTAATTTATTTAAGCTTTTTATTGCTTGTAGTGGAATCATCGCAATGGTGGATACCTACAGCAGTTTTACTTTTATTCATAATTGCGGTTTGGATACCAAATATGATTAAAATAGAAAAGTCTTTATCAAGGTTTGATGATCATCACGAATACAAAAGAAAAACGCCATTTTTTATACCTTATTTATTCTAATGAAAACCAAAACTGTAATATATTACGATGGAATTTGTTTACTATGTTCTTGGCAAATAAATACTCTTTTAAAACTAGATAAAAAAAATATTCTTCATTTCAGTCCTCTTCAATCACAATATGCAAAAGCAAATCTTGACGAAGAAGTAATTTTAAATCTTGATACTGTAATTGTTAAAAGGAATAATGAAATTTTTTCAAAATCAAAGGCTGCCTTTGTAGTGTTAGAGGAATTGCAAAGCCCATTAAGATTTTTATTTTACTTTATACCAAATTTTTTAGCAGATAAAGTATATGACTTTGTTGCAAAAAGAAGATATAGCTGGTTTGGGAAAAAAGAAGAATGTATTTTTCCAAAAAATAATCCAAAATTTTTGATAGATTGATGAAAAAAGAAAATTTTAAACATTTTTACGAAATAGAAACCAGATGGTATGATGAGGACATGCTAGGTCATATTAATCACGGAACCGCAGTGACATATTTTGAGGATGCAAGGGTTCGACATGCTTCAGAAATTGGTTTAAAGCCATATGATATAGATCAATTTCCTTTTATAGTTGCATCAATGAGTTTTGAATTTATTAAACAAATTAAGCATCCAAAAAAAATGACCATTGGCCTTTCTGTGTCAAGAGTAGGTGGGAAAAGTTTTGATTATGAATATGGTTTATTTGTTGAAAATGAAGATGAATGTTCACTTTCTTGTAAAATGACAATGGTTTGCTTTGATTTTATTAATCAGAAAAGCGTTGAAGTATTTAAAGAAATTAAGAATGATTTTTTGGGAGAAAATAAATGAAAGTTTTTGTTGAGAATGATATTAAAACCATCAATTTGGGAAAAAAAGGTCCAAATGTTTTAAGTGTTGATCGCGCCAAAGAAATTATCAAAGAATTAAACTATGACGACTGTAAAGCAGTTATCATTATGGGAAACGAAAAAGTATTTAGCGCAGGTTTAAATCTTAAAGATTTACTTGCAGCAAAAAAAGCTAGTGAAGTATCAATTATTTTTAAAACCTTGCGTGAGCTTTTAGTTGCTTGTAAAGAGTTTCCTGGCCCTGTAATAAGTATTGTAGGTGGCCATGCTATTGCTGGTGGTTGTCTTCTTGCTTTAGCATCTGACTACAGATATGGGATGCATGGTATGCATAGAATGGGGTTAAATGAGATGGCTATTGGTATTGATCTTCCTCCAGATATGTTAAAAATAATCTCCCACACTATAAGCAAGGATAACCTTTTTGAAGTTGCAACTCAATGCAGAATGTATACTCCAAAACAAGCTCTTGAAAAGGGATTAATAAATGAGATTGTAGGTAATAGATTTACTAGTAAAAAAAAGGCAACTGACAAAGCATATTCAAAAGCTATAAAACTTGCAAAGTTTTATATTGATGCAGGAGAACCTTTTGTAAGGTTGAAAAAGTCTTTAAACAAAGAAACAAGTTTTGACTATCAAATACTTATTGATAATTGGTTTAGTTCTCAAACTCAAGAGAAAATTAAAAAAGTAGTAGCTTCTCTTAATAAGAAATGAATATTCTAATTGCTGGTGGTACTGGTTTTATAGGAAAACGTCTATCACATATTTTGATAAAAAATGGATATAAAGTTTTCATTCTCACAAGAAACATTAATAAAAAAAATATTATCAAAAATGCTACATTTGTAGATTGGGAAACTATAAATCCTGAATTATTGAGCTCAGTAAAAGTCGTTATCAAGCTCAGTGGAGAAAATGTTGCTCAATTATGGACTAGATCAGCTAAAAAAAGAATTTTAGATAGTAGGGTTGAAATCACTTCAAAATTATTTGATTTTTGTAAAAATAATGAAATAGTTCCAAATCAGCTAATTAATGCCTCTGCTGTTGGAATCTACGGTAGGAAAGATGCGAAATATAGCAATGAAAGTGTAGATGAAAATTCTAAAATTGGTGATTCTTTTTTAGCTGATGTTTGTCAAAAGAATGAACAATCCTGTGAGGTATTTAATATATTTGATAATATAAGCATACTTCAAATTAGAATAGGTGTTGTGTTGACAAGAAAGTTTACTTTACTACTTGCGCTCCCAACAATTTTCTCCATCCCAAATCCTGGAAATAAAAACTATTACTTTCCTTGGATTCACTTAGATGACGTTGTTGGATTTATTTATTATTCAATTGAAAACAAATTTGATGGTATCTATAACGTTATTGGTAAAAATTTGACCAATCACAAAGATTTCTACCAAATTTTGGCAAAAAATTATTTTGGATTTTTTCCTTGGACTCTATTTTTACCTATTTCTTTAATAAAATCTCTTGGAGACATGAGTGAAATGCTTTTATATGGCCCTAAAACTTCTTCTGAAAAAATATCTGCTAGTGGCTATAATTTTCAACATGAAAACCTTAAATCTGCATTAAAAAAATTACCATAATTAAAGAATTTGGAAATATATTAAATTTTGGTAAATTTTGGGCTGTGAAAACAATTATTTTCTATCAAAAGGACTAATCAATTGGCTAAAAAATTATCTAAAAAACAATTACAAAAAGAACTGCAAAATATTGAAGAAACTAATCCTGATGAATTAGCTGCTGAAATTGAGCAGTTAGAAGCTGAGGCAGAAAAGAGAAAACAGGCTTTAGGAAGAGCGGATGAAAGAATCAAACGTTCTAAAGTTGCCAGTGGTACGATAAGTATGTATTTATCTGAAATATCACAATATGAACCACTTTCACCTGATAGAGAAGTAGAGTTGGCAGTTTTAATCGCCAAAGGTGATAAGTATGCAATGAAAGAGTTAGTTGAAGCGAACCTAAGATTTGTTGTTTCTGTTGCCAAAAAGTATCAAGGTAATGGATTATCATTATCTGATATAATTAATGAAGGAAATTTAGGTTTAATCAAAGCTGCTAAAAGGTTTGATCCATCCAGAGGATTTAAGTTTATTTCCTATGCTGTTTGGTGGATTAGACAAGCCATTCTGCAAGCTTTAGCAGAGCAAGGAAGGTTAATCAGACTTCCTCTTAACAGAGTTGGTACAATTACAAAGATAACCAAAGCAGCTGAAAAGTTAGAAGCTGAAATGGGTCGCCCTCCAAAGGTTGAAGAAATTAGTCACCAGTTAGATGTTAAATCGGAAGAAGTTTTTAATGCTTTACAATATTCTAGGAGACATAGTTCTTTGGATGCTCCATTTGCAGAAGGAGAAGATAGTTCATTGATTAATGTAATTGAAGATGAGCAGGAAAAAGATCCAGACAATAAAGTTATGGATACATCTATGAAAGAAGAAATAGCTTCTGCATTAAGCACGCTTACTGAAAGAGAGAGATCTGTTATAGAAATGTATTTTGGTATAAATAGAGATCGTTCATTTACTCTAAATGAAATTGGAGAACAATTCAGTTTAACAAGAGAGAGAGTAAGACAAATAAAGGAAAAAGCTATTCGTAGACTTGCACATAAAACTAGAAGCGAACCACTTAGAGTTTATTTAGGACAATAATTTTGAATTCATTTCAAATTTTACTTCCAGTATTTGCATTAGTTTTTCTTACATATTTTCACATAGCATTAAATGCTTTCTTGATAAAAAAGTCTATTCAAAATAATGAATTAGATTATAAATGGATGAAATTCACCCCTTCATGGCAAGAAATTCCAAATGATATTCAAAGTTCTAGAGAACTATATAAAAATTTATTTGAAACACCCTTAATTTTTTATTTTTACTGTTTGCTAGCTTATAATCTAAATCATGTAACTATTCTTAATCTCTCGCTTTCATGGCTGTTCGTTTTTTTGAGAATTTGGCATTACTATGTAAGATTACAAAATCCTAAACTATCAAACAGAAGACCCCCATTTCAATATTCTGTTGTAGTCTCTTTCTTTCTATGGGTAGAGCTTTTGATATCTTCGCTAAAATAATTTATAGCACAACTAAAATCATAGTTGTATAATCTTTCAGTATGGCAAAAAAACCAAAGATTGCAATAATTGGAAGACCTAACGTTGGAAAATCTACTCTTTTTAATAGATTAGCTGGTAAAAGAACATCAATTGTTGATCAACTCGAAGGAGTAACTAGGGATCGGATTTATGCTTCTGCAGAGTGGCTTTCAAAGGAATTTGACATTATTGATACTGGAGGCTTTGTAAGTTCAGACGAAGATATTTTTAATAAAAAAATTAAAGAACAAATATCTCAAGCACTTGCTGAATGTGATGGGTTAATTTTCTTAGTTGATGGAAAGGAAGGTTTAAATCCTAATGACCAATTTTTATCGAAACTTGTAAGAAAATCAGGAAAAAAATCTGTTTTGGCAGTAAATAAATGTGATGTTCCTTCACATAGTGAGAGGATAAACGCATTCTTTGATTTGGGTCTTGAGAAACCCACACCAATATCAGCATTAAATGGGTCTGGAATTGGAGATGTACTGGATATTCTTTTAGATGAATTTGATTTTTCGAACATTGAAAATGATTTAAAAGAAGACTACTCAATCTCCATTGTTGGAATGCCAAATGTTGGTAAATCATCTCTTTTGAATGCTATTATTCAAAAAGATCAAGCAATTGTTTCGAATATCGCTGGCACAACAAGAGATTCAATTGATTCGACAATAAAATGGCATGGAAAAAATGTTAAAATTGTTGACACTGCGGGTCTAAGAAAAAAAAGTAAAGTAGATGATGATATTGAATTTTATAGTTCATTAAGAGCTATGGACTCACTTATTAGATCTAATATTGTTTTGTTGGTAGTTGATGTTGAGAAAGGGTTTACTAAACAAGAAAAGTCAATTGCTAAAGAAGTAATAAAAAAAGGTAAAAGAATGGTTATTCTTGTCAACAAATGGGATCTAACTAGTGAAAAAGATATTTCAGCAGATTTATATAAAGAAAATATGTACAATGAGTTTAAAGATCTTCAGCATTATCCTATAATTTTTGTATCAGCTTTAACAAAAAGAAGAATTTCAAATGTTTTAGAGAAAACTTGGGAAGTTTTTAAAAAACAAAATGAAAAGCTATCCACAAAAAAATTAAATGAATGGCTTGAAAAATCTGTAAGAAATTATCCTCCTCCTGCAGCTCAAGGAAAATCAATTAAAATAAAATTTGTTGAACAAGTTCAGTATTCACCTCCAATATTTGCACTTTTTAGTAATTACCCTAAGCTCATTTCAATTCAGTATTTAAGATATTTACATAATCAGCTTAGGGATTCATTTGATTTAAAAGGTATAACCATTAAGTTTTCTCTAAGAAAAGGATAATGAGTAAAAAACAAATTTACAGCTGGGCCTTATATGATTGGGCTAATTCTGCATTTGCTACAACTGTCATGGCAGGTTTTTTCCCAATCTTTTTTCAAGAATACTGGTCAAATCCTGATAATGTTTCATTAAGCACATTTTATTTGGGCTTAGGGAATTCTATTGCCTCGATTATTGTTGCTTTGTTGGCTCCGATTTTAGGTGCGATTGCAGATAGGGGTAGTTTTAAGAAAAAGTTTTTAATATTCTTTGCATTTTTAGGCGCAGTAATGACATTGGGACTTGGTTTTATTGCTCAAGGAATGTGGCCCATTGCATTACTAGTTTACATTTTTTCAACAATAGGATTTTCTGGTGCAAATATTTTCTATGATTCATTGCTTCCATCAATTTCGAATGATAATAACATTGACAAAGTATCAGCTTTAGGCTTTTCTCTAGGTTATCTTGGTGGCGGAATTTTAGTTATCATAAATGCTGCAATGGTAAATTTTCCATCTTTTTTTGGTCTAAGTAGCGTTGTTGAGGCAACTCAATATTCTTTTATTTCTGTAGCAATTTGGTGGGCAGTTTTTTCAATACCTTTATTAGTTTTTGTAAAGGAAGAAAAAGTTAATGAAAAAGAAAGTATAAAAGATTCTGTAAAAAATGGAATAATTCAGTTTAAAAATACCTTTCAAGATATTAAAAAGTTAAAAGTCGTAGCTACTTTCCTTTTAGCTTATTGGTTATACATTGATGGTGTTGATACGGTTGTAAGGATGGCTGCAGCTTTTGCATCAACTCTAGAATTTTCAACAGGAGATATAATTGGAGCACTTGTATTAATTCAGCTGGTAGCTTTTGTAGCAACCTTAATATATATCAAGATTTCAAATTATATTGGCTTAAAAAATGGTATATATTTAGGAATTTTAGGTTATGTTGTAATCATTATTTGTGGATTCTTTGTTGAAAATGTTGCTCAGTTTTACATTGTTGCATTTCTAATTGGATGTTTTCAAGGGGGAATTCAATCAATTAGTAGAAGTTTGTATTCTAGGATCATTCCTGAAAATAAAGCTGCAGAATTTTATGGTTTTTACAATATGTTAGGAAAATTTGCTGCAGTTTTTGGCCCCATTCTTATGGGATCAGTTACATTAATTTTAAGTAATAACTTCGATGATGAAATCACTGCAGCTAGATATGGATTATTATCAATAATGATTTTATTTATACTAGGTGCATATGTTTTTTCTAAAGTTGATATAGCTGAAGGCGAAGCAATAGCTAAAAATCTCTGATTTTAAAATTGAAATTACCTTTAAATATACCTAGGTTAAGGTTTCATTTTTGGGGAGAAAATAACATTTTAAAATTTTCAAAAGATATTTCAGTTGAGGGAAAAAAAATTTTTTCAGAAGAAGCGAATGCTTTATTAGAAAAAGTTCATTTAAAATTTAACCGTGAAATCGACTCACTCCTCGAACAAAGAGTAGAGTATCAAGAGAAAGTAAATTCAGGAATTTTACCTGATTTTTTAAGCGAAACGGAAGAAATAAGAAACTCTTCTTGGAAAGTAAGACCTATCCCTGAAAATCTTTTAAATCGTAAAGTTGAAATTACTGGTCCAGTTGACAGAAAAATGATTATTAACGCATTAAACGCTAATGTTAATGTATTTATGGCAGATTTTGAAGATTCTCTTTCACCAACCTGGAAAAATATTGAAAATGGCTTAATTAATATGAGGGATGCAGCTCACAGAACAATTACGTTCAATCACCCTGTTAAAAATAAGCTATATACTTTAAATGAAGATCCAGCTACGCTTATGTGTAGAGTAAGAGGACTACATTTAAAAGAAAAACATATTTCATGTAATGAAACTCAACTTTATGGAGCACTAGTAGATTTTGTTATGTATTTATATCATAATCATTCAGTTTTAGAGCGATTTGGTTTGGGACCATATTTTTATATTCCAAAGTTACAATCATATAAAGAAGCAAAATTATGGAGTGAAATTATTTCATATTGCGAAGACGAATTAAAATTAGAAAGAGGTACAGTTAGAGTCACTCTTTTAATTGAAACACTTCCAGCTGTTTTTCAAATGGAAGAAATTCTTTATCATTTAAAAGACCATATTATTGGTCTTAATTGTGGAAGATGGGATTACATTTTTAGTTTTATAAAAACATTAAAGAATTATCCTGAAAAAATACTTCCAGATAGAAATTTAGTTACAATGAATCAACCATTTCTAACTGCTTATTCGTCATTACTTGTCAATACATGTCACAAAAGAGGTGCTTTTGCTATGGGTGGAATGGCTGCATTTGTACCATCAAAAGACCAAGTTGAAAATGACTTAATATTACAGAAAGTCAGAAATGATAAAATGTTTGAAATTAGAAATGGGCATGATGGAACCTGGATTGCGCACCCAGGTTTAGCAAATTATGTAAACGACATTTTTGATAATGAGATTGGTTCAAAAAAGAATCAAATTGATTTTCAGAAAGATATACAAATCTCATCTAGTCAACTATTAAACGGTTGTAAAGGTGCAAGTACTGAAGAATGCTTAAGATCTAATATTCGTATTTCGTTAAAGTATATCGAAGCATGGATATCAGGATTAGGATGCGTTGCAATTTATGGATTGATGGAAGATGCTGCTACAGCAGAAATTTCTAGAACATCTATTTGGCAATGGATTAAAAATAGAAATATTTTAAGCAATGGGAAGGTTGTAGATGAAGAATTATTTAAATTATGTTTAGAGGAAGAGATTAAAAATGTAAAGAAAGAAATTGGTGATGATTCATTTCATTTAGGAAAATTTGAAAGAGCAAAATCAATTTTTGAGGATATAACTCTATCTGATGAAGTAGATGAATTTTTAACATTAAAAGCATATGAGGAACTATAATGAATTTGAATGAGCAAGTACAAGATTTAAAAAATGATTGGGAGATGAATGAAAGATGGACTTATGTAAAAAGACCATACTCTGCTGAAGAAGTTGTTAAGCTTAGAGGCTCATTACAGCCTGAATACACCTTAGCAAGAGTGGGTGCTGAAAAGCTCTGGAGGATGCTTCACAACGAAGATTATGTTCATTGTTTAGGAACATTAAGTGGAGGACAAGCTGTACAAGGTGTCAAAGCTGGTGCAAAAGCAATATATGTTTCGGGTTGGCAAGTGGCTGCTGACAATAACAATGCAGAAGCAATGTACCCTGATCAGTCTTTATATCCTGCTGACTCTGTTCCTTCTTTAGTTAAAAGAATTAATAGCTCATTTAAAAGAGCTGATCAGATTGAGTGGATGAATACAAATGGGGAACCCAACTTTGATTTTTTCACCCCAATTGTTGCTGATGCTGAAGCTGGATTTGGTGGTGTTCTTAATGCATTTGAACTTATGAAAAGCATGATCAAGGCTGGTGCAGCAGGAGTCCACTTTGAAGATCAACTTGCTAGCGTCAAAAAGTGTGGTCACATGGGGGGAAAAGTATTAGTACCTACACAAGAAGCTATTAATAAACTTGTTTCAGCTAGATTAGCTGCCGATGTTTTGAATGTTCCAACTTTACTTGTTGCTAGAACTGATGCCAATGCAGCAGAATTATTAACATCAGATGTTGACGAGAGAGATGCTGAATTTGTCACAGGAGAGAGAACCTCAGAGGGATTTTATCGAGTGAAATCAGGAATTGATCAAGCTATTTCAAGAGGTTTATCTTACGCTCCATATTCAGACTTGTTATGGTGTGAAACAGGAAAACCAAACTTAGAAGAGGCAAAACATTTTGCTGAATCAATTAAAAAGGATCACCCTGAATTAATGTTAGCTTATAATTGTTCTCCATCATTTAATTGGAGAGCTAATTTAGATGATGCTACAATTGCAAAATTTCAGAGGGAACTAGGTGCTATGGGATATAAATTTCAATTTATAACTTTAGCTGGCATACATTCAATGTGGCATGGTATGTTTGATCTAACAAGAAAATACATGAAAGATGGAATGACAGCATATGTTGAACTTCAAGAAAAAGAGTTTTCTGATCAAGATAAGGGTTATACCTTTTCAGCTCATCAGCAAGAGGTTGGTACAGGATATTTTGATGCTGTAAATAATTGTATAATGGGAGATTCAAATACCAGTGCAATGAGTGGTTCAACAGAAGAAGAACAATTCTAATAATTTTTTGAAATAAAGTTTAAAAAAAAGTATCTTTTTTCTTTAAATTATCCTCGTGAATACTATATCAGAATACTCAGAGCTAGTTCAACCTAACCATATTAATACAGCTGGTACACTTTTTGGTGGATATATGCTTGCCTGGTTAGATCTTGCAGCAGCAAAAGCATCATCGGAATTCCTTGAGAAAACAGATGCATGGGGTGCTGTTACAAGAGCTTTGGATAAAGTTGAATTTAGAGAACCTGTTTTTTTGGGTGATTGGGTAAAATGTAAATCAACTGTCATTGGTACTGGTTCTACTTCAGTAAAAATTCAAGTGAAAGCTTATGCTGAAAGTAAAGAACATGGTAAAAGACTGGCATGTACCGCAGATATAACTTTTGTTGCAGTTGTTAAAGATAGTGAAGGAAAATTAAAAAGTTTTAAACATAACTTAAAAGTCTAAAGGAAAAGAAATGGCACATATAAAAAAATTAAATTTTTTAAAAAATCATAAAGATTTAAATGATGAAAAGTTCGGAATGGTAGCTGTACCGACATTTTCTGATAAAATGGATAAAGATTTAAAAGCATTATTTGAATCTCAAAATAAAACTGGTAAGGTGGGAGAGCTTGCTTTTGAAATTGATAGCAACTCTAGAATTGTTTATTATGGTTTGGGACATTCATCAAAGAAAACACCAGAAAATTTTAGAAGAGCTGCGGGGGAGATTATCACTTATGCAATCAATAATAAGTATGATGAAGTAGCAGTTGAATGTCCGATAACAGATGAAGGTGAATATTATTGCCAAGCATTCTCTGAAGGACTGATCTTATCAAGTTATAGATTTTTAAACTACTTAACTGACGAAAGAGGTAAATATCATTTAAAATCAATTACAATGGTTGGATCTTGCAATGAAGATGCAGCAAAGAAAGGAGCTATTATTGCTAGCGCTGTTTGCGATTCACGAGACTTAGGAAACCATCCTGGAAATATAGCTACACCATCAAAATTAGCTAATTTTGCTAAAGAGGTTGGAAAAAAAGGTGGAATGAAAGTTACCATTTTTGATAGAGAAGAATTTACAAAAATGGGAATGGGATCTTTTGCAGGAGTAGCTCAAGGAACAAACGAGCCTCCAAAATTTATTATAATGGAATATAATGGTGGAAAAAAAGAAGAGAAACCGGTTATCCTAGTAGGCAAGGGTTTGACTTTTGATACTGGTGGAGTTTCCTTGAAGCCTGGCCTTAATATGGATCAAATGAAATTCGATATGTGCGGTTCAGCAGTTGTTTTTGGTGCGATGAATGCAATAGCAAGCTTGAAACCAAAAATGAATGTTGTCGCAATTGTTCCGTCAACACATAATATGCTTGGTGGTTCTGCCATAAGACCAGGAGATATTCTAACAGCTTATAACGGTAAAACAATAGAAGTATTAAATACAGATGCTGAAGGAAGACTTATTTTGGCAGATGCACTATCATATGCTAGCAAGCATTATGATCCGGAATATATTTTAGATTTTGCAACTTTAACTGGTGCCGTTGTCATAACACTTGGTCATATAGCTACTGGTTTAATGAGTAATAATGAAACTTTAGTAGAGAATATTAAAGTTTCATCTGATAATACTGGTGAGCATGTGTGGCAACTTCCTTTATGGGATGAATATTGCGATCAAGTAAAATCTGACGTTGCTGATGTCAAAAATCTTGGATCTCCCGGGCAAGCTGGCACTATTGCTGGTGCAGCATTTTTAAAAGCCTTTGTTGGAAAAGATATTCCATGGGCACATTTCGATGTAGCAGGTACTTCTTATAAAGTTGAAAATAGAAGTTATATTCAAAAAAATAGTGCTTCCGGACAGGTAATTAGACTAGTACTTGATCTGCTTGGAGCGTAATGAATAAACTAAAAATTGTTAATTCTTTACAATTTTTTATTCAGCTACTAACAGCACTTTTTTTATTATACTTTACTATTAATTCTGATAATCCTGAGAGAATAATAATACCAATTTTATTGTTATTAGCTTGGACATTAGGTTTTTATCAAAGAAGAATAACAAGAAGAAGAGTAAATCGACTAAGAGATACAGATAAAGAAGATATTCTTAGGGAAGGTTAAAATGAATGAATTATTTAAAAATGATATAGATTTAGATCAAAAAAATCATAGATACATTTTAGCAGAGAATCCTAAGTTTAGTTTCCAAAGCGTTACAGAATTTATTCATCTTTTTTTTGAAAAGTTTGATAAGCAAAGAGTGGCACAAAAATTAATTAATACTAATCCAAAATACAGTGGCAAAACAATTGATCAAGTTATTAAAGATTGGAGCAAAGGAGCAGAGAGAGGAACAATTGTTCATAACGAACTTGAAATGTTTATCAAAAAAAATCAAGATCCTAAGCATAAAATGTCAATTTTGGGAGCCAATTGGGTTAAAGAAAAGCAAAAAAATCCTAACAATACTTTTTATTCAGAAGTAATTGTTTTTTCAAAAGAGCTAGGTATCGCAGGAACTATTGATGTTTTGGTTTATAATAGTGAACAGGATATGTACCATTTAGTAGATTGGAAAACGAATAAAAGAATTGATAAAAATTCTTTTAGAAATAAGAAGGGGATAATGGAGTCATCAAAGCACCTTGATGACTGTAATTTCAATCATTATTCACTTCAATTGACATTTTATAGATATATTCTTGAAAGATATTATGGTCTTGAAGTTGGTAGTCAAACATTATTTCATTTAAAAGATAACAGTTATGAAATTTTTAATGTTGAATACAAAAGTGAAGAACTAATAAGTATGCTTCGAGAAAAGGAATTAATTTAGTATAAAGTATAATAGATCTATAAAAGTATAAGTAAATATATAGCCTATCACTTCTAATAAAACACCATTAATTCTTTTAATTTTTATATTAACCCTATCAGATGTTATAGGTTTTTTATACTTAAAGATGTTTGGAATTAACCTCGGAGTTGAGCGCACATAATCATCAAAAAGTTCCCCATGTATATCTCTCAATTTCCTTTCTTCATTCGCAATCGTTGGAACATGAAAAACTATAAAAATTAAAATTAAACCAATTGGCAGAAATAAAGATTTTAAAGCGAAACAAAAACCAATTAAGATCATCAGACTAAAAAAATATAATGGATTTCTTACCATCATGAATGGCCCATTTGTAATTAAATTTTTTGTCTTGTTTCCCTCAATGTAAAGTGATGCCCAGATTCTACCAAAACACCCAAAAATCAGTAAAATAAATCCAATAACACTGAATTGTAAAGATTGCTCTACACTAAGTTCTAATGTAAATGCTCTAAATTCTATAAAAAAATATGAAAGCAAAGCCAATGAGATTATTGATACCCTTAGAAATAACATTCTTTTTCTAGCAATAGCGCTTATCATTTACTTTATGTTAACCCTTTTTTCTTGAATTAGCTCACATCCTGGAACTTCTATTCCATTTTTAAGCTGTTCTTTAATTTTTTCTTTATTAACAACCTTATTTTCTTTGAATAAAAAATATTTTTCTGGAATTAAATCTTCATTTAAGATATTTAACTTTATTGGATTTTTATAAATGGAAATAACAATATCTTCACTTTCAATTTTTTCAGTATTTGTCTTTTCAAGGTTATCTTTAAGATAGTCTTTAAGTCTATCAATTTTTTTCTCTAAAGAATTTCTTCTTTCTTTTTGATTATTTTCTATCTCTTTAATACCACTTACTAAATGTTCAAGATTTCGAATATATTTTGCAACATTTGTTGATTTAAATTTGAATTCACCTTCAATTTTCTCAATATTATCAATTAAATTAGAATCTTCATGATCTAAGAGATTTTCTAAAGCTTGCTCAAATTCATTTGCAATATCGTAGAGTGATGATTTTGACATCTTTTAATATATATAGAGAATTTTTATAAAAAAATTATAATTCTTTTACTTCTTTAAGTAAATCATTGAGCATATCTTTTGCGTCACCGAAAACCATAATGGAATTATCATAACCAAATAATTCGTTCTGAACACCAGCGAATCCAGGATTCATACTTCTTTTATTTATGATTACAGTTCTAGATTTATCGACATTTAATATAGGCATGCCGTAAATTGGACTTGCTTGATCATGTCTCGCTGCAGGATTCACAACATCATTTGCACCAAGAATTAATGCAACATCACAATCTTCAAATTCAGGATTAACTTCATCTAAATCTTTCAGAACATCATAAGATACATTTGCTTCAGCTAATAAAACATTCATATGTCCAGGCATTCTTCCAGCAACAGGATGAATAGCATATAAAACTTTTTTGCCCATTGCTTCAAGTGTTTCTGCAACTTCTCTTGCAACATGCTGGGCTTGGGCAACTGCTAAACCATATCCTGGTACAATGATAATTTTTTCTGCGGCATCTAGAATCATTGCTGCTTCAGTAGTAGAGTAGCTTTTAATGCTCATTTCTTTACCATCAGAACTACCTACTGACGATTCTGCGCCTACTGCTCCAAAAATAACATTAGCAAGAGAACGATTCATGCCTTTACACATTATATTTGTTAATATTAAACCTGATGCACCTACAAGAGAACCACTGATTATTAGTGCGTTATTGCTGATCAAAAAGCCAGTCGCAGCAGCTGCTATACCAGAATAAGAATTTAATAGGGAAATGACTACCGGCATATCTGCACCACCAATTGGAATTGTAAGACCTATTCCAAGAATTAATGCTAAGACTACTACAACAAAAAATGCGTTTAAATATCCAATATAAATTGAAGAATCAAATATTAATCCAGGAGCTAAGATCATTACGACTGCGAGAAAAGCAATGACAGCATTAATCAATTGTTGACCTTTAAATGTAACAGCTTTTCCTGAAATAAATCCTTGTAGTTTTCCGAAAGCAACAAAACTTCCTGTAAATGTCAATGCACCGATAAAAACACTTAAACAAACTATTATGAATGGGCTTTCAGGCTTTGATAAAAATTCAGACGAAGCAACAAATGCTGATGCAGCACCGCCTAAGCCGTTAAAAATTGCAACCATTTGAGGCATTTCTGTCATTTGTACTCTTGTTGCAAATATTATACCTATTACTGCTCCAACCAAAACACCGCCAATAATTAATGAGAAATCAAATTCTCTTCCTGGATAAGTTAAAGTCGCAACTATAGCAATTAGCATTCCAATGGATGATAATAAATTTCCACTCCTAGCAGTTTTCGGATGCGATAGTCTCTTAATACCCATAATAAAGGCTATGGCTGAAAAGAGATATAGTATATTTGTTATTTGTATTTGCTCCATTTTATTTCTTCTTAAACATTTTTAACATTCTATCAGTTACTAAAAAACCACCTACAACATTTATAGTTGCACAAATAAGTGCAGCTAAACCGACGTATTTACTCACATCACCAGCATCAACTAAAATCGCAAGGATTGCTCCAACGATTGCAATTCCAGATATTGCATTAGATCCTGACATAAGAGGCGTGTGTAAAGTAGGTGGTACTTTGTTAATTATTTCGTTACCAACAAAAACAGCGAGTATAAAAATTGTAATTAAACTTACAATATCAATTTGCATTACATGGCCTCCTTCGTTGGCTGATGGCGTAGTTCACCATTTTCAATGAAAAGCATTCCATCAATAATTTCATCTTCTTTATTCAATTTAAATCCTTCTTCAGTATGACAATGATCAATTATTGCCTCAATATTTTTTGAAAATAATTGGCTAGAATGGAATGCCATAGTACTTGGAAGATTCGCGTTTCCATCGATTAATACACCATTATGATTAACGATCTCATTTTCTTTGGTTAACTCACAATTACCACCGTTTTCAGCAGCTAGATCCATAATGACTGATCCTGGATTCATGGTTTCAACCATATCCTGAGGAATTAACATTGGAGCAGGTCTATTTGGTATTAGTGCAGTTGTAATAACAATATCTGATTTTCCTACTCTTTCTTTCATTAATTCTTGTTGTTTAGCTTTGTATTCATCGCTTGTCTCTGACGCATAACCACCAGAACCTACACCATCACTTGATTCACTGTCAACTTCAACAAATTTAGCACCTAAACTTTCAACTTGCTCTTTTACTTCTGGTCTTACGTCAAATGCTTCTACTTGAGCACCAAGTCTTTTAGCCGTAGCAATTGCTTGAAGACCAGCAACTCCAGCTCCAATAACTAAAGTTCTTGACGGTGAAATAGTCCCTGCAGCAGTCATAAGCAATGGCATATATTTTCCAATATGATTTGATGCAATTAGAACAGCCTTGTAGCCAGCTATGTTAGCTTGAGAACTAAGCACATCCATTTTTTGAGCTAAGGTAGTTCTCGGTAATAAGTTTAAAGAAAAAGCTGATATTTTTTGACTTGCTAAATTACGAACACAATCAATTTCTTTTATTGTTTGAATCAAAGAAATAAAAAGGGTTCCTGGTTTCATTGATGAAATTTCGTCTTCTGCAGGAGAATTAACTTTACATACAATATCACATTCAAAAATAGAATTTTTATCTACAATGGATGCTCCAGCGTTTGAATAATCGTTATCAGAATAGTTTGATAATATACCAGCACCATTTTCGACAAAAAATTCATAACCTTTTTTTGAAAGTGCGGAAACAGATGAAGGAACAATTGCCACCCTTTTTTCACCAAACTTATTTTCTTTTAAAATTCCAATTTTCATAGCTATAAAATCGAGGTAAAATTAAGCAATTCATAATAATCATCAAGAACTTTATTAATATTAAAATATTTTTTTTGCTAAATTGATATATGGAACTATATCAAAAAGCTGAAGTTTTCAATTCTTTTAACCTCAAGGTATCAAATTTACATTCTATTTTTGTTGAAGAGTCAGGTAATAAAAATGGTAAACCAGTCATCTTTTTGCATGGAGGTCCTGGAGGAGGAATAAGTTCAAGCTATAGACAATATTTTAACCCAAAAAAATGGCGAATAATAATGTTTGATCAAAGAGGTTGTGGAAAAAGTACACCTTTTGCTGAGTTGAAAGAAAATACAACCTGGGATTTAGTAAGTGATATTGAAAAAATAAGAAATTATTTGAATATTGATAAATGGGTAGTATTTGGAGGTAGTTGGGGAAGCACTTTATCGCTTGCTTATAGTCAAAAACATCCTACTTCTTGTAAAGGACTTATTTTAAGGGGAATTTTCCTAGTTCGAAAAAAAGAAATAGACTGGTTTTATCAATCCGGCGCTAACAATATTTTTCCTGATAAATGGGAAGCCTTCATTAAACCAATACACAAAGATAAGCGAAATAATCTTCTTAAAGCATATTATGAAATTTTGACAGGCGATAATCATGAAAAAAAAATTGAAGCAGCCAAAGCATGGAGCACTTGGGAAGGTAGTTCAGTAAGATTAATTCTTGATGAAAATTTTATTTCTGACTTTGGTGATGAAAAATTTGCAGAAGCATTTGCAAGGATAGAATGCCATTATTTCATGAATAATTGCTGGTTCCCCACAGAAAACTATCTAATTGAAAACATAGATAAAATACGCAATATTCCGTGTGTAATTGTGCACGGAAGGTATGATATAATATGTCCAGTTGTCCAAGCTTGGGATTTACACAAAGCATGGCCAGAGGCTGATCTTCATATTATTCCTGATGCAGGGCACTCAATTTACGAAGAGGGAATAAAAAATAAGCTTATTGAATATACTGATAAGTTTATTGATTTATAGAATTATCGATAAAAGCGAAATAATAGTTCCAGCTAGAAAAGATGAAGAATTTGTTATATCTGCAGCTGAAATTAAAAACCCAATTGCTATGAATAGTTTGTTATCAATACTTAAATTATTTGATTCATAATTTTCAATTTTTTCATCAACATTTTCATCTTCTTGAAAAAAAGAATTTTCAGCAATATCCATTGTATCTATAGTTCTACTTTTTGAAACCAAAAATCGAATCGTTTTTCTTTTTGGAATATCAATTTCAAAAGAATCAATGTCATGTTTTAGTTGAAATGCAAGCTGTGTTGACTCTTCAGAATTATTCACTTCAACACTTTTAATTTTTTCATTTTCGAAACTTGAAATTTTCAAGCTATCAGATTTAGAACCATATATCGTTACATAAAACCATTCGGATGAATACCAAGCTGTAACATTTTCTAAATCAACTTTCTTTGATGAGTTTAGAAAAATTGATGTACCATTATTTTTCGAATCTACTTCAATACTTTTTATTTCAGATTCTTGAGATAAAACTGGGCTCATAAGTGCTAAAAATAAAATAGTTTGTATTAG
Organism: uncultured Fidelibacterota bacterium; assembly: GCA_902629855.1. Lineage (GTDB taxonomy): Bacteria > Fidelibacterota > Marinisomatia > Marinisomatales > Marinisomataceae > Marinisoma. The sequence continues at coordinate 44,490 of CACOSI010000003.1, forward strand.
ATTATTTTTCATCTAATGAATATATTATTTGTTTAGATTCATAGTAAACAATTTATTAATGAAAAGCGCAGAAATAAGAGAATCTTTCATACATTTTTTTGAGACTAAAAAACACAAAAGGGTAAACAGTGCACCTGTTCTTCCAATTGGAGATAAGTCTTTGTTATTTACAAATGCTGGTATGAACCAATTTAAAGGTATTTTCTTAGACACTGAGGTACCAAAAGAGCTAAGAGTAGCTAACAGTCAAAAATGTATTCGAGTCAGTGGAAAACATAATGATTTAGAAGAAGTAGGCCGAGATGGATTTCACCATACTTTTTTCGAAATGCTTGGTAATTGGTCTTTTGGAGATTATTACAAAAAAGAAGCAATTGAATGGTCTTGGGAGCTTTTAACAAGAGTTTGGAATTTAGATAAGTCTAGACTTTGGGTTACAGTTTTCGAAGAAGATGATGAAGCTTTTGATTTATGGAAAAATAATACTGATATTTTTCCTGAGCGCATTATCAGGTCTGGTGCAAAAGATAATTTTTGGGAAATGGCAGAAACAGGTCCATGTGGTCCTTGCTCTGAAATTCATTACTATGTAGGCAATGATCCTAAAAACCAGCAAGCTAAAATGGTAAATAATTCTCCAGATTATTGGGAGCTATGGAACCTTGTATTTATACAATTTAATAGAAAAAAAGATGGTTCGATGGAAGACTTACCAAAAAAACATGTTGATACAGGTGCTGGACTAGAAAGAATTTGTTCAGTTATGCAAAACAAAGATTCAAATTATAAAACGGATTTATTCTCAAAAACCATAAATGATCTCGAAAAATTTTCAAGCTCAAAATATGAGGATAATGAAATTTCATACAACGTTATATGTGATCATATAAGAATGTTATCATTTGCAATCGCCGATGGTGTTATTCCGTCAAATGATGGCAGAGGATATGTTGTTAGAAGAGTTTTAAGAAGAGGATCTAAGTTTGCAATGAATTTAGAAATTAAAGAACCAATTTTATTTAAGTTAGTTGATTCAGTTGTTTCAACAATGTCATCACATTATCCTGAGCTTAAAGAAAAACAGAAATACATAGAACAAACCATTCTTTCTGAAGAACAATCATTTTTAAGAACTCTTGAAAATGGAGTAGTTCAATTTGAAAAAATTGTAAAAAGTACTGATGAAAATCAAATAGAAGGAAAAGATGCATTTAAGTTATACGATACATATGGATTCCCACTTGATTTAACACAGCTTATGGCTGAAGAAAGAAATATGACTGTTGATGTTAAAGGTTTTGATAATGAAATGGAAAAGCAGAAAAAGTTAGCAAAGAGTGGTCAAAAATTTGAAATGGATAATATTGATTTAATTTGGAAGCTTGAAACTGATCAAAGCCACTCAACTTTTGTGGGGTACGATAGCACGAGCATTACATCCAAGATAATTAATTATTCTACTAATAATGATAGAATAATCATTGTGTTGGAAAAAACACCGTTCTATGCTGAATCAGGTGGACAAATTGGAGATACTGGTGTTATAAAAAATGATAATTTTTTTGCCAATGTGATTGATACACAAAAAAATGGTGATTTTATTTTACATTTTTGCAAAATCGAAAAAGGAAATATTAAAAATGACCTTAATGTAAAATGTATTATTGATGAGGATAGAAGAAAAAATATTCGTATCAATCATACAGCTACTCATTTACTCCACCAATCAGTAAAAGATGTTTTAGGTGAGCACGTAAATCAAGCAGGATCTTTAGTTCATCCAGAATATTTAAGATTCGATATAACCCATCCAAACAAAATTTCAGTCAAAGAGTTAAATGAAATTGAAACTATTATTGAAAAAAAGATTGATGAGGATATTGCTGTAAAGACATCAGTAAAAAGTTTAAATGAAGCAAAAAAAGAAGGAGCTACTGCACTTTTTGGAGAAAAATACGGAGATAAAGTAAGAGTGGTTACAATCGGCGAATTTTCTAAGGAATTATGTGGAGGTACTCATGTCTCAACTACTGGTAAAATAAACAAATTTAAAATAAAGCATGATAAAGCAATTTCCTCTGGAATAAGAAGAATACATGCTATAACGGATAGTTATGTAGATCTATTTTTAAAGCAGAAATCAAATGAATTAGATACATTAAAAGATATTGAACAAAAAAAAGAAATAGAAAAGGAAACTCAATCTATTTTGTTGAAATCTGTGAACATTGATTCAATTATTGAAAATCCACTATTAGAATTTGACGAAACAAAGTTATTTTTTGCTAAAGTTGAATTAGGTATTGCATCTGACCTCAAAACTTTAAATAAAAAAATCAAAGATAAATCAGCTTCAAGTATAATATTCCTCTATACTGAAATTGATGAAAAAATCACTATCTCTATAGGTCTTTCTAAAGACCTAATTACAAAATCATTAAATGCAGGAGAATTAGTGAAGTCTTTTGCTAAGGAGCTCAAAGGTCAAGGTGGAGGTAGAGAAGACTTTGCAATGGCTGGCATACCATTTGTACATTCAGATGAAATAAGTATGTTAATTAAGAGAATTATAACAGAAGCTATGGAGAAAAAATAATGCAATTTCAAAAACTGAATAATTCATTTATTGTCTATGTAGAAAAAGGTGAAAAAGTAATGGAAACTTTGACAAATTTTTGTGTTGAGAATAAAATCCATTCAGGTCAGTTAGCTGGTATAGGAGCAGTAAAAAATATAGATATTGGAGCATATGATATTTCCTCAAAAGATTATGTACATAGAAAGTTTGATGAAATATTAGAGTTATTATCCTTTCAAGGAAATGTTGCCTTAAAAGATGGCGAACCATTTTTACATGCTCATATAACTTTAGGAACTCATAATATGAAAGTATATGGTGGTCATTTATTTGAAATGGAGGTAGCTGCTGTTGGAGAATTTATAATTCATGATTTTAAAGATGAGACTCATCGAAAGTTAAATGACGATATAGGTCTTGCCACGTTAAGTTTATGTAAAATATAAGGAGAGATTATGTCAAAATTAAAGGCACCAAATCCTGTAGGTCCATATTCGATGTTCAGAGAGTTACAATCTGGAGGATGGATAACTTCAGGACAAATTCCAATTAATCCAGAAACTGGAAAATTAAATAATGATAGTATTGAGGAAGAGGTTTTGCAAGTTTTTGATAACCTTGAAGCCGTTCTTTCAGTAAATGGGAAATCTTTTAATGATGTAAAAAAATTTTTAGTATTTCTAACAGATTTATCAATCACGCCATTAGTAAATTCGGAGATAGAAAAAAGACTTAAAGAACCATATCCTGCAAGATCAACTATTCAAGTTGTGGGATTACCAATGGGCGCAAGAGTTGAAATAGAATGTTTAGGCTAATTAATATCATATTAATCCCACTTTTTTTTGTAAACATATTTTCACAACAAAAGATGGATTTTAGAACTAAAGAAGAGCAAATGAAAGATCCAAAAACTGCTTTAAATAAAGCTCTAATTTTTCCTGGAATTGGGCAGCTATATAACGAACAAAAAGTTAAAGGGTATTCTTTGATAGCAGCTGAAATTTTTTCATTATGGAGTTTTAATGAAAACAGAAAAAAATATAAAAACTACAATCAAAATGATTCATTTTCTCAAAACCATTACTTGCAAGAAAGAAATCGATTTGCTTGGATTGCAATTGGGTTGTATTTTTACGGCATTCTAGATGCAGTTGTTGAAGCACATTTGGATGACTTTGATAAAATTGTTGATCAAAATGATCCGATGAAAAATAAAGAGGAGTAAGATGCAAGAAAATCGAGAACAATGGAGCTCAAAAACAAGTTTTATCCTAGCTGCAGCAGGTTCAGCTGTAGGTTTAGGTAATATTTGGAAGTTCCCATATATTGCAGGTGAGAATGGTGGTGCCGCATTTTTATTTATTTATTTAATATGTATTATTTTAATCGGTCTTCCAATATTAAATATTGAAATTTTGCTTGGAAGAACGACTAAAAAAAATCCTGTAGGAGCTTTTGTCGCTCTGAGTGATAGCACATTTTGGAAATATGTTGGTGTTCTTGGAGTTTTTGCAAGTTTTACAATCTTATCATTTTACAGCGTTGTTGGTGGATGGTCCATTGCCTATACTTATGAAGCCTTAATTGGAACATTCAATACAACAGCATTTGATAATCCATCAGCTGCTGGTAAATTTTTTGATCTTAAAAACAGTAGTGCAGCTTGGGTACTTGGATATCATACTCTTTTTTTAAGTTTAGTAGTAATCATTCTACTATCAGGAGTAAGAGCTGGGCTTGAAAAAGCGAGTAAGTTTTTGATGCCAGTTTTAATTTTTATTTTACTAATTCTTGTTGTCCAAGGTTTAATACTTCCTGATGCAAATAAAGGAGTTTCATTTTTATTCCAGCCAGATTGGTCTAAGATTAATGGTCAAACTATCTTACTGGCACTTGGACATGCTTTTTTTACTCTCAGTTTGGGAATGGGAGCAATGATGACCTATGGGAGTTATCTATCAGATAAGGATGATGTTGTAAACGCATCATATTTAGTTGCTTTCTTAGATACTATAATTGCCATTTTTGCTGGTTTAGCAATATTTACTGTTGTTTTCTCATCAGGATATGATCCCACTGCTGGACCAGGGTTAGTTTTTCATGTATTACCACCATTATTATCTGACTTAGTTGGTGGATATATTTTTGCTTTTTTATTTTTCCTACTTCTATCTATCGCAGCTATAACTTCAGGAATTTCAATTCTTGAAGTAAGTGTAGCTTATTTAGTTGATGAAAAAAATGTTCCTAGAAAAAAAGCAGTTTTAATTATGGCGTCATTGGTCTATTTAGCAGCTATTCCATGTGCATTATCATTTAATATTCTTTCTGAATCAACTTTTGATTTTCAAGGTAAACCTTTTACCTTTTTTGATATTGCTGATTATTTAGCTTCTAATGTATTATTACCTTTAGGTGGACTATTTTTAGCAATTTTTGCAGGTTATTTCTGGGGTATAGATGACGTTATTAAAAACCTACTTGTTGGTGAATCAAACTCCATCTATTTTGGAAATAGTATAGCTAAGTCGAAAAACTTTAAAAGTATTTTTGGATTTACAGTAAAATATATTTGTCCATTTTTAATATTTTTAGTGTTTTTGTACTCAATCGGCTGGATTTAATTTAATGATTAAAAAAGTATTTCCTGTGGGCTCAAAACAATTTACTTTTTTAAAAAATGTTTTTAGCAAATTTGACAGAATTTCAATTGATAATTTAGAAATTTTGTTTCCTTTTTGGTGTATGCTTGCCTTTCAACATCATTTAGTAAAATCTTACGATATATCAACTTTTAGATTTATGGATATTGATTTAGACAATGGGTATATATTTTCTTTAGTTTTTGAAGATTGGATAGGGGTAATTAGTATTATTTTGCACTCAATATTGCTTTTATGGCTTATGAAAAAATTTGATTTTTTTGGACCTTTTAGAACTGTTAAAATTGATTTTCAAACAAATTTTTTATTGTTTACGGCTTTGTATGCACTTTTAGATATTATAATTTTTGGAAAGATGATGTTTGGTTTTTTTCTTATTTTACTTTCCTTATATATTCTTTATAGATCTCAAAGCTTTTTTAGTCAATTAATTTGTCTTTTATTAACTATAATAACATTAGTTTTCTCATTAGCAATAAATGAGCCGATATTGTCGACGAGTGCAGCTATTTTTATTCCAATTTTACTTATTTCAATGATTTCTAAATCCCAAACATTAGTTTTTTATTCTCAAAAAAACTTGCCTCTAATAATTTTTATTTTTGTTTCAACTAAAGAACTTTGGTTTGGATTTATTGGTCTATTTTATTTCCTACTTTTTAATATGTATTACCACTTTGTTCATGAAAGTAATTACAACTGGCTAAAGTTTGATTTAAGATAATATTCACCTGGTTTTTTTTATCTTTTTTATTAAATTGTCCAATGTTGACCTCAACGAAAAACTTTTTTCTTAAAAAGTGGATTTCAAAAACCCTTAGAACCATAGCGCCTGGAGATAATTATGTCTAAAAATATTCAAAAAAAACTGACTTTTGATGATGTATTACTTGTACCAAGAAAATCTACTGTTTTACCTAAAGAAGTAGATTGCTCTACAATGCTAACAAAAAATATTTCACTTGAAATTCCAATAATGAGTGCAGCTATGGATACTGTAACAGAATCTGATATGGCTATTGCACTAGCAAGACAAGGTGGAATAGGAGTTATTCACAAAAATTTAAGTATTGATCAGCAAGCTTTAATGGTAGATAAGGTTAAAAGATATGAAAGTGGTATGATAAGAAATCCAATTACATTAGATAAAAATAAAACTATAAGAGAAGCTCGTCAACTTATGGAACAATATTCAATTGGAGGTTTGCCCGTTTTATCAGGAGACAAATTAGTTGGTATTATAACTAAAAGGGACATCCGTTTTGAAGCAAACTTAGACACTCTTGTTAAAGATAGAATGACCTCAGAAAATTTAATCACTGTTACTTCCGATACAAGTAATGATGAAGCTAAAAAAATTCTTCAAAAATATAGAATTGAGCGACTGTTAGTTGTGGATAAAAATAACAAGCTTGATGGCCTTATTACTGTTAAAGATTTAACAAAGAAAGAAGAATTCCCTTTTTCTACAAAAGACAAAAATGGCAGATTAAGAGTTGCTGCAGCATTGAGTGTAAGAGATGATTGGCAAGATAGAATTGATGCTTTAGTTAAAGTTGGTGTCGATGCAGTTGTCATGGATACTGCGCATGGCCATTCTCAATTTGTCCTAGATTTGGTTAAGAAGATAAAAAATAAATTTCCAAACCTGGACCTAATAGCTGGAAATGTTGCCACTCCAGAAGCAACTCAAGATTTAATTTCTGCAGGAGCAGACTGTGTTAAAGTAGGCATTGGTGCAGGATCAAGTTGCACTACTAGAATTGTAGCTGGCGTAGGAATGCCTCAGTTATCTTCAATTATTGATTGTGCTGAAGTAGGTATAAAAAATAACATTCCAATTATTGCAGACGGCGGTATAAGGTATAGTGGTGACATTGCTAAATCTTTGGCTGGTGGAGCAAGTGTTGTGATGCTAGGAGGAATGCTTGCTGGTATGGATGAAAGTCCTGGAGAAACTATTGTTTATGAAGGAAGAAGATATAAATCCTATCGAGGAATGGGCTCTTTAGCAGCAATGAAGGAAGGTGGAGGTGAAAGGTATTTCCAACAAGAAAAAGATGAATTAAAACTTGTTCCGGAAGGTATAGAAGGTATGGTTCCTTTTAGAGGTCCTGTCAATAATACAATCTTTCAACTAATAGGTGGCCTTAAATCATCTATGGGATATTGTGGAGCAAAAAATATTAAATCTTTTCAGAAAAATAAAAAGTTTATCGAAATTTCATCTGCTGGAGTAAAAGAAAGTCATCCGCATGAAGTTAGTATTATCAAGGAAGCTCCTAACTATCAGGGGCATGATAAATAAAAAATTATAAACTTTTTATTTTGAGTGTTTTGTTTTTTAATTAATATATAATAATGAGTTTTGATACTAAAAATTTAGGGGGTATTTAAATGGCAAAAATTGGAATGTTTTGGGGCAGTACTACAGACATGACTAAAGAGGCTTCTGAGCTTATTCATGAAGGTCTTGAAGCTGCTGGACACGAAATAGACTCACACGATATAAGAAACACTGATCCATCAAAGATGTTAGAGTATGATAATCTTTTAATTGGTTGTCCTACATGGAACGTTGGAGAACTTCAAGATGATTGGGAAGATGTTTTTAGTGAATATGAAAAGCTAGATTTTACTGGTAAAACAGCTGCTTTTTTTGGTATTGGCGATCAAGTAGGGTACAGTTTTAATTTTCTTGATGCAGTTGGAATGCTTGCAAAGCCTTATATGGAAAATGGTGGAAAGCTTGTTGGCAAGTGGTCTACAGAAGGTTATGAATTTGACGAATCACTTGGATGTGTTGACGGAGAGTTTCTTGGCCTAGCAATAGACTATGATAATCAGGATGATTTAACTGAAGAAAGAATTGAAGCTTGGGTAGAGCAGATTAAAGATCTTTTCGAATAAAGATTTTAAACTATTTAAGTGTATTGAGATAAGATGTAATTTTTGATTTCTGCCTAGCAGCATTATTTTTATGAATTACATTCTTTGATGCCATTTTATCTATAAAAGAAACTGCTGAAGCATAATGCTTTTCAGCATCAGATTTACTTTCAGATTGTAATACGCTTTTAATCAGAGTTCGCATTTTAGACTTATTTTGAGAATTAATAGCTCTTCTTTTTAAATCCTGCCTATCTCTTTTAATCTGTTGTTTATGTCTATCCATAAAATGTGTTCGCAACTTATCCTATTAAGAATTAGATGTCAATATTTTTCTAATTTGATTATTGTTTTAAATTTTATCGTTTAAATTCAATTATGTCGTCAAAAAAATTAAATGAAATTCTTTTAAAAGCTAAAAATAACGATTTTTTATCTATATCAAATCTTATGTCTGGTATTGAAAATAAAAAATTTTCCAGAAGTGAAGTTTCTCGAAATATTTATAAAGAAACATTTAATGCACTTAAGATTGGAATTACAGGTCCACCTGGAGCAGGAAAGAGCTCATTAACAAATAAATTAATTCCTCTTATTAGAGAGAGCAATTTATCTGTTGGAGTTTTAGCTGTAGATCCTTCCAGTCCTATAACTGGAGGATCTTTTTTAGGAGATAGAGTTAGAATAAATAATGCGATAAATGACGATCATGTTTTTGTTAGAAGTATGGGTTCAAGAGCTGAATTGGGTGGTATTACAGAACTTGCTGAAGATTTTAGTGATATTTTAGCTTATAGCGGTAAAGATATAATTTTTATAGAAACAGTTGGGGTTGGACAATCAGAATATAGTGTCTCCGAAATAACAGATTTGACAACTTTAGTTTTTGTCCCTGAGTCAGGAGACGAAATACAACTTCTTAAAGCTGGAATTCTAGAATTAGCGGATATTTTTGTTGTAAATAAATCAGACAGAAAAGACTCTAATTTGCTAGTTAAATCAATTAATAATATTTTATCTTCAACAAAAAAAGATATGGGGCATATTCCAATCTTTAAAACAAGTTGTAAAACAGATGAAGGTATAAAAGATTTTGCAGATTCGATTGTGGAGATGTTCCATTCAATGAATGAGAATGAAAAAATCAAAAAAAAACAAATAATAAGACTATCTAGGAGAATTGAATCTATAATTGAAAAAGACTTAATTAAAAGTTTTTGGACTGAAGAGAGAAAAAGTATTTTGAATGATATCGATACAAATGACTTAAAATCTGTCTCTCCTTATGAAATAGTTGAAAAGATTAAGGGAAGTTTATAATGAGCAATTCAATGTCTTTGGTAGATCATCTTGAAGAATTAAGATGGAGAATTCTTAAATCTTTAGGTTCCGTTCTAATTATGTCAATTATTACATTTAATTTTTCAAATGAGTTGGTAGAAATTTTAATAAGTCCAGCTACTTCAATAAAGTCTGATCTTAATCTTCAGGTACTAACAATTCAGGGAATGTTTTTGCTAAAATGGAACTTATCAATTATTGGAGGAATTATACTGTCACTTCCTGTAATTACAATACAAGTTTGGAAGTTTTTATCACCCGGATTATATGATAAAGAAAAAAAGATTCTACTTCCTCTCATTTTAACAGCATTTTTATGTTTTATTCTTGGTGGTATTTTTGCATACACTGTAGTATTACCGTTTTCTTTGGATTTTTTTGCTTCCATGATTACTGCAGATATTCAAAATAACTTTTCTATTAATTACTATTTTAGTTTTGTATTGTCATTAATTATTGGTGCGGGCATAATATTTGAACTTCCAATAGTATCTTTTTTGTTTTCATCTATTGGTCTAATAAATCCTACCTTTTTAAGAAATTATAGAAGAGAAGCAATTGCTATTACTGTTATCTTATCAGCTATCATTACTCCGCCTGACCCAATTAGTTTAATTATTATGTCAATACCAATGCTAATTTTATACGAAATAAGTATCGCTGTCTCATGGTTTGCAATTAAATTATTTTCAAAAGATAAATAATGAATAAAATTCTAATAATCCGAATGAGCTCAATTGGTGATATAGTTTTATCTACATCTTTTTTAAAGTCAGTAAAGAAAAAGTATCCTGAAGCTGAAATTCATTTTTTAATTAAAAAAGAATTTTCCGAACTAGTAAAAGATCACCCATTAATCAATAAATTAATTTCATTCGATAAAAAATTAGGAATCAAGGAGCTATTTCGTCTTGGGAAATTCTTACGAAACAATGACTACGATGTTATCTTCGATATACATAGCGTTTTCAGGACAAGAGTTTTATCACTTTTTTTAAGAAAAAATCTTTTCAAACAAATAAGAAAACCAAGGTTAAGAAGATTTATGCTATTTTATGCACACCAAAATTATTTTGAGAAAAGTTTTAGCCATATTAAGATGTACCATACGTTACTAGATGAAGATAAAACTTTTCCTCCAACAAATCTCTTTATAAGCAGTAAAGAAGATAAATCAACAAAAGACTTTTTAAATAGCAATAATATTGGAGAAAATTACATTGCAATTGTACCCGGTGCCGCATGGAGTCAAAAGCAATGGTCGATCGAAAACTATAATAAGCTTATGAAGAGATTAATAGATTCATTTAAATCAAAAATTGTCATACTTGGATCAACAAATGATGTTATTTGTGATCAAATTATAAAAGATGATAACATTATTAATCTAAAAGACAAAACTTCATTAAGAATGGCTATGGGTATCGTTAAGCATGCTCTTCATACATTGGGAAGCGATACTGGTCTTTTACATATTTCAGAAGCTATGGGTACTCCAGTAACAATGATTTTGGGTCCAACTTCTTTAGAGACTGGAGCAAGAGTTACTTTACATGACTCAAAAGTAATTGAAAATAAAGATCTTTGGTGTAGACCTTGCTCACAAAATGGAAGTAGACCCTGTTATCGTAAAGAACAATATTGTATGTCTGATATTGATAGTGATAAAGTATTTGATAATGTAAATAAGGCTTTATCAAAATGATTATTTTTATAATAATATATAATTTTATTATTCTACCAGTTTTATTTATTTCATCTATTATATTGGCAATTTTTAATAAAAAAGTTAGAAAGGGTCTTTTTGGAAGAATTAATTCTTTTTCAAGATTAAAAGAATTTAATCGAGATAAATATTCTAAAATATATTGGTTTCATTCTTCTTCACACGGTGAGTATCAGCAAGTAGAAACTTTAATAAAAAAAATAAAAAAAAGAGACGGTAAATCTGGTATCATAGCATCATTTTTTTCCCCGTCAGGATTTGAAAACGTAAAAGATAAAAACATTGATTTAAAACTTTATTTACCAATTGATTTTTTATTTATGTGTACTTTTGCATTGAAGATTACAAAACCAAAAATAGTTTTTTTTACTTCAAATGATTTTTGGCCTAGTTTTCTTTTTGCTTCAAAAAAACTCAATATCCCAACAATACTTACATCCGCCAGATATAATAAATTTTATAATACTTTTTTTAAAATGTTTGATAAGATATTTTGTATAAAAGAAAATGATTTTAATTCAATTAAAAATCAAAATAATAAAAAAGAAGTTTTTTTAGCTGGAAATCCACGCTTTGATAGAATACTTGGTAATTATAATAATACGCCTCATAAAATTATTCATTCAAGTACAGAAAACCTGACTTTCGCAAGTATGTGGCAAGAAGATAACAAAGTTATTCTTGAAAATTTTTTAAATTCTGATCTAGTTGATACTTTTAATAAAATATTTATCGTCCCTCATGAACTTTCAAAAAATTATCTAAATTATTACTGTTCAATTTTGGAAAAAAAAGGTTTTTCGTACAAGACAGTTGACAAGTATGCAAATTTTTTAGATCTTAATGAAAAATTTATAATCGTTAATAAAGTTGGATTTTTATCTAAGCTGTATTCACAGTCAACTCATACATATGTTGGAGGAGGTTTTTCTAAGAATGGAATTCATAATATTGTTGAGCCAGCAGCTGCATCTAATGTAATATTATTTGGTCCAAACTTTAGTAATGCTAACAAGCAAGATGCTCTTAGCTTAGCGCAATCAAAAGGTGGATTCTTAGTTAATGATTCTGAAGATTTCTCAAAAATAATTTTTGATCTCAAAAACAAAAATTTCTACAATTCCTGTTCCAATTCTGCTAAAAACTATGTCATAGATAATGCTGGTGCGACAAATGTTATTATGGAGCAAATAATTGAGTAAGCTTTTTAAATTAAGCGACTTTCTTTTAATACCAAATTTAGTTACTCTTTTTAGATTTGTTTTGATTGCTCCTATGATTATTACTTTCAAGCAAGGGTTGCAAACCTATTTTCTAATTATATTATTTGTATCGCTTCTTACAGATTTTTTAGATGGTATACTTGCAAGAAAATTAGACCAACAATCTGAGCTTGGAAAAACTCTAGATCCAATTGCAGATGGAATAACGTTATTTTCTTTTATAATTCTTTTCAACAGAGAGGGGTTAATCAGTAATTATTTCCTAATTTTTTACTTTTTAAGACAGTTAATAATTTTAGTTTTTTCACTGATTTATCTGCCAAAATTAGAAACAGTTTATGGTTCGAATATTGTTGGAAAGACTGGAGTTTGTGTTCTTGGTATTGCATTATGTATTTTTGCTTTAAGAATTGAAAATTTTTATTTTATGACCTCATATATTCTTCAGATTTCAGCTGTTTTACTTTTTATAAGTATGTTAGACTATATAAGATTTTTTCTAAATGTAAAATAATTTTTATTCATTATTGTCATACTATTTATCTTGTTTTTACCTCATAATTAATTAAATTAAGAGTCATTATGGCAGACTTTAAAGTATCTTCAAAATTTTCTCCAGCTGGTGATCAGCCAAAAGCTATTCAAGACCTCTCAATTGGAATTAAAAATAAAAATAAACATCAAACATTGTTGGGAGTGACTGGTTCAGGAAAAACTTATACTGTTGCTAAAGTAATTGAGGAAGTACAAAAACCAACTCTTATTATATCTCATAATAAAACCTTAGCTGCTCAACTTTACGGAGAGTTCAAAAATCTTTTTCCTAATAATGCTGTTGAGTATTTCATTAGTTATTATGATTATTATCAACCTGAATCATATATGCCTGTAACAGATACTTTCATTGAGAAAGATTTTTCGATGAATGAGGAAATTGACAGGCTTCGATTAAAAGCTACGAGTTCACTTCTTCAAAGAAAAGATGTCATTGTTGTCAGTTCAGTTTCATGTATTTATGGGCTTGGAAATCCTAAAGAATGGAAGAATCAAATGGTTCATTTAGTTCTTGACCAAAAAGTAAGTAGAAGGAGCTTAACAGAATCATTAGTTGATATTTATTATCAAAGAAATGATCAGGTATTAGAAAGATGTAATTTTAGAATTTTGGGTGATATTTTTGAAATATTTCCAGCGTATGAAGATAAAGCTATTCGTGTTGATATTTTTGATGATAAAGTTCAGTCAATTGTAACTTTTGACCCAATATCTGGAGAAGAATTTTCCGAAGTAGATGAATTTTATTTATACCCAGCAAGACATTTTATTTCAGATAGAGATAAAAATGAGTCTGTTATAAAAAATATAAGATCTGATCTCAAAGAAAGATTGAAATTTTTTAATGAAAATGAAAAATTTTTGGAAGAGCAAAGACTTAATCAACGAACCAATTTTGATATTGAAATGATAGATGAAATAGGATACTGTTCAGGTATAGAAAATTATTCAAGATATTTTGATGGAAGAAAAGAAGGAGAAAGACCTTTTACTTTGATTGACTTCTTTCCAGAGGATTTTCTAACAGTTATTGATGAGTCTCATGTTACTCTTCCTCAAATACAGGCTATGTATGGAGGTGACAGAAAGAGAAAGGATAATCTTATAGATTATGGTTTTAGGTTACCTTCTGCTTATGACAATCGTCCTCTGAAGTCAGATGAATTTTCTTCTATGCAAAACCAGGTAATATATGCTTCAGCAACTCCATCTCATAGGGAGTTAGATTTATCTTCCGGAGTAATAACAGAGCTTATTAATCGTCCTACAGGGTTAATAGATCCTCAAGTATTTGTTAAGCCATCAGCTGGCCAAATTGATGATTTGATATCTGAAATAAAAATTAGGGCTGAAAAAGATGAAAGATCTCTTGTTACAACTCTTACAAAAAAGATGGCAGAAGATTTATCGGAATATCTTAGTTCAGTTGGTTTAAGAGTAAGGTATCTTCATTCTGAAGTAAAAACAATTGAAAGAGTAAAAATACTTCGTGATTTGAGATTAGGTGATTTTGATGTTTTAGTTGGTATCAATCTTTTAAGGGAAGGTTTAGACTTACCAGAAGTATCCCTTGTCGCAATATTGGATGCAGATAAAGAAGGTTTTTTAAGATCAAAAAGCTCTCTAGTTCAAACTGCAGGAAGAGCTGCTCGTCATGAAGAAGGTGTTGTAATTCTTTATGCTGATAAAATAACAGATTCTATGCAATATTTAATTGATGAAACGGACAGAAGAAGGTCAATTCAAGTAGATTTTAACAAAAAAAATAATATTACACCAAAAACTGTAAAGAAATCAGTTGAAGAAATAATGCAGTCTACAAGAGTTGCTGAGTCATATAGAGATAACGAAATTGAAATAAAAAGAGATATCAAAACAGATAAATTCCTCAACGAGGATAAAAAAATTGTTGTAGAAATGATCAGAGAAGAGATGCTTGAAGCAGCTGAAAATTTAGATTTTGAAAAAGCTGCAAAATTAAGAGATGAAATGAACAAGTTAGAAAAAGAAATAAAACTTTAAAAATTATGGAGAAATTATGAACATTGATTTAATAAAACAGAAGTCAGGTATCATTGGAGAAAGTGATGGAATAAAGCAAGTCTTAGAAATGGTTGGACAAGTTGCAAATGTTGATATCTCAGTATTAATTAATGGTGAATCTGGTACAGGAAAAGAATTGGTTAGTAAGGCAATTCATTTGGGCAGTAAAAGATCATTAAAAGAGCTAGTTGTTGTTAATTGCGGAGCAATTCCAGAAGGTATTATAGAAAGTGAGTTATTTGGGCATAAAAAAGGTGCTTACACAGATGCAAGCGATACAAGAAAAGGATATTTCGAAACAGCTGATAATGGAACAATATTTTTGGATGAAATTGGGGATATGCCCTTAGAAACTCAGGTAAAAGTTTTGAGAGTTTTAGAATCTGGAGAATTTATGCGAGTTGGTGATTCTAAAACAAAAAAAACTGATGTTAGAGTTATTGCAGCTACAAATAAAGACTTAGGAAAGCTTGTGAAAGAAGGGAAATTTAGGCAGGATCTGTATTATAGACTAAAAACTGTCACAATAAATATCCCACCACTAAGGGAAAGAAAAAATGATATAAGATTGTTGGTTGACAGATTCGCTTTACAGTTTAGTAGAACGAACAATATCAAATATAAAGGCTTCACTCCTGAAGCTATAAAGACAATGCATCAATTTAGTTGGCCTGGAAATATTAGAGAGTTGAGAAATTTCGTAGAAAGCATCCTAATTTTGCAAAAAGGTGAGAGGATTACTGCTGATATGATTGAAAATCAGTTACTTGATGAAGATGATACTCAAATCAAAAATGATTCATTGCCTGTAGTTATTAATAGAGACCCAGACCAAGCAGAAAGAGAGCTTATTTTAAGGCAACTCCTATATTTAAGGCAGGATATTGAAGAGCTTAAATTAATGATGAAGGAATCTAATTTTTCTGAGCTAAATTCTATGAGAAATATTAATCCAAATTTTGATAGTACAATTCAAAATAATGAAATTATTAGCCAAAATGATAATCTCATTAAAGGAGATGTTATAGGTGCATTTAACACTAAAGATCTTGAAAAAGAAATGATTATAAGAACCTTAGAACATTTCAATAATAACAGACGTGCAGCCGCCAAATCTTTGGATATGAGCGAAAGAACTTTATATAGAAAAATTAATGACTATGGAATTGAAAAAAAGATTAAAAAAACTCACTAGTATATTATCATTATTATTTGTTGTTGGATGTAGTTATTACTCAATGGCAGGTTCACTTCCTCCAAATATTAATAATGTCAATATTCCACTTTTTATAAATGAGACTTCAGAGTTTGAAATATCTGAAAAAATTACTTCAAATATTGTAGATGAAATTGCTATACAAAATATCTTAAAAATTATTAATGATGAAAAAAATAGTGACAGCACAATTCTTGGAAAAATCACAAATGTTAGTGATGGGCCTTACTCATTTGATGTAAATGAGCAGGTAAGTGAATATAGATTTACTTTATCAGTGTCAATACAATGGGTCGATAATATTTCTGATAAAAATTTAATTGAACAAACATTCACTGGTTTTGGTACATATAGTTTAGATAACGATCCATCAACTGATGGAATCGATAATGATAATGATGGTATTTTAGATGAAAATGATGAGGATGAGTTTGGAGATTCTAGAGAGTTGGCAATTAATATTGCTATTAACAAAATTGCATCAGATATTGTAAATTCTATCCTTTCTACATGGTAAAGAAAATGAAAAATATATCAATAAATAAATTAAAAGATTTTATAGGCAAAGAAGTTCATTTAAATGGATGGATTTATAACCTTAGATCTGTTGGAAAAATATGGTTCGCAATCGTAAGGGATGGTACAGGTTTTGTTCAATGTGTTGTTACCAGTAATGATGTTTCTCAAGATATTTTTGAGCTTGAATCAAGTCTCACTCAAGAATCATCAATAAGAGTTAAAGGGGTTGTTCAAGAAGATTCTCGTTCTGATTTAGGAGTAGAAATTTTAGTAAAAGATATGAAAGTAATTCATATTGCAGAAGAATACCCAATTGCTTTAAAAGAGCATGGTGTTAGTTTTTTAATGGATAATAGACACTTGTGGTTAAGATCAAAAAAGCAGTTTGCTATAATGAAAGTTCGACAAAATGTTATAAAATCTATAAGAGATTTTTTCGACAGCAGAGACTTTGTACTAATCGATTCACCTATGTTTACTGGAAATGCTGTCGAAGGTACTACTACTTTATTTGAAACTGAATATTTTAATAAGTCTGCATATTTAACGCAGAGCGGTCAACTGTATCAAGAAGCCGGGGCAATGGCATTTGGAAAAACATATTGTTTTGGTCCATGTTTTAGAGCAGAAAAATCAAAAACCAGAAAACACTTAACAGAATTTTGGATGGTTGAACCAGAAATGGCATTCTACGACCTTAAAGATAATATGGATTTGATTGAAGAGTTTATTGTACATATTGTTACTCAAAGTATTGAAAATTGTAAAGAAGAGTTAAAAATTTTAGAGAGAGATATTTCTCTTCTTGAAAAAGTAAAGTCTCCGTTTCCTCGAATAACTTATGATGAAGCTGTAAAACTTCTTAATGATAATGGTCAGAAATTTAAGTATGGCAGTGATTTTGGTGCACCAGACGAAGAATTGATTGCTTCAAAATTTGATAGTCCGGTTATGATACATAGTTGGCCTCATGAAACTAAAGCTTTTTATATGAAAAGAGATGAATCTGAAAAACTTGCTCTAGGTGTAGATGTTATAGCACCTGAAGGTTATGGCGAAATAGTCGGTGGAGGTCAAAGAGAAGATGATCATGACACATTAGTAAAAAGAATTGAAAATCATGGATTACCTCTAAGTGCATTTAAGTGGTATTTAGATTTAAGAAAATATGGCTCAGTTACTCATTCTGGTTTCGGATTGGGGCTTGAAAGAACCGTTTCATGGATATGTGGAATAGACCATGTAAGGCAAACTATTCCTTTTCCTAGAACAATGGGAAGATTGGAGCCATAATGAAATATAATGGAAGAATTGCAGTTTTTGGAGGAAGAGATATCACTGAGGAAATTTATAAAGATACAGTAGAAATTGGAAAACGTATGGCAGAAAAAAATTGGCTTGTTTTTTGTGGTGGCGGTGAAGGTGTAATGGAAGCAATTGCAAAAGGCGTATCACATGGCGGTGGAACATGTATTGGAATTTTGAAGGATAAGGATTTCAAGACTGGCAATGATTTTTTAACAATCCCAATTTCGACTGGAATGGATATAACGAGAAATGCTCTAATTAGCTATAATTGTGATGTTGGAGTAGCTATTTCAGGTGCATATGGAACTTTGAGTGAAATTGCTTTTACTCTAGCACAAGATAAGCAATTAATAGCTTATCATACATGGGATATCCCTAAATCAATCAAAGTTGATTCAATTAATCTTTTAATTCAGGAAGTAGATAGGTGTCTAAAAATTTAAATGTTGTTGTTTGCCAAATTAATCCAACACTTGGCGACTTTGAAGGAAATCAGAATTTAATTCTCGAGAACTACAGTGATGCTATCAAAAAAGGAGCAGATATAGTAGTTTTCCCAGAAATGGCTGTATGTGGATATCCTCCACAGGACCTATTAAATAATAAGGGTTTTATAGATGCCAACCTTGATGCTATAAAAAATATAAGCAAAAAAACTTCTGTACCTTGTATTGTTGGATATGTTAATAGAGTTGATTCCAAAATTTTTAATGCAGCTGCAATTTGTTATCATGGAAGTATTAAGCATATCTACCATAAGATTCACTTGCCTAATTATGATGTTTTTGACGAACAAAGGTATTTTACTAGTGGAAAAGATATAGGACTTTTCTCAATTAATGTTAAAGAAAAAGAGATTAAGCTTGGATTACAAATATGCGAAGATTTGTGGGACGATGTCTATGATAGAAAAATTTCTGCTGAACTTTTAGAATTGAAACCTGAAATCATTATAAATATATCTGCATCTCCTTATGCACAAAATAGGTTTGAAGACAGAAAGAGTCTGATTGAGAGAAAATTTAAAAATGTGAATTGTCCCTTTGTTTACTGTAATACTGTCGGTGGTCAGGATGAATTAATTTTTGATGGAAATTCAATGATTTTTGATAAAGATATGATGATTATTGAAAAAGGAAAAAGTTTTAGTGAAGATTTAATTATTTCAGACTGCAAAACAAAAAGTAAAATTGAAAAAAAATCAAATGAAAATGAGATTTATGATGCTCTTGTTCTAGGTATCAAAGATTATTTCAAAAAAACAGGACACTTGAAAGCAGTCATTGGTTTAAGTGGTGGAATTGATTCGGCACTAGTATCATGCTTAGCTGTTGATGCTTTGGGATCAGAAAATGTTCATTTAATATCAATGCCATCAAGATTTTCAAGCGATCATAGTAAAGACGATGCAATTAAATTAGCAAAAAACCTAAATGCAAATTTTGAGATGATTAATGTAGATGGTTTATTTCAAAATTATTTAGATACACTGAAAGACACTTTTAAAGGAACATCTCCAAATGTAGCTGAGGAAAATATTCAATCAAGAATAAGAGGAAATATTTTAATGGCTATTTCAAATAAATTTGGCTCTTTAGTTTTGTCAACTGGTAATAAAACTGAGTTAGGATTAGGTTATTGTACACTCTATGGAGATATGAGCGGAGGTTTATCTGCTATTGGAGATTTAAATAAGAAAGAAGTCTATAATCTATCAAAATGGAAGAATAGAAATAATGAAATCATTCCTAAAAACATTATTAATAAAAAGCCATCAGCTGAGCTTGCTCCAGAACAATATGATCCATTTGATTATGATAAAATTAGTCCTGTTGTAGATGATATCATTCTTGGTTCAAACGTTCCTGTAGAAAATATTGATCTTATTAAAAAAGTCAATATAAATGAACATAAAAGAAGGCAAGCTGCACCTGTTCTTAGAGTTAGTAAAAAGGCTTTTGGTATTGGTAGAAGAATTCCAATTGTGAATCACTTCAATGATTAAAAATCATTCAATAAGAAATTTTTGCATTATTGCTCACATTGATCACGGCAAGTCAACTTTAGCAGATAGATTGCTAGAACACACAGGTACAATTTCGAAAAAGAAAATGCAAAATCAAGTTCTTGATAATATGGAGCTGGAAAGAGAAAGAGGTATCACTATTAAGAGTCATTCAATAAGAATTGATTATAAAGATCATATTCTTAATTTAATTGATACTCCGGGGCATGTTGATTTTACATACGAAGTTTCAAGGACTTTATCTGCAAGTGAAGGTGCATTATTAGTTGTTGATGCTGCTCAAGGTATTGAAGCTCAGACTGTTACAAATTATCTACTGGCAGTTGAAAATGATTTAGAAATCATACCAGTAATAAATAAGGTTGATTTACCCAACGCTGATATTGAGAATGTAACAGCCCAAATCATTGAAATGGTTGGTTGTAATGAGGAAGATATTTTAAAAACAAGCGCCAAAACCGGTGAAGGAATTGAAGAAATAATTGATGTTATTATTAATAAAATTCCGCCTCCTACCTTACCAAAAAATGATGAATTTAAAGGTTTAATCTTTGATTCTATTTATGATAAATACAGAGGTGTTGTTGCTTATGTTAGGGTTTATGAGGGTTCAATTAAAAAAGGTAGCAGGATTAAGTTTTTTGCCCATGATACCCACTATGATGTAGATGAAGTTGGACATTTTATAATTGATAGAAAAAAATCCGATAGTATTCAGGCAGGTGAGGTTGGTTATATAATCGCAAATATTAGAGATATTGAACATGTTTTAGCAGGTGATACTGTTACTAATTTTAACAAGCCCTGTAAAAACGCACTACCTGGATTTCAAAAAATTAAACCAATGGTTTTTTCAGGTTTATTTCCATCAGATGCAGGAGATTATGATGATTTAAGAACTGCACTTGAAAAACTTAAGCTCAATGACGCTTCTTTATCATTTGAGCCAGAGGTAAGTGATGCATTAGGATTTGGTTATCGATGCGGTTTTTTAGGATTACTTCACATGGAAATTATTCAGGAAAGACTCGAGAGAGAGTTTGATCTTTCAATAGTAACAACAAGTCCAAATGTAAAATATTTAGCCAATCTTAGAGATGGATCAAAAGTTGAAGTTCAAAGACCTGCTTTATTACCTGAACCTAAGTACCTTGAAAGTTTAATGGAGCCAATTGTTACAGCAGAAATATTGACCCCCGTTGACTATATTGGTAACGTTATGAAAATATGTGAAGAAAAACGAGGTAAGTACAAGTCAACATCTTATCTATCCAAAACTAAAGTTCAATTAATTTATGAACTTCCTCTTGGGGAAATTCTATTTGATTTTTATGATAGAATAAAGTCAGGTTCAAAAGGGTATGCTTCTTTTGACTACACATTTAAAGAGTATAGAGAAAGTAAGTTAGATAAGTTAGATATTTTAATAAATAAGGAACCTGTTGATGCTCTTTCAATGATATGTGCAAAAAAAGATTCTTATCATAGAGGGCTTGCATTGTGTCAAAAACTCAAAGAATTAATTCCAAGACACCAAATACAAATTCCCATACAAGCTTCAATAGGTTCAAGAGTTATTGCTCGTACAAATATTGCACCTTTCAGAAAGAATGTAACAGAAAAGTTATATGGAGGTGATGTTACAAGAAAAAATAAGCTTCTTCAAAAGCAAAAAAAGGGAAAAAAGAGAATGAGAATGATTGGAAGAGTGGAGGTTCCTCAAGAAGCACTTTTAGCTGTATTAAAAATTTAAAATGATAAAAGACTATTTCTCACAATCAAAGTCTCCTTATTACAGTTTTTTAATTACTCTTCCTCTTTTTCTAATTTATGAGTTAGGAATTTTTTTCTTTTTTAATTCAGAAATATCTTACGTAAAAAATGGTGCAGATGTTTTGATCGAAAAATTCATATCAGGCATCGGATTGAATGCATATTATGTGTCAACATCTATATTTTTTTTAGTCTTCATTTATATAGCATATAGACAAAGAAGTTCTTATAAGTCATATAAAATTCATGGAAGATATTTTTCATTTATGTTTTTAGAATCAATTCTTTATGCTCTTTTTCTTTTATTTTTAATGAAAAATATTTATTTAATGGAAGGTTTGACGTCAAATATAATTTTTAATTTTATACTTTCAATTGGAGCTGGTATCTATGAGGAATTAATATTTAGAGTTTTAATGATTTTTATTCTCACAAAAGCACTGAGTTTTATATTTAAATTTAGCAAAATAATAGTTTTATCATTATCCGTTATGATAAGTTCTTTCCTATTTTCAGCTTTTCATTTTTTGGGAGTTGAAATATATACATTTGATGCACTTTTGATAAGGAGTTTAGCTGGTATTTATCTATCATTGATATATATTTATAGAGGCTTTGGAATTGTTGCTCTTACCCATGCATTTTATGATTTATTTGTAATTTTTCGATTAACTTAGCGTATGAAAAAAATATTAATTTTTTTTACCTTCATTAGTGGATTAATCTGTCAAACAACGATTGATACTTTATCTGTTACAGTATACCCTGAATTTTCATATCCTGGTGTTGCTATTGAGTATAAGTTTGATAAAAATTCTAATGATAATTTTATTTTTCCTGTACCAACCCAGGTAGATTCTGTATTATATACAGTAACAAGTCAGGATTCAGACTTTGAAGAAATTATTGAAGTAGAAAATAATAGTTTAAAATCTTTAAATCAAAACGGTAATCATACCATTTATCTTTTTTTAGATAAATATATTAAAAATCCTGGACCACGTGACTTTTCATATTTATTTAGTTCAAATCAAGATATAAATACATTGATTCTTGGAGTTCAAATTCCATTTGCATCAGAAGACTTTAATGTAGAGTCATCAAATATAACTTTTGAAAAAGTTAGAGATCAAAATGGTTTAACATTTTTTCAATCAATAAGTAATAATTATCTAAAAAATAAGTCATCAGATATATATCTTAGTTATTACAATCCTCATGGAAATACATCGATTGAATATGCAGCAAATATTAGTACTCAAGATACTGACGTTGAGGTGCCAAAGGTTGCAAGTGATAGGTTTGTTAGATATCCTTTTCTTACATGGGAACCAATGATTATTTTTATACTCTTAACTATATTTATGGTATTATTTTATGAGATAAACCTTAGAAAAAATGATTAAAATATTATTTATATTACTGTTTTTAAACTTGTATTCTTGTGACTACAAACGTGATGCCATTGGAGGTAATGATGACATTGTTGTGCTTGCAGCAAAAGAGGACAGACAAAGAGTCCAAGAGTTATTATCCATTGTTTTTAATGATACCTTAAAAACTCCATCACCAGAAACATTTTACAATATAAAATTTGCTGAACCTGAAAGTTTTAGTGCATTGAAGACTCAAACTAATCTAGTTATTGCATCAATTGGAGATTATGATTTGAATCCAGGAACAAAACTTGTTAAAGGTTTATTGGGAAATAAAAAATATAACGATACTCTCATTTCAAATCCTGTAGTTTTATCAAAAAATCAATTTGCAAAAAATCAATTATTTATGATTATAAGTGGTAAAGATGCCGAGCAAATTAAACTATATTTTGAAAATAACGGGGAATATATAAAAAAAATGTTCGATGATAATTTTTTTTCAAAACAAGCCCAGTATTTTCTTGAAAATGAAAGACAAGAAGATATTGAGCTAGCACTTGAAAGCGATTATAATTGGACAATGAAAATCCCATGGGGCTGGGAAGTTATCAGAAATGATTCAGAATCCTCATTTTTTTGGATTGGCCAAGAGCTGCCTTTTAGGTGGATATCTGTTCAATGGAGGAATGGTAACTTTTTTTCTTACGAAGATGCTTTAGATTATATTCAAACTTTTCCTCAAGAAAATTTCAAAAATGTTAGATATAATTTAGATTATGTTGATATTGAATTTATTGATTTTGCAGACGATGCTGCATACAGAATTTATGGACTTTGGGAGGCAACTGAAGACGCTAAGGGCGGACCTTTTGAGGGATATTTATTTTATGATTATGATAATGATAGAACATTTTATGTAAGTTTTCAGGTATTTAATCCAGGTGGTAAAAAAGCATTTTATATGAGGCAAATGGAAATGATTGCAAAAACAGTTACAATAAAAAAATGAAAAAACTAATCATACTTCCAACATATAATGAATCAAAAAATATAAAGAAAACTATAGAGTTAATAAATAATCAACAATCAGGTTCAGATATTTTAGTCATTGATGATAATTCCCCAGATGGAACCGCAAGAAAAGTTGAGGATTTAAAACTCAAAAACATTTTTTTGATTGAGAGGGAATCTAAGCAGGGACTGGGATCAGCTTATGTTAAAGGTTTCAAATGGGCATTAAGTAATAATTATGATAGAATTATTCAAATGGATGCTGATTTATCTCACGATCCTATTGAAATTAATCCTATGTTTCAGCTATTAGATAATAATGATTTAGTTATTGGAAGTAGATATATTGGTGGTTTAAGGGTAATAAACTGGCCAGTTAGCAGATTATATATAAGTTATTTTGCAAATATTTATGCAAGGATTATAACTGGTGTGCCAGTCAAAGATCTTACTGCAGGGTTTAAAGCTTGGAAATCAGATACATTAAATAAAATAAATATTGAAGAATGTTTATCCCAAGGTTATTGTTTTCAAATTGAAACATCATTTAGGGCACATCAAAAATCTTGTAAATTGATTGAGCATCCAATAGTTTTTACTGATAGAACTGTTGGTGAATCAAAAATGAGTAAATCTGTAATGATTGAAGCTATTTTTAAAGTATGGTTACTTGGATTTTGGAGATTATTTAAATTAAAAAGATGATGAAAAAACATTACCTACCATTTGAAAAACCTCTCAAAGATTTAGATATTGAAATTGAAAAAATTATCTCAAGTAATCCAGAATCCGATGATATCAGTTTGTTAAATCAAAAGCGAATCGAGATTGAAAAAGAAATTTTTAGAGATTTGTCTCCATGGGAAACAGTTCAGCTAGCAAGACATCCAAATAGACCTTACACGCTAGATTATATAGAAAAATGGTGTGAAAATTTTACAGAACTACATGGTGATAAGGCTTACTCTGATGATAATGCAGTAGTTGCTGGAATAGGGAAAATAGACGGATTAAAACTTGCTATAATAGGACAACAAAAAGGAAGAAATACAAAAGAAAATATTCAAAGAAATTTTGGCATGATGAAGCCTGAGGGCTATAGAAAAGCTCTAAGGGTAATGAAGCTTGCAGAAAAATTTAATTTACCAATCTTAACTCTAATTGACACTCCGGGTGCAGATCCAGGTATTGGTGCAGAAGAGAGAGGTCAAGGTTATGCTATTGCAAACAATTTATTCGAAATGGCATCAATTGAAACACAAATACTTTCAGTGGTGATTGGTGAAGGCGCTAGCGGAGGAGCATTAGGTATTGGCCTTTGTGATAAAATGATTATGCTAGAACATACTTGGTTTTCTGTGATTAGTCCTGAAGGGTGTGCTTCAATACTATGGAAGGACTCTACAAAAGCCCCAGAAGCTGCAGATTCACTAAAATTGACACCAAAAGACCTAATGGAACATAATATTTGCAATAGCATTGTATACGAGCCACCTGGTGGTGCTCATCGGCATTTTGAAGAAACTGCTGAAATACTTAAGAATGCAGTTATTGAAGAAATAAAAAATATGCAAAAAAATATAACTAAAAATTATTTGGATTTAAGAGTAGAAAGATACGATAAGCTTGGAGTCTTTAGGGAAGATTAATAAAAATCGTATCTATAATCTTCAATATCAGATTCTTCTTTAAGCGCTTGGAGCCAATTACTCCACATAGAATTTTGTCTACTTATAATTAGACTTTCCTTAATTGCTTGTTTTTTTTCATCAAAATCAGCCTCATTGACAAGACCAATATTTAAAACTTTAACAAATGCTTCTCCTCGAATTGTTGGAAGTGGACCAAGTAAATCTCCTATTTTAGCATTCTTTAAAGCTCCAACTACGTAGTTACTCTTTCCAATAGATTGAAAGCTACCATTTAGTTTAGATGTAACGCTGTTCACATACTCAAAGTTTTCATTTAGTTCCGCAACATTACTTAAATCAGTATTGCTGTTAATTCCAAGTGATTCGGCTAAAGATTTAATTTGTTCTTTCGTAAGTTCATTTTCGAACTTCAGTGTTAACTCCTCTCTTACATCATCGAGTGATTTAACTGTTTTATCTTTAATTTTATCTAGGTAAAAAACTAAGAAAAAGTTATCATTTTTTACGGGTTCAGAAATTGATCCTACATCACTTCTAAATGCAAAATTCACTGCATTCCTAGCAACTCCGATATCATTAATAAATATTGATTCTTTCTCAACATCATTTGATTCAAAAACTTCCATACCTAAAGAATCTGCATGATTAAAAAATCCATATTCTTCCGCTTCTAAAGCAAAAATACTTGCAGTATCTTTAAGATTATTTTCTGTACCTCTACCTGGTTTTATGGTTAGAAGTATATGGGAAGCATTTACTTGATCATTTCCATCTTCAGTTGTTCTTTTATCTTCAATTTTTATAATATGATATCCAAAATCTGTTAAAACAGGTCCAACAATGTCACCTTTATTTGCATCAAAAGAAGCCAAATCAAATTCTGGAACCATTTGGCCTTTGTCAAACCATCCTAAATTTCCACCCTTTAATGAATACGGATTAATACTATTGCTAGGATCTTCGGTATATGTATTTGCTAATTGAGCAAAATCTTCCCCATTATTTATTCTAAACATTAAATCGTCAGCTTCCAGTTTAACTCTTAAAGTATCATTGGCATCAGATAATATTGGCCATTTAACATATTTCATTACTCTCATTTCAGGCATTTCATAATTATCGATATTCTTCTGATACATTTTAGTCAACTCATCATTTGTTGGTCTCTCCGCTAACATATTTTCAATCAAGTTCTTTTCTAAGGATTTTTTGGTTATATGTAGAACCTCAATTTCATAGTCAACAAATCGTTGTTCGTAATTTTTTCTAATATCTTCAGGGCTAATTGAAATACTGTTGGTAATATATTGCTGAAGTTTATAGCTAGGTAAATAAATTTCTTGCATAAATTGTTCTACAGGTCTCCAATCGATTGAGCTAGGATTTAAAACTGCATCTAAATACTTTTCAAAATCAAATCTACCGTCTGTTTGAAAAGCTTCGCTATTTTGCAAGAAGGGTGGCGGATTGTTTTGAAGTTGAAATAGAACTTCACTATCGCCAACTTTAATATTATTATTTTCAATCTGCTCTTGGACAATTAGATCTGCTAATAAACGTTCCCAAACTACTGCTCTTACATATTCTCTTTCTTCATCTGAAATCTCTTTTCCAGATAACGCATCCAATCTATTGATTTCATTAGAAACCATTTGATTAAAATCCTCATATAAAATAGGTTTTCCGTTCAAAGAACCAACTTCATTGCCTTGTCTTTGACCAAAAATATCAGATATACTAGCACCACCAACCAGTCCGCCAATAACCATGCTTGTTACAAAAAGAACAAGGATAGTCCACATGACTACTTGCATTTGACTTCTCATATTTGTTATAACACCCATAAGTAGCGAATTTATAACAGCGTCATTCTTTAAGCAAAGCTAAAAAAAACACAAACACTCTAAAAATTTTTTTTAAATTGATAATCATTATGGCCAAAAATACATTAAAAAAAATTCAATCTTTTTTAAGCTTAAGAAAACCATCAAATCAAGATGATGAAAAATTTATATCTGGGATAGATTCTCCATATCAAGCTGCAAAATTAAGAAGTGCATCTAAAGATAAAACGGTTGAAAAGTTTCACTCACCAGTAAGTTTTTCATGGAAAGCTTTCTGGAAATCTTTTATTTACGAAAATCTACCTCCGGTTATTTTTTCCCCAATTGCAGCTATTTTTCTGGAAGGGTCACTATCTAGGGCATGGCATGTTTCACAAAATAGACAGCTGCTAGCTATATCAAGAAAGCATCATTCATGGAGCACAATTCGTAATAATTGGCTTATTATATATCCTGCATCATGGATGATGAACATTGGATTATTTTTAGCATTATTTTCTGAAGAAAAGTTAATTTTAAATATAGACCCTTTTCATATGATATTGGCATATCTGCTTTTATTTTTTAGAAGATTAATTATCGCAACTAAATATGGATACTTTAGACCAGAAGATTTAGAACGTTTATGTTTACCAGCCCCAGATTGGGATGACAATAAAACCGTTAGAAGATTAATTGCCCAAGGTTGGATGCGTCCATGGGAATTTCCTGGATTAATTGAAGACGAACTCACAATTGCTATGGATGAAAATGATACTTGTTTACAAGGTATTCCATTTGAACCAGATAAAGAAACTAGAGATAAATTAATAAATGAATCCACTAGTGAGTTATTTCCATCTTCAACCAGTTCGACAAAAGAAAATGAATTACCTGCTGGATTTATTTTATATAATATTATTAATTCAGTTTATAGACTACCTGCGCTTAAATACATGCAACATCTAACATATTTGTGCATGCTTTTATTACCAATTGCAGCATTTTTATCGAAATATATTTATGGAATGGCCTTATTTGGATTTACACCACAGGAAAAAATTATTTCAGTAGCAACCTTGCTCGGATTTTTTAATGGCTTTCAACTTTTGATGTTTGGAATGGTATGTGCTGCTGATTATCAAAGAAGGTTTGACACTTCCAAAAAATTAGGAGAATTGGTTTCCTATCCAGGCTTAAAATTATCTTCAATTTTTAAAAGTTTTTATAAAGCAAATAGTAGTGATAAGATTTTTGTAGACTTGCAAAAAAGAGTCAATGTTTTCGCGTGGATGAATATGAGAAATGTTTTAAGATCTTTTGGTGAAACATATTATCTAAGAATCCAAGGATATACATCAATTTTAATTTTTTATTCACTTTTATGTGTTGGGATTTTGAATCTTATAGTTTGGACTGGGATGAAACACCATATATCAACTGTTTACGTCATAGCAACTATAATTGTCGCTGTTTCAGTTATTTGTTTATTTGCAATCTCAAAAGCTATTCAACTTCAATCATTAAGTGCAAAACATAGGGACTTCATAAGAAATGAACTATTTATTATTGAAGAAGAAATTTGGGAGTTGAAGTTAGCAGGCAAAGGAGAGGATAGAATTACAGATCTTTCAAGTGCAAGAGCATTGCTTCAGCAAGTCGATGAGTCTATTAACTACAAAGAGCTTATATATAAACCAACAACAATTTTTGGTTATGCTGCTAATAATGGAGTTATGGGCTCTGTATTAGGTTTAGTTTTAACAGGAGTATTGTTTGCTATTCAAGGATTTGTTTCTGTTGGAATTGCATACAACTCAATGGGTTGGTTTATTCCTTAATAATTGAAATTATTAGATAATTAACCTCAAAAGTCTATATATTTTAAGAATTATGAAAAAAACGTTACTAATTGTATCTATAATTTTTAATTCAGTTATCGCTCAAGAAGAAATATCTCTAGAGAATATTTTTGATGGAACTTTTTCAACTGAAGGTATTGGAAGATATGAATGGAAAAATAATTCAGATTCATATTTTTTTTCAAAATCTTCTGAAAAAAGTTTAGATTTTTTTGAACTTGAAGTTTCCAAAAATGATACAACCAAATCTTTTTCAATTTCGAAAGATTTAATCGATAATTTTTCATACTCATTCAGTCCAAATCAAGATATGCTCCTCCTGAAAAAAAATCATAAACAGTTATGGAGACATTCTTCATATGGTACATACTATGTTTATAACATTAATCAAATGTCATTAAAGCCAATATCATCTCAGCCAGATAGTTTAAGAAATGTTAAATTTTCTCCTGATTCAAAAAAAATAGCATATGTAAGGAATGATAATAATTTGTATATGTATGAAATATCCGAAGAAAAAGAAACACAACTTACTTTTGATGGTAGTGATACTATCCTTAATGGCCATTTTGGTTGGGTTTATGAGGAAGAATTTGGAACATATGATTCATACAAATGGAGTCCTAATAGTCAATTCATTGCTTTTATAAGAGAAGATCAAGAGTTAGTAAGAGAATATGCACTTGTTGATTATGAGGAACAATATCCAGTTGTAAAATATATAAGATATCCTAAGGCTGGTGAAGATAATCCCACCGTTTCAATTATAATTTTAGATTTATTAAATGAGGAATACAGAACGGTAAATCTTCCAGATACTTCATACTACATACCTGATATTGTATGGCAAGTTAATTCATCCAACTTATTTTTTGCCACTTTGAATAGAAAACAAAATGATTGGAATCTATATAAGTATGACTTTGAGTTAAATAATGGTACTCTGATTTTAAACGATAAAAATGATACATGGATTGATCGCGATCCATTCACAATTCCTGGTAGTATTGGTTCTTGGTTCACTAAGGGCGGATTTAGTTTTGCTATTATGGAAGACGGTGAAATTATTTGGCTATCAGAAAGGGATGGATATCGACATATTTATCGTAATAGACCCGATGGAAAATTTTTTAATCAAATTACTAGAGGAGATTGGGAAGTAAATACTATCAACGCTATAAATTATAAAGATAAAGTAATTTATTTCACTGCTAAAAAAGAAAGTGAAGTTGAAAATCACTTGTATTCAATAAAATTTAATGGTTCAAGGCTTAAAAAATTAACAAAAGAAGTTGGTTCACATTCAGTTTCTTTTTCACCAAGATTAAATTATTTTATTGATAATTTTTCAAGCTTAACTATTCCCAATAAAATTTTTATTCGAGAAAATAGCGGAAAAATAATTCAAACTTTAAGAAGTACAGATAGAACTAAATTTGATGAAAGTAATTTTACCTACCCTCAAATAATTAATATTTTTGCTGATGATGGGACAAGGCTAAATGCACTTATAACATATCCTCATAATTTTGATCCAATGAAGCAGTATCCAGTAATTTTATATAATTATGGTGGACCAGGTTCGCAACTTGTAATTAATAGATGGGGCTCTGGTAGTCATTTATTTCATCAATTTTTTGCAAGCAGGGATTTTATAATATTCTCGTTTGATAATAGAGGTACTGGAGGAAGAGGTAAAGCATTCAAAGATTTAGCCTACGGAGATTATGGTAAATATTTAGTAAAAGACCACATTGCTGCTGCTAAGTATTTACAAAGCTTAACCTATGTAGATGCTGATAATATTGGTATATGGGGTTGGAGTGGTGGCGGATATTTAACTAATATGTGCATGACTTTAGCTAGCGATTATTATGCAGCAGGTATTTCTATTGCTCCAAATGTTGATCCATTGTTATATGACACAATTTGGACTGAAAGATATATGGGTTTGGTTGATGAAAATCCTGAAGGATATAAAAATGCATCTGTATTAACTCATGTACATAAGGCTAAGGGTCATTTACTTCAAATTCATGGAAATGCAGATGATAATGTTCATCACCAGCATTCCATAAACTTAGCTAAAGCTTATGCTGAGCATGGTAAAGATATGGAAATGTTCATCTATTCAAATGCAAATCATGGAATGTATAATAATAATTTTCTAAGCGAAAATAATCCTGCTAATGGTTGGAAAAATAGATATCATCTGTATAAGAAAATGACTGATTTTTTTATTGAGCACCTTCAAAAAGAAGAATATTAAGGCTTTTCTTTAAGAGCTATCTTAATAAATTTTTGCATGGCTGTTTCATGATTATCAGTTATACTAATTAATTCATTTGCCCAGCTTAGATTTTCATTATCCACAAGCTCTTTAAGCCTATCAATACTTAATGAAAACATTTTTGGTAAAAAGGTTGGAGTTGGAGAACCACCAGTTCCTTTAGCTTTTGTTTGGTTTTGATAAGGATCTGGGGCTTTTAAGATATAGCTAACAACCATTTTATAATGATCGATTCTATGTTGAATAATCCATCTAATTGCACTTGCTAAAACTTTTTTACAACTATTATCACTCTCAATATTATTGAAATAATTTGATTGATGTAATTTTTCCCTCGTCTTGACAATCATAGCATGATGAGCTGGTGGACGATATCCGACTCTAAAAGATTTAAGTAGTTTGGACAGAGAGTCAACATTCACTCCATTCGGGAGGTCATTATCTGTTACAAAACCTTTACTTAAAACGTTTTCGATAATGGTTTTATCAATTATTTCATCTGCAATATAAGCATTAGTGTGATTTCCAACTCCAGTTATTTCGTCTGCAATAGGATGGTATGAGCTATTTGCGCCCGTTTGTCCATGAAGATTTGATAAGAATAAGCCATGTGATTCAAAGTCAGGTGAAAATTCATCTCCACATTTTTCAAAAAATAAACCTCTATCATGATAGATACTTCCTTGATTTCCATATAGTCCCTGAATGAAAATTCTTACCTCTTTGTTATAATTTTGTGGTTCGCTTACTTTCCACATTGCATTAAATAGTTGATTAGATTGCATTGTGGCTAATTCAATTTTTTCAAGATTTTCTTTTATGTTTGATGAATCAATTGCTAATAACGCGTTATTTATCAGCATTTTTGATGTTCTTTCCATTGCCAGATGAGTCATTCTAAATCCCTGTTCATTTCCGTCAAAATCGTGAAAAGAAACAATTGGTTTTATCGATCTTATATAATCAATATTAGTCTTTTCATCATCAAAATTTTCTGGAACGCTTGAAGGTAAAATTCCCGATCTCAAAACATAATCTGCTGCATATTCAAATTCTGCTTGTTGACCTGTTATTTTTGATGATAGAAGCAAAAGACCAGATAAGGGCCAAGGAATGAACGAACAGGCCTTTTTTTCGCCATTAAAGATGGGTTCAATTTTTATACCATTCGCAAGCCATGAAGACCAACATCTGATATCAGCAATAAATTTAGCTGACTGTTCACATGGACTATCAATATGATTTTTAACATCAATTAGAAAATTATCCATTAAACTATCACTCAAATTCTTTACTTCATTAAATAAAGATTTTTTTCCAATCAAGCCAGTTTTTCCATTATTATGAACTGTCATTTCTAAAGCTAAATCAGATAATTCATTGTATGGTGCAGGAAGAGGTTCAGCGTGATTTTTTGGAAGAGTGCTATTTGGTTGCCAAATAAGTTCGGAAGTTTTTTGAACTAAATTTGCATCGAACTCGACACCTAAAACTTTTTCTTTAAAAGATATACCTTTACCAAAATATGGAAAGTTATTATTAGTATTTACAAGTATATCAGATTTCATTTATGGCTAATAAATTATTTAGATATTCAATCACTGATCTATCGTTCCAATATGCACTTCCAACATCTTCAACAACAATAACACCTTGTCTATTTAAGATAAATGTAGTTGGAATAGCTTTTGTAGCAAAAAACTCATCATCAGATGTTATTTTATACAAAGGAAGCTTTTGAAGGTTTTCATCATTGGGTATAAAATTTTTGATGACATTCATTTTTTCACGTGAAAGGTAAAGAAACTCAATTCTTTCATCATCTTTATAGTTTTCATAAAGTTCAACCATTGAAGGCATTTCAGCAAGACACGGATTACACCAAGTTGCCCAAATATTAATAAATAAAATTTTGTCTTTAAAATCTTGAATTCGGAAAGATTCATTTTCTAAATTTTCAAATTGTAATGTATTATAAGAAAAATCAATTTTTTTTGTTTCATCATCATTGCTAGTTGGAGGAAGAAGTTCTGGAGCTTTCATCACTTCATTCAAATAAAGGATAGCAAGCTCTTTATAACGTTCTTTATATAATTCCAAATTACTATTTGAAGAATAGTTTTGATAAGATAAAATTCCAATAGCCAAAGCCATCAGAAAAATTAAAATCTGGAGTCTGTTTCTTAGCATTGCTCTTGATAATAATTTAGATTTTTTAAATAAACTACTTAAATTGTGAAATTATGAATCAAAAAATATTTCAGGTCGACAACTTACATTTTTATTTCAAAATTACTTTTAATAAAAATAAGCTCTTTGAACTTAAGTTTTCTGAACGAAGAAAAACTTTATTGGAGCCTCAACTATCTTTAAAAATTGATAATTCATCAAAATCAGCACTTGGAAAAGAGGTTCAAAATCAATTAAATGCTTATTTTAAAGGAAAGCTTAAAAAATTTGATTTACCATTGAATATTTCTGGATCAGACTTTACAAAAAATGCTCTTAATGAAATACAAAAAATACCTTTTGGTAAAACTTCTACTTATAAAAAAATTGCTGAAAAAATTAAAGAACCAAAATCAGCAAGAGCTGTTGGAAGGGTAAGTGGTGCAAATAAAATTCCCATTATAATTCCATGTCATCGCGTTGTAGGAAGTTCTGGAGAACTTGTAGGTTATAGCGGAGGTGGAGGTTTATTATTTAAATCATATTTACAACTTTTGGAGAAAAAATGATTAAAATTTTAATACTATTTATCACTCTAGCATTCGCACAAGAAGACAATAATCATGAGCTTATTTATTTTGAAAGTGCAAATCCATTTTCATTTGAAGAAATTATTACAGATCTTGATAATCAAGAAAGACAGGAAGTTTTTGGAAAGCTAAAATTACCTAAAAATTTTGATAAAAATTTAAAGTATCCACTAATTATTGGAGTTGCTGGAAGTTTAAACTGGGGTCCTCATCACTTAAAATATTTAGAAATGTATCGTTCATTAGGGTTTGCTACATTTCAATTACAAAGTTTCGATAGTAGAGATGTTCAATCTACAGTTGGTAGTCAGATAGAAGTTACCTCCGCAATGATGATTCTTGATAGTTACCTTGCTCTTGAAACGTTGTCAAAACATCCAAATATTGATATAAATAGAGCTGGAATAACAGGGTGGAGCTTAGGAGGGACTGTGTCACTGTATTCTGCATGGATGCCTTTAATTAATTCAATTAATAATGGAGAATTTAGATTTGCTGCTCATTTACCAATTTATCCTGGGTGTTTAGCATATCCTTATCCTGATGAATCTATGATTTTTAGTCAAGCACCAGTACATATTTTGATTGGTGAGTTGGATGACTGGGTGCCAGCTTATGCATGTACAAATCTTCTTGATAAATTGAATGAAAGCGGGTTACCGCATAATATAGATATTACCATTTATGAAGATGCTCATCACTCTTATGATAGAGAAATGGAGTTAACTACAATTGAGCACGGATATACGCTTGGAGATTGTTTCTTTCCAATGAATGATGAAGGTGCATTATTTTTAAGTGAATTTTGGAATATTCCGATAAATACTCCTATAAGGCAAAAACTTGCACTGCTAACATGCGCAGGTAGAGGGCCAACAATGGGAGGTAATAAAGATGCTAGAGAAAAATCATTTAAGTTTTCGGCAGATTTTTTCATAGAAAACCTTAAATAAAAATTATTTTTTAACTAATAAACATTTTTTCAATTTTTTATTATTATTTTAATATTATGTTTTCAAGCAAAAAACCATTTCTATACTTATTGTTCGGTTTATTTTTCGTATTGTATTTAATGTATCAATCAATTTTTTCTCCGCCAGAAATTCAGTATGAAGGAATTAACAAAAAATTAAAATTAATTGATGATGTAGAAGTTTATTTCGATGATTATGGTGTTCCAAATATATTTGCAAAAAATGATTCCGATATGTTTAAAGTAGCTGGTTACGTCGGTGCTAGGGATAGATTATTCCAAATGGCCTTTATGAAATATGCATATAAAGGTCAATTAAGTTTAGTTTTGAATGATACACTTTTTGCTGAGGATAAGTTTCTTAGAACCCTAGGATTTGAAAAAATAGCAGTAAAAACATTAGAAAAAATTCCTCCTGAGATTATTAAACACTTAGAAGATACATGCGAAGGTATTAATGCTTATTCTCAAGAACTGGAACCAAAAAACTTTCCTTTAGAGTTTAAACTACTGCGCATCAAAGATTTACCTGTCTTTGAACCATTAGATATTGTTGCTTTATCCACCATGATGGCTTGGGAGCTTCAAGGTGGTTGGGATTCAGAATTATTTTTTGGAGCAATTAATGAACAGCTTGGCCCAGAATATTTAAATGATATCTTACCGCAATATGATCCAAATTTTGTTACGATTGCTAGTAATGACCTTTTAAAAGAGAGTTATCAAGATTATTCATCAATAACTAAAAATATTAGAGAAATCATGCATACAGACAGAGATGGTTACGGATCTAATGCTTGGGCCGTCTCAGGTAGTAAAACAAGCTCTGGATTGCCATTATTAGCCAATGACCCTCATTTAAGTTACAACTTACCTCCATGGTGGTATGAAATTAGATTACAAAGTGATAATTACGACTTTGGAGGGTATGGATTATATGGATTTCCTTTACCAGTAATTGGACATAATAAAGATATAGGTTGGGGTTTCACCAATGTTATGACAGATGACATGGATTTTTATATTGAAACACTCAATGAAGATCAAACAAAATATATGCTTGATGATAAGTGGGTTGACTTAAAAATTGAAGAGGAAGAAATTAATCTTGAATCTGGAAATAAAAGAAAAATCGTAATTAAATCAACTCACAGAGGACCTATAATCAGCGGAGTTCATAGTGACGCGAAAAACCTTAATAAAGCAATTTCTTTTAGATGGACTGAATTTGATGCTTTTGATGAAACCACTGCATTGTTTATGCTTGCTAAAGCTAAAAATTGGCAAGATTTAAATGAGGCTTCAAAGCTTTTTGGTGCTCCGGGTCAAAATTGGACTTTTGCTGATAAAAATGGAAATATTGGATGGAGACCATCTTCAAAAATTCCTATCAGAAAAAACGCTGAAATGTTAATTCCGTTTGACGGTAGCACTTCTGAATTTGACTGGAAAGGCTATGTGCCATTTGAAAAAATGCCATTCTTGTACAATCCGCCCAAAGGATACATTTCAAATGGTAATAATAAAATTATTAGTGATGATTACCCATTTTATATTTCTCGCTATTGGGCCGATCCTAGCAGAGGAGAACAAATCAAAAGGAGGCTTGAAGAAAAAGATTCTTATAACATTGAGGACATGAAATCAATTTTAAATGATATTAATTCTCCGTTTGGAGAGGAATATGCTCCATTATTTATTAAAAATTATTCTGAGGGCTTTTCTGATGAGGGAGATATAATATTAAATTTATTAAATGATTGGGATGGAGTAGAATCTTTAGACTCATCTGCAGCAGTTGCTTTTCATAGCGTCTATCTTCATCTGATACAAAATTTATTTCAAGATGAATTATCTAATCTTGGAGAAGACACTGCATTTGATTCATTTTACAGCCTAAAATACATTCGCTCATTGGCAATTAGGAGAATTCTTGACGGTCAACCTTCTTTGTGGATTGATAATGTTCTTTCAGATAAAAAAGAGAATTTAAATGATATTGTGAATGAGTCTTTTCATGATGCTTATAATTTCCTGTCAGAAAATTTAGGAAATCCAAAAGAACTAACTTGGGGCAAAGTTCATCAGGTTACATATAGACATCGATTGGATGGAGATCCAATTGTTAAAAAATTGATTAATTTTAGTGTGGGTCCCTACCCAATGTCTGGTTCTGGATTCACACCAAGGGCAGCAAGTTATTCTGTTAGTAAGCCATTTGAAGTTAGAGCAGGATCATCTATGAGGCGAATAATTGATTTTTCTAATTTTGATAATGGTTTGAGCATACTGCCAACTGGACAATCAGGTCAATTCAACTCTTTACATTATAAAGATCAAACAGAAAAATATAATAAAGGAGAATTTAAACCATTTAAATTTTCCAAGGAAGCTATCCAGTCAAGCTCACACAGAAAACTCATTTTCCAAAGTAAATAAAATATTTATCTTGAATACATCTAATTGCATACTTAAACTAGGTTAATGAACAATTTTTATAACTTTTATTTTTATTTTGAAAGAAGGGGGACTGTAGGCGCCTAAAGATAAACTTATATTGCAACTACACGAACCCTAGCAAAACCCGCTGGGGTTTTTTGTTATATGGAGGTAATTATGAATGAAGAAATACTAAAAAAAAGAGAAATTATTGATAGCGTAGATAGTAAAATTTTTGATTTATTACTTGAAAGATTAGATGCTGTCAATTCTATTGGTTATTTAAAAAAGCAAGAAGGTTTACCAGTTTTAGATCAAGAAAGAGAAAATGCAATCTATGCAAAAATTGATGCAAAATTCTCAATAGTTGAGTCTTCTTTTTTAAAGCCAATTTATAGAACAATTATAACCGAATCGAAGAAAGTAGAGGAGTTGTAATGACAAAATGGTCAAAAGATTCTTGGAAAGAATTTAAAATAAAACATATACCGGAATACAAAGATCCAAGGCAACTGGAAAAAGCTTTAAAAAAGTTAGAAGGATTTCCCCCTCTAGTTTTTGCAGGTGAATGTAGAAATTTAAAAGAAGATTTAGCTAAAGCTACAAATGGTGAAGCATTTTTAGTCCAAGGAGGTGACTGCGCTGAAAGTTTTAAAGAATTTAATGCAAATAATATCAGAGACACCTTTCGAGTAATTTTACAAATGAGTGCTGTTATCACTGCTAAATTAAAGGTTCCTGTGATCAAGCTTGGAAGAATTGCAGGTCAATTTGCTAAGCCAAGAACATCTGATCATGAAACAATTAATGGAGAAAGATTAAACAGTTATTACGGTGATTCAATAAATGATATTGAATTTTCAGCTGAAAAACGTGAACCTAATCCTGCTAGACTTCTTAGAGCATACTCACAATCTGCCTCAACACTAAACCTGTTAAGATCATTCGCGCAAGGGGGATTTGCCAATCTAAGAAAAGTAAACTCATGGAATATGGGTTTTGTAAAAGCAAGTAAAGAGGGAAAAAAATATGAAAAAATTGCAGCTAAGATTAATGAATATTTAGATTTTATGGATGCTGTAGGTGTAAATACTTCAAAAGTAATTGATTTAAATACAGTTGAGTTCTTCACAAGCCATGAAGGCTTGCATCTTCCATATGAATCTGCATTAACTCGAGTTGATTCACTCACTAATGAGGTTTATTGTACTTCAGCACATTTTATATGGATTGGCGATAGAACTCGCTTTATAGATAGTGCACATGTAGAATTTTGTAGAGGAATAAGCAATCCAATTGGTATCAAGTGTGGCCCAAGTTTGGAACCAAAAGAATTAATAAAAATTATAGAAAAAATTAACCCAGAAAATCAAGCTGGAAAAATTTCACTAATTTTTAGATATGGTGAAAACAATATAGATAAATATTTACCAAAACTCGTTGATGAAATCATCAAAAATAAGAAAAAAGTTCTGTGGATTTCTGATCCTATGCACGGAAATACAGTGAAATCCTCATCAGGCCTAAAAACTCGTGATTTTAATGCTTTACTAAAAGAAACATCAAAGTCTATTAAAATTTTAAAAAAGAAAGGATGTCATTTAGGAGGAATTCATCTTGAAATGACAGGTCAAAACGTTACTGAGTGCACAGGAGGAATCTATAAACTAGGTGATGATGATCTTAATTCAAGATACCATACGCATTGTGACCCAAGATTGAATGCTAATCAAGCGTTAGAGCTCTCTTTCAATATTGCAGAGGAGCTACAAGGTTAAATGCTAGTTCAAGGTACATTGCAACTTCCAGGAGATAAATCTATTTCTCATAGAGCAATTATGCTTTCGGCCATAGCTGATGGAGTTAGTTATGTTAAAAATTTAAATGATGGAGCTGATCTGCAATCAACAATTAATATTTTAAGGGATTGTGGAGCTTCGATTGATCATAAGGAGGATGAGCTCGTAATAAATGGAAAAAAACTTCATTCTCCATCCAAAGATCTTGATTGTGGCAATTCAGGCACTACCACTAGACTGGTTGCAGGATTATTAGCTTCTCAAAAATTAACATTCTCATTAATTGGAGATGAATCATTATCAAAAAGACCAATGAAGCGAATAATTACACCTTTAAAATCAATGGGATGTAAAATTTCCTCAAATAATGGATTATTGCCTTTGTCAATAGATGCTTCTGATGGCACTAGCGCTATAGACTTTGATATGAAAGTTGCGAGCGCACAGGTGAAATCATGTATACTTTTTTCCGCGTTAGGCGGAAATAATGTATCAAGTATTAATGAGATTATTCCAACGAGAAATCATTCTGAGATTATGTTAAAAAATATGGGAGCATCAATTGAAAGAGAAGGAAGTAAAATTATAGTTCATCCGCTTAAATCCAAATTAAAGCCGATTGATATTTCTATACCCTCAGATCCATCTTCAGCCGCCTTTTTTGCTGCTTTAGCAGTCATTAATAATAATTCAAATTTAAAGTTGACTAATGTATTGCTTAACGAGTCTAGAATTGGATTTGTTGAAGTTCTTAATGAAATGAATTGTTTAATATCAAAATCAAATGAATCAATTCACAATGGTGAAAAAGTTGGAGATTTAACTATTAGTTCATCTAATCTTAAAGCAATAGAAATTGAATCAGAAACTATACCATCAATTATTGATGAAGTACCAGTACTAGCGGTTGTAGCGGCTTTTGCAAACGGCACAACAGTTTTTAAAAATGTTGAAGAGTTAAAATATAAAGAATGTGATAGATTAAGCGCAATTATACATAATCTAGAAGCATTTGGAATCAAGGCATATGAAAAAAATAATGATTTATTTGTCGAGGGTGGTAAGGTAAAAAGAATGCCTAAAATAACTTCGTTTGATGATCATAGAATTGCTATGGCATTTACAATTTTAAGTCTTACTTCTTTTGAAAAATATGAGCTTGATAATGAGAAATGTGTTGATATTTCATTACCAAAATTTTTCAATTATCTTAGTGAGATAACCAAATGAAATTTGCAGTTATAGGAAATCCAATTGATAAAAGTTTAAGCCCTCAGCTTCATGAAATTCTTTATGAGAAATTAAATATTTTGAACTGTTCTTTTAAAAAAATTCATTTAGAAAATGATAAACTAGATAATTTTTTTAAAAATGATTTTGATTTATTTGATGGAATAAATGTTACAATACCATTTAAAAGTAAAGTAGTAAAATTTTTGAATTCTATTGATAATGAAGCAAAAATTTTAGGTAATGTAAATTGTATTTCAAAATCAAATAATATGATTTGTGGATTTAATACTGATAAGTATGGATTTGATATGCTACTAAATAAAAATGAAATAGTTGTTGAGGGAAGTAGCTGTATTGTTCTTGGGGCTGGATCATCCTCAAAAACAGTAGTTAAATGCTTAATTGACCAAGGAGTTGGTAGGATTATTATAAAAAATAGATCTTTAGATAATGCTAGGGATATTAAAAATTTTGCTTATAGCCTTGGATTTAAAAATATTGAGTTATTTAATTTAAATTTTCCCAGTTTTGATATTGCAATCAATACAACCCCAATAGGAATGTATAAGGAAGATAAAGACAACTTTTTTCACATACCTGTTGATAAAAACACAACAATTATAGACCTTATTTATACTTCAAAAGAAACATTATTTTTGAGAAAATTTGATCAGTGCTCCCAAAAAGTAAATGGTCTTGATATGTTTATTTACCAGGCTTTGAAGTCTATTGAAATTTGGAGAGAAACTAACTATAATTTGGATTCACAGATTGAATCTGTGAGAAAACAATTGGAGAATATAAAATGTTAAAAAAAATATCATACATGACTGCTGGAGAATCACATGGTAAAGGTTTAATAGGTATTATTGAGGGAATTCCTGCAGGTCTTCTATTGACAGAAGAATATATTGCAATAGACCTTTTAAGAAGGATGCAAGGTCATGGAAGAGGTGGTAGGATGAAAATTGAAAAAGACTTTGCAGAAATTTTTTCAGGTGTTAGACACGAGAAAACACTTGGTTCTCCAATTTCACTCATAATTAAGAATTTGGATTGGGTAAATTGGGAGGACAGGATGGCAGTCGGCAAACCTGAAAAAGAACATAAGAAGATTTCTATGCCTCGTCCTGGACATGCTGATTTAGCTGGTATGATGAAATATGATTTTGATGATTTAAGAAATGTTCTTGAGCGCTCATCTGCAAGGGAAACAGCTATGAGAGTTGCAATAGGCGCTATTTGTAAAAGACTTTTAGAAGAGGTTGGGATTCTCATTGGCAGTAGAGTTTATCAAATTCATGATATCGTTGATAAAACGCCTGTTTCAGCAAATATGTTATTAAAAGATTTGAATGATACCGCCGACGCATCTGCTGTTAGATGTCTAGATAAAGATATTGAGGCTAAGATGATTGAAGTAATTGATACTGCAAAGCGTAATGGGGACTCTGTTGGTGGATCATTTGAGGTAGTAGCATCAGGATTACCTTATGGCTTAGGCTCATACATAAATGCTGATGGCAAACTACAAGCTCGAATAACTCAAGCTATGATGTCAGTTAATGCTTTTAAAGGTGTTGAGCTAGGAGCGGGCTTTGCTTCGAGTGCAGCTTTTGGTAGCGAACTTCATGATGAAATACTTCTTGAAGATAATAAAATTACGCGTTCTAGCAATAATGCCGGAGGTATTGAAGGTGGAATGAGCAATGCTCAACCTATTCATGTAAAAGTAAGTATGAAACCTCTATCTACTTTAGTTAAACCTTTAAAGTCAATTGATTTAGAGAAAATGGAACCAGTATTAGCTCATAAAGAAAGGACAGATTCGTGTGCTGTTCCAGCAGCGTCTATTATTGGTGAAAGTATGTTAGCCATTGTTTTAGCA
The DNA here is from genome assembly GCA_902629855.1 of uncultured Fidelibacterota bacterium. GTDB lineage: Bacteria > Fidelibacterota > Marinisomatia > Marinisomatales > Marinisomataceae > Marinisoma. The sequence continues at coordinate 87,461 of CACOSI010000003.1, forward strand.
GATGCACTATTAGAAAAATTTGGTGGCGATAGTATAGAACAACTCAAAAAGCACATTAAAAGTAGTGGAAGATATTAAAAATATTTACATGATTGGCATGATGGGTTCTGGTAAATCGTCCGTTGGAGAACTGTTGTCGAGAAGAATGAGTTGGAAATTTATTGATTTTGATCAAGAAATAGAAAATGATGAAAAATGTACAATAAATGAAATTTTTAGCGAGAATGAGAGCAGATTTAGAAAATTAGAAACAAAAAAAATTCATGAACTCAAGGACTTCAATAGAACTATTTTTTCGACGGGTGGTGGGATTGTTATGAATAAGAAAAACTATGATTTACTTTCAAATTCATTCTGTATTTACTTAAAAACTTCTATCAGCGAAATCTTGAAGCGAATCGAGCAAGATAATTCAAGACCTTTAATTAAAAATAAAAAGTTAGAAACGCTAAATAATATTGAAAAAGAAAGACAAAACGTATATAGCTCTTTAGCTGATTTAACTATAAATACTGATAACAAATCTATTGATGAAATCTGTAGTATTATTGAGGAAAAAATCAATGTCAAATAAAGTAAAAGTTAACTTAGGTAAAGAAAGTTATGACATTTTATTTAGTTCAGACTTTGCACTTTCAATAAAAAATCATGCTGAAAAAGTTAAGTCTGATTGTTTGATTATTACGCAAAAAAATATTGCTAATTTATTTCAAGAACAGTTTAAAGTACTCCATAATATTGATAATGTTTTTTTTATTTATTTAGAAGATGGAGAAAAGGCAAAATCTATTGATTCAATAATGAAGATTTGCAATTATATGTCTGAAAAAAATTTTGATAGATCCTCGAAGATTTTTGCTGTTGGAGGAGGTGTTGTAGGTGATATTTCTGGATTTGCAGCATCTATTTTTATGAGAGGTATTGACTATTATCAATATCCAACAACTTTGCTAGCGATGATAGACTCTTCTGTTGGAGGTAAAACCGGAATTAATTTAGATAAAGGAAAAAATTTAGTCGGAAGAATTTATCAGCCAAAAGAGGTTTTAATTGATACCATATTTTTGTCAACATTGCCAGGTAGACAGTTTAATGCTGCTTTAGCTGAAGCTATAAAGTATGGCTTCATTTATGATAGAGATTTATTTTTCTTAATTAATAATAATATTGAAAATATTCTACAAAATAGGTCTATAGAATTAATAAAAAAAATTATAACCAATTGTTGCGAAATTAAAAGTGATATTGTAAGTGAAGATGTTAATGAAAACGAACTAAGGATGATTCTAAATTTTGGACATACAATTGGTCATGCGCTTGAGGCATATCAAAATTATAAAGAGCTTTTACATGGAGAAGCTATATTTTATGGTATGAAATGCGCAATAAGCATTTCACATAAAAAAGGTTCATTAAATGAATCAGAATACAATACTTCAATGGAGGTTTTAAATAGATTTAATCTACCTTTAATCAAAATTCAAGATAAAGAAAAATTAATCGCTTTAATCAAAAATGATAAAAAATTTAGGGAAAAGGAAATAAACTTTATTTTACTTGATGAAATAGGAAAAGCTTATATTTCATCGGATATAAAAATGAATGATATTGAAGAAAGCTTGAGTTGCATATGAGGATACTAATTATCAATGGCCCAAACCTAAATTTATTGGGTGAAAGGGAGACAAATATTTATGGATCAGAAACATTAGATCAAATAAATAATTGGATTTTAAATCACGAACTTTGTAAAGATTTTGATATTAAATTTTTTCAATCTAACTCGGAAGGAAAAATAATTGATTTTCTTCATTCAAATAGAAAAAATTCTGACTATTGTTTAATAAATCCTGGAGCATTAACACATTATTCATATTCCCTAAGGGATGCAATTGTTGCATGCCAAATTCCAACAATAGAGATTCATTTATCAGATATTCATAAAAGAGAAAATTTTAGAAAGATATCAGTAATTAAGAGCGTTTGTTTAGAGCAGATTTATGGACGAGGAAAAGAAGGTTATATCATTGCTATTAAAAGAATTTTGGAGGAAAAATTATGATTATTGGTATTCAAGGAATAGAAGGAAGCTTTAGCGAGGAAGCTGCAAAATCTTATTGTAAAAAATTTAACATTGAGAATTTTTCAATCGAATATCTTGTAAGTTCAATGAATGTGTTAGATCATTTATCAAAAAAATCAATTGATACTGGAGTTTTTGCCATGGAAAATGCTCAAGGTGGAGTTGTTATTGAAAGCGTTGAAGCACTAGCAAGAAATAATTGTGAAATCATTGATATGTTTTATGTTGAAATCAGCCAAAATTTATTAGCTAAACCTGGAATATCATTGGGTGATATTGAAGAAATACATTCCCATGAACAAGCACTAAAGCAGTGTAAAGATTATTTAGCAGAAAAATTTTGGTCAAAGAAGCTTGTTGAGCAGGCAGATACTGCAAAAGCAGCCCAAGATTTATCTGAAAACAAACTTGATAATAATGTTGCTGTAATTGCTAGTAAGTTTTCAGCAAAAAAATATGGACTACAAATTTTAGAAAATGATATACATGATTTAAAGAGAAATCTAACTCTTTTCTTAGCTGTTAAAAGGATAAGTAATGAATAAAGTAAGTATTATTGGTTTTGGAAGGTTTGGAGCAATGCTTCATTCACTATTATCAAAAGGTTTTGAGGTAGATGTTTATGATAAAAATCCCATTAACAATTCAGATATCAATGAAGTTACTTTAGAAAATGCTTTATTAAATGAAACAATTTTTATTGCTGTTCCAATAAGAGATTTTGAAGATTTAATAATACAAATATCTGATAAGATTTCAGAAGGTAAGACCATCATCGATGTTTGTTCGGTAAAAGTATATCCAAAGAAAGTAATGACAGCTAATATTCCGTCAGACGTAGATATAATTGCAACACATCCACTTTTTGGTCCTGATTCTTTGAAAGATAGTGGATCTGTAATGACAATGGAGTCAGTAAGAGACTCTTATGATAGATATGATTTTTGGAAAAATTATTTTTCAAGTCAAAACATTATTATTGAAGAAATTTCTGCAGAAGAACATGATATGATGGCAGCAAAATCTCAAGGTTTAACACATTTTGTTGGTAGAATTATTGATGACTTTGGAACTAGTCAAACCAGAATTGATACGGAAGGTTACAAGGCCTTACATAAATTAGTTAATCAAACATGCAATGACTCTTGGGAATTATTTGAAGACATTCAAAATTATAATCCATATACTAATAAAATGATATCAGAATTGAATGGAAGTTTCAAAAAAATTAGCGAAATTATAGATAAATAACGGAGGGAAAATGGATAATATTTTTAACAAAATAAGTATAAGCTTAATAGTTTTAGGAATTGTTTTTTATTTTTTAGCAAGCACTTTTACTGCTTTAATACCATCTATACTTGGTGCATTGATGCAAATAGTGTTGTTGTTAGGTAGACAATTTCCAAGTTTTCATAAGCATTTTGCTCATGTTAACATGTTAATTTTAGTTTTAGGTATGGGAGCAACATACGGATCAGTCATATCAATCTTTGCATATTTATTTAGTGGGACTGAACTGGAAAGACCTTTAGCAACTGTTGAGCAGTTTACTACTTTTATACTTTGTTTAGTTGGAATGATTATTGGTATAAAATCATTTATTGATGCTAGAAAATAAATAGAAACATCCTAACATATTTTTGGTTTAAAATTATATAAACATTGGAGAAGATATGAAAATAGTACTACTAGTATTGGTCTTAACATCGTCATTATTTGCTCAATCTGCCGATAAAGAAAAAATTGGCAAAAATCGTATGAAAATGATGCAAGAAAAAGAAGTTTTTATAATTGCAGCTATGACAAAAGATCTCAATATTTCATCAGAACAGGCTGAAAAATTCTTTCCTATTCACAATGAGTACAAAAAGAAATCGGAAGAAGCAAAGTTATCTCATTCAAAACACATTAGAAATTTAAGAGAAGAAGCTAAAAATGATCGTTCTAAATTTGACGTTGATTCGGCTATTGATTCAAAGCTTAAAATGCAAGGAAAGCTAGCAAGATTGGAGAGTAAGTTTCTAAAAGATACCAAAGGTATTTTAACTGAAGATCAAAGAGTTAAACTTCTTTTTTTTGAGGAGAGAATGAAAACAAGAATGGCAAAAAATAAATCTGAAAAGAATGCTGAGCTTGAAAAAAGAAATTTTGACAGAAAGAAAAAAAGGAACTAATTTTATAAAAATTTATATAGGAAAAATAAAATGAGAAAACTAACAATAATTTTAACGACCTTATTTGTCTTCTATGGATGTGATGATAACATGTCTTACATGGGAGATAAAATGATTCCAGACGCCCAACTTATTGAGCTGATTGATGCAGATCCAAATAAATTCGAAATAGATGCAATGGATATGCCTGAATTGACCAAAAATGTTGTTGATGCAGAATATTATGATTACATGATTATTTCAGCTGAAATATCTCCAGAATATGGATATAAGCTTTCATTAGGTGATATGGCTCTTGATGCTGGCGATGTCGCGGGTTTATACTTTGCTAAAGATGGAAGAAAGCTTGGTAGAAAAGATGGTACAGATGACAGAAAAAGACATAAGAAAAGATGTTTTAGATTTGTATATCCACTAACATTTAGTTTAGGTGAAACATCTTATACCGTGAATGACCATAGTGAATTCAAAGAGGCTATGAAAGCGCATTATGAAGAAACTGGTGAGAAACAAAGACCAGCCTATGCTTATCCGATCGAAGTTCAATTTAAAGGTGAAGAAGGAACTGTAGCGATAAATTCTGATGAAGAGTTAAAAGAAGCTTTTCAAGCCTGCAGAGGTGAACATAATGACAAAAAATGTTTCTCTTTAGGTTTTCCAGTTAGTTTTACTATGCCTGATGGGTCAGTATTAACTGCCGAAGATGAAGAAGATTTAGAGGAAAAAATGAAAGCCTTTTACGAATCTTATGAAGGTAAGAAGAAAAGACCTAGAGTGATTTATCCAGTAGATCTTGTTTTTGAGGACGGATCAACTTTAACTGTGAATTCTTTTCAAGAGATGAAACAAGCTTGGAGAGATAACTGCAGAAAAAGAGGCGATGACGATGGTGACGGAGAAGGTGAAGGCGAAAGTGAAGGAACTAGAGGCTAAAACTTTCAAGTATCAATCTTATTTAAAGGGCTACTTATAAAAGTAGCCCTTTTTTCATTCTATTTCTGTCCAATTTGTTACACCATTTCTTTCTGCTTCACATGAATTTCCATATACTTCTCCATCACAGCCTAAAACTGGATCATAATTTTCAGGGCATACAGCATCAGGATTTATTTTACTTTCATCAATGCATGCTTGATCTTGTTTGTCCTCACATGATATTAAAATAAATGCAATAATAATAAGTGATTTTTCCATAAAGAAATATACTTAAAAATTGTATTTACATAAAATTTTATTAAATTGTTTAGCAAGTTTATTTTGACAAAATCTAAAATAAATTAATTAAAATTTGGGGCCGTAGCTCAGTTGGGAGAGCGCATGAATGGCATTCATGAGGTCGTCGGTTCGATCCCGTCCGGCTCCACATAAATATTTCTAATGAAATCCTTGTCAATTTTCCCTAATATATTTAGTTATTAACTATAAAAAGGGGATTTAAATATGAAATTCAATTATGACTCAATGCCAACTTTAATGTTATTAGCTGCTGGCTTATTTGTGATGTTTGCATCACCACCAGTAGTTAACTATGATGAGGTTGAATCAGCTGGAAAGAATATGCCTTTTGATGGAGAAGAAAATCCAGAATATGGTAAGGCATTTGTTTTAGAAAGTGATGATTATATGGATAAAGCTTTAGCAATTGCTAATGCTTACACTGAGCTTGACAAAGAAAAACTTCTTTCTTTGATGGTAGACGATATGAAGCCATTTGCAGATCAAATGGATGATCAAGAATCTTATTCATGGCGTCCTTGGTCAATGGTGCCATTAAGAAGAGTTGACGATGATGGTGCTTTTGTTGTTTCTTGGTCTTATGACACATCTGTAGAAAAAAATGGTTCTAAAACTGCAACTCACTATATTGATATATTAAGATTTAATGACGCTGATGAAGGTAAAATGTCAGGAATTTGGAGTACTTCTAGACCCGATCCTGAAAATAGTGAATATGGTCTTCGTGAGGGCGGAAAATTTGTTGGAAGAGGTGATAACCCATCTGATTGGTCTGGTAATCCATTTGTCTTTTCAAACAGAGGTGAAGTAGAAAAAATTGAAGCTTTTGTTGAAGCTGCTAATAATTTAGATGCCGATTCCACTTTAGAATTTTTTACTAACCCATTTACATATAATGATTCCGAAATTTCACATGATAGACTAAGAGAAATATTTGCAGGAAGAAAATCTCAGGAATGGAAACCTTGGGCAATGATTCCTGTGAAAATTAAAGATACTGATCCTGAATCAGGAGTAATTGTTTGGTCAGAAGTTAGGGTTGAATCAAATGATGGTGATGTTTATGAAGCTGAAGTTTCAGAAACCTATTTCTTTGATTTAGATGGTAAAATCAGTGGTGTTTCACAATACTCTAAAGACTTATCATCGGATGATGATTATGACGATGATTCTGATGAAGATTCAGATGATTAATTCCTTTCTTCAACTGCTACCTGAAAAGGTAGCAGTTGAAGTATTAAAAATTGTTTATCAAGGTATTGATTCCATCACTATTTTTGATAAGTTCAAAGGAATCAAATAGATCTCCAACTGCAGTATAAGACTTATATGACAACTTATTATTGTCAACGGTTATTACTTGGAAAAGCTGTTTATCCTGTCCTGATTTGTCTAAAGATATATCGTATTCTTTCCAATCTTTCTTAACGTCATATTGTTTTGGACCACTAACAGAAACAACATAAACTGTTCCAGCAGCATCTTTTGTATTAGTACCTGTTGATAAATTGTCTTCAATCAAAGATGATGAGCCTCTAGCATAAGAATGATCGTGACCTTGTAAAACAAGATCAACTCCATATTTATCAAAAAGTGGTTTCCAAGCTTGACGTCTTTTTGGATTATCTCTTGAAGTTGAAGCAGAAAAAATTGGATGATGAAGAAAAGCGATTGCCCACTCATGTGGATTATTTTTTAGTGTTTCTTCAAGCCAGATAGTCTGTTCATCAATTTTTTCATTGCTATTTAAAGCAATGAATCTTACACCTTGATAATCTATGAAATAACTAGTTTCTGGAAGTGCATCAATTCCATTTTCAGGTAATGTAAATTGGTGATTCCATTGAATGGATAGAGTTTTTTTTCTTAACGGGATATCTTTATTAAATAAAGGTCTATATTCATGATTACCCGGAATAGCTAAAGAAGGTAAAGTTCTATGAATCCATCCGCCTGCAGCAAACCATTCGTGCCATTCTTCTTCATTATGAGCGTCATCAATTAAATCCCCGACATGTATGATAAAATTAGCTTCAGGAGCTTTTTTATATCCTTCTCTTATAAGTCTAGACCATAAATCATAAATATAATTTTGAGCATCACCAACATAAATGAATGAAAATGGCATATTTGTTTTTTCAGCAGTAGTGAACTGAATCCATTCGCTCCAAAATTTTCCATCACCAACTCGATATGCATAAGTTGTATTTGGTTCTAAATCTTCAAAAGTTATTGAATGATAATTATGATTTAAATTTTTAAAAGTCTTTTTAGATGTAAGATAATTATTTACAACATTAGAATACTTAAGATTTGTAGTTTTCGCTTCAATCCTCTTTGCATTAATAACAAATTTTGCATCTGCTTTTGCGATAGCAATTTCACCAAATCCTGATGTAATTTGCCTGCTTGTTCTCCAAGTAACACTTATCGATGAAGAAGGGTCGCCAGAAAGATTTAATAGTATATGATCAGGGGTTTGTTTAGGAGCGCTCCATTGTTTAGTAAATTCTGATTTTTCAGGAAAAGATTGGGCAGTGATTATGCTTAGTGAAAGGGCAAAAATAAAAAATGCAATTTTTTTCATATAGAAGTATAGTAAATATTTAGTTCATTGCGTAATTAAAAAATATGACATAATTTTCGGCAAATTGTTTGAAAAAAACATCAATAAATGAAGACAAAATACATAGCGGTTTTATTAATTTTATTATTAGTGGGGATATATATGTTAAGCAAAGATTCGAAAGAAAAAGTAGCTGTAATTTCAACAAAATTTGGAGAAATGGTTATTGAGTTTTACCCCGACGTTGCACCGATGCACGTTGAAAGTTTTATTACTTTAGCAGAAGAGAATTATTTTGATGGTACTACTTTTCACAGGGTAATACCAGGATTTGTAATTCAAGGTGGAGATCCAAATTCTAAGCTTGAAAATAGAGCAATTCACGGTACTGGTGGAAGAGCTGGTAAATTTTTTGGTATTGGAGATAAAGATGATTCATCAACATGGTTAATTCCACAAGAATTCAATGATATTCCTCACGAAAAAGGTATTTTATCCATGGCTAGAACAAATGATCCTAACAGTGCTTCAAGCCAATTTTTTATTTGCCATGATAATGCAAGTTTCTTAGACAACAACTATACTGTTTTTGGCAAGGTGATTAAAGGGTTAGAAGTCATAGATTTAATTGTAAATGTAGAAAAAGACATGAATGATAATCCGTTGGAAAAAGTTGAGATGAAGGTTTTAATTTCTGATAAGAGTGAAATTATTGAAGATTAAAATGTTTAGCTCAATTTCTTAATAGCTTCGTCATATCCCAAATCAATAAGCTCTTTTCCTTTGTGAAAGTCCCAACCTTTAAATTGATCAATTGGAGGTTCAATTAATATATCTGGCATTCCATTTTTGAAGCTGAGATGTGTTACATTATTCAAAATAACTTTAGCTGATCTATCAATGATGTCGATAATATTATATTTATGTTCTTGTTTTTCGTTTGACTTAAGTCCATAAAGATTTACTGCAATAGTTTTTTCAGCACCCATATTTTTGATAGATTCAAGAGGAACTGGGTCTATAAGTCCGCCGTCAAGACATAATTTACCATTAATTTTTATAGGCTTCAAAACTCCTGGAATAGCTATACTTGCTCTTATAGCCTGGATTAAATCTCCTGAGTTTGATTCAATTTTCTTGTTATTTATGATATCAGTTGATACAGTCGTTAAGGGAATATTTAATTCTTCAAAAGTGGAAATATTAGTTATTTCTTTAAAGACTTTAATGACTTCATTACCATTCATTACTGAAAGTTTGGGAAAAATTGGATCAAGCTTGAATAAAACATCTCTCATAAAACTTCTTTTATCAAGAATTTCTTCTTCAAATTTTTTAATATTTCCAGATGCATATATTGCTCCTATAAAAGATCCAATACTTGTTCCTGATATATGGCTAATTTTAATATCCAGCTCATCAATTGCTTTTAAAACGCCAACATGTGCATATCCTCTTGCAGCGCCACCCCCTAAAGCAATTCCAATTTTATAATTTTTTTTCATAATTTTTTTTCCTATAATTAAACCACTATCTAATCAATAAAACAAGGAATATTTACTATGTATTTTAGATCAATAATTTTTATTTTAATCTTTATAATGGCATGTTCAGATAATAACAAAGCAGTTTCAAATAGCGATACTAAATCAAGTACAGAAGTACCACTAAGATCAGAAATTGATGCTAAATATAAATGGGATATGACTGCTGTCTATCCAACAGAAGAAGCGTGGGAAGAGGACTTAAATTTTGTTAAAGAATTATACCCAGGTATATTAGAATTTAAAGGAAAGCTTGTTTCATCCCCAGACGTTCTTTTAGAGGCGCTTGAGCTAGACAATAAAATCAACCAAACTTTATGGAAATTATATCATTACGCTTCCAATTCGTCCAATGCTGACGTAAGAAATGAAAAGTATCAGGAAATGGTTCAAAGAGTGATAAATACATATGTTAAAATCGGAGAAGTAAGTGCTTTTTTCACTCCTGAAATCCTCGAAAATGATTATAGCGTTATTGAAAATTTAATGGAGAAAAATGATAAGCTAAAAATTTATGAAAAACAATTCAGGGATTTATATATTTCAAAACCTCATATTTTATCAGAAAAAGAAGAAAGAATATTATCAATGGCAGGAAAAATATCTGGAGTTTCTAGCGATGCTTATGATATTATGAGAGCAACTGATTTTGTTTATCCAACATTTGAAGATGAAAATGGAAATGAATTGACTATGTCTCAAGGAAGATATGGTAAATATACAAAGTCTCCAGATCGAAGAGTAAGGGAGGATATGTATAAGGCTTTGTATGTTCCTTTTAAGAGCAATATTAATACTATGTCAGTGCTTATGAAAGGTAATGTTGAAGGACACATTTTTTATGCAAATGCAAGAGGTTATGATAGTACTCTTGAAGCAAGAATGAAAGCAGATGGAATGTCAACTGAAGTTTACAAGAATCTTGTTAAGAGCGTAAATGATAATTTACAACCTCTACATAGATGGGCTGAGATTAAGGCTAAATATTTAGGATTAGAAAAAATTAAGCCATTTGATACTTATGCTCCACTTGCTGATTCAACAATAGTGTATACATACGAGCAAGCTCAAGATATCATATTAGAAGCACTAGACCCACTACTGCAGTCTAATGAAGCTGAATTGAGAAAATTTACTGAAAAAATGTATAATGAAAATTTAATTGATGTATTTGAAAGTAAAGGAAAGCAAAGTGGTGCTTACATGTCATCTACATGGGGTCTAGATCCTCGAATTAAACTTAATTTTTCAGGAACTTTGGATGATATTTTTACTCTTGCACATGAATTAGGCCACGCATACCATTCCTATTTGAGTCAGAAAAATCAACCATATCCTTACTATGATTATACCACATTTAATGCTGAAGCAGCTGCTATTGCAACCGAGGCTCTTTTAATGGATCATTTACTTGCCAACGCGAAAAATGATGAAGAGAAAGCTTTTTTGATTCAAAACTATATTCAAAGCATTGGATCAACCTACTATAGACAAACCCGTTTTGCAGAGTTTGAACTATTAATTCATGAAGCTGCAGAGAATGGGCAAGTTTTAACTGAAGATTTTATTACAGAATCTTTTGGAGAAATGTACAGTAAGTATTGGGGACCTTATATGGAAATAACAGAAGAAGAGGCTTATTCTTGGTCAAGAATACCACATTTCTATTACAATTATTATGTTTATACATATGCAACATCTTTCGCTGCAGCTGAAAAAATAGCTGAAAATGTAAGAAAAGATGGCCAAGATGCTATTGATGATTTTATTGCATATCTATCTACTGGAAGCTCAGATTATCCTGTTGAATTACTAAAAATAGCTGGAGCTGATATGACAACTTCAGAGCCTTTTGAAGCAGTTTCTAGAAAGATGAATTTTTTAATGGATGAGCTTGAAAAAATTCTTGAAGTAAAATCATTAAACGACGTTGAATCTTAAGAGAAAAATTAGACAAATCCACTTTTGGATTTCACCGATTGTAATTATTCCTATAATTATTATGGTTTCAAGTGGAATAATGCTGCAGTTAAAGAAGCAATCTAACTGGGTACAGCCAAATGTTGAAATAACCTCATCAAGCAAACCTGTTATGCTTCAGGCATATCTCGATGCTGCAAAATCTGTTGAAGAAGCAAATGTTTTTTCCTGGGAAGATATTGAAAGAATTGATATCAGACCAAACAAGGGGATAGCTAAACTAAAATCAAAAAATAATTGGGAAATTCAAATAGATATCGAAACTGCAGAAATTTATGCCAAAAATTTTAGGAGATCTGACATTATTGAATCAATTCATGATGGCTCATTCTTTAGCGAGGTAGTGAAGTATGGATGGTTTTTACCTTCAGGTATTTTACTGTTGATTTTAAGTTTATCAGGAATTTATATGTTTTTTATTCCTATATTGAAGAGAAGGAATAGGTCATAAATGAAAAAGATTATTTATTTATTATTTTTTACAGCTATTGTTGGTCAACAGCCCTCAACTGAAAATATTCAAAATATTTCAATTGTTTCTACTTCAAATGTTTTTTCAGAGTATTATGACTGCGGTTGTCCAAAAAATCCTTTAGGGGGAATTGCTAGAAAAACATTTTTTTTAAAAAATATGATGTCTGGTAGAGAATCAATTTTAGTTGATGCTGGAAACTTATTTTTTGATAATAACAAAATTAATCCAGATAATTTATCTCTTGAAAACAAAAAATTTAAAGCTAAAAATTTAGTGAAAACACTTGAATTTACTGGTCAAAACATTGTCAACATTGGAGCGAATGACTTTAAAGCTGGGGTAGAATTCCTAAAAGGAATAACTAAAAATTCTAAAGTGAACTTTATTTCAGCCAATTTATATGACTCTAATAATGAACTTTTATTTAAGCCATATCATATAATCAATAAAGAAAATACTAAAATTGCCTTTATTGGATTAAGTCAGTCAGCAAACAGTAGAGGGTTAACTAATAAGAATTTTATTGAAGTTGGAAATAAATATGTCAATGAATTAAAAGAAAAAGCTGATATAATTGTAATGTTAGTTAATGTGAGAGAAGACAATGTCTTGGATCTTTCAAATTCCTTTTCAGATGCAGACTATATTTTCATGAGCGGTTCAACAAGGAGAACGGAACCTAGAAGTAAGCAAAACGAGAATGGTTCGCTTGTTTATTCAGGAGGAATTCAAGGAAAACATTTAAGCATCTTAGATATTAGGATAAAAGAGCCCCAAAAGGCCATAAATGATGTTTCAGCCCCTTTTAATCGTTTACAGGAGATAGACTATAGGTTAAACAGACTTCAGGCCAAGGACCCTTCAAAAAGACTTGAAGAAATATATGCTAATCAACCAAATGTTCTTTCTTTGATTGAAAAATATCAAAAAGAGGCAACTGAACTTGGTATTTCTTTATCACAATACAGAAACAGAAGCATATTTTTTAGCGTTCCTTTGTCACCGTCTATTCCTGATGATAAAGAAGTTGCAGCTCTCATTAGTGAAATTGAAGCTGAAGCAAGCTTCTCATTGAAGCATACACATTAAAACTATATTTTATTTTTTCGTTTGAAAAAGAAATTTTTGTTTTTATTATGACCATATTGCGAGTGTAGCTCAGCTGGTAGAGCACAACCTTGCCAAGGTTGGGGTCGCGCGTTCGAATCGCGTCACTCGCTCACTTTTTTGTCCAATTAAAGAAACTATCAACTATTCTGCGGTGTACATTCAAGGAGCTTATTTTTAATTCTTTACTTCTTAAAGCATAATACCACGCAAGTATTTTAATATCTATATGTTTTACCATTATTCCTGAACCGTATCTTTGTGAAACAATATTATTAAACTTTTTTAGATGATATTTTATTTTTTCTAAAGATTTAATTTTTAAATCATTTTTTTGACTTTTTTTAAAAAGTAAATAGGTTTCAATGGCATTATTTAAGTTCATTTCTTTTTTGCCACCGTTTTTGGCTTTGAATGATCTATCAAGCTCTTTTTTTTGTTTTTTACAATCCTCCCATGAAAGGGTAGGGCCAAGCTTTCCAATTGTAATATTATAGTATCTTTTTTTATTTTTTAATGGATCAAATGCATAAGTGGAGTACATCACATATCCATCTTCTTTACCATTTCTTTTACGCTTATAAATGCTACTCATAATCAAATTTTGTCACTAATTTATGTAATATAAAAATAAATATAATTATAACACACAAATATTATACACATTTTGTTAATAACTCTTTAAATATAGTAATAATATAGTTTAGAGATAATTTAAAAATTTTATAAAAGTTTTTTTTATGAAAGAAAATATTGAAATAATTAGTAATAATAGAAAAGCATTTCATAGTTATACAATAATTGAAAAGTTTGAAGCTGGGCTAATACTTTACGGCAGTGAAGTTAAAAGTTTAAGGGAAAAAAAACTCAATCTAAAAGAGAGTTTTATAACATTAAATAATAACAGATTTTTTTTAATAAATGCCCATATTAGTCAATATTCTCATGCTGGATTTAACGGACATGATCCGGTAAGAAAAAGGGAGATTCTTCTCAATAAAAAAGAAATTCATAAGCTCAAAAATGTTGTTGCTCAAAAAGGACTAACTATTGTACCTTTAAAAGCCTACTTTAAGAACGGTATTGCAAAAGTGGAATTTGCAACCGCTCGAGGAAAAAAAATGTATCAGAAAAAAGAAGCTTTAAAAATCAAAGATTTAGATAGAGAAGCTCGTAGAGAGATAAGAAGAGGATAATGAGTTTTTTACCCGTCGATGAACAGCTAGAAATTATTTCTAGGGGAACGGAGGAGGTTATTCCTCTAAATGACCTTAGGAAAAAACTTGAAAAATCTATAAAAAATAATAAACCACTGGTCATAAAACTTGGATGTGATCCAAGTAGGCCAGATCTTCATATTGGTCATGGTGTCGTGCTGCAAAAACTTAGAGATTTTCAAGATTTAGGACATCAGGCAATATTAGTTATTGGGGATTTCACAGCAATGATTGGAGACCCATCTGATAGAAATAAAACGCGACCTCAACTTACTTTGGAAGAAGCCAAAGCTAATGCAGAATCATATATTAAACAATCTAAAGTAATACTTGATGTAAAAAATCTTAAAGTGTTATTTAATAGCACTTGGCTTAATAAAATGAACTTTCAAGATGTAATTAATTTAAGTAGTAAATATACAGTTGCTCGAATGATTGAAAGAGATGATTTCACAAAAAGATTTGAATCCGAAATACCAATTTCAATGCATGAATTTTTGTATCCATTAGCACAAGCAATGGACTCCGTAGAAATTAAATCTGATGTTGAGCTTGGAGGAACAGATCAAAAATTTAACTTGTTAGTTGGAAGAGATATTCAAAAAGAACACAATCAAGATCCGCAGTCCATAATAACATTGCCACTTCTTGAGGGTACAGATGGAATCGAAAAAATGTCTAAATCCTATGACAATTATATTGCTCTGGACGACTCTGCTGAGGATATGTATGGAAAAATTATGTCGATTAACGACTCAATGATTGAAAAGTACTATAAATTAGCAATCTTTGCAGAAAAGAAAAAAGTTTTAGAGGTTAAAAGTTTGCTTAAAGATGATTCAATAAATCCTCGAGACATTAAGAAAGATTTAGCTAAGGCGCTCGTTGAAAAGTACTATGATGAAAATGCAGCTGAAAAAGCTGAGAAATCGTTTGAAAAAGTTTTTGTTAAGAGAGATAACCCTGATGATATGCCTGAGGTGGTACTATCCTCTGAAAAATCATTAATTGATTTATTGCTTGGTGAAAATCTAATCTCCAGTAAAGGAGAAGGCAAAAGGCTAATTGCTCAAAAAGCGATTAAAATTAGTGGTGAGATTTGTGATGATCCAAATAAACTACTTTCTTCGAAAGACAATGGTGCAATAATTAAAGTCGGAAAAAGACGTTTTTTAAAAATTGTTTCTTCATAATTATTTTTTTTGTTACTCAATTTAAATAAATCATATAAATTCAGAAGTTTATAATTAAATGATTTGGAAAATTTATGTCTGAAAAATCTGTAAAAATTACTGATGAAAACTTTCAAGAGTTAGTTCTTGAGTCTGAAAAACTTGTTATAGTTGATTTTTGGGCTGAATGGTGCGGTCCATGTAAAGCTCTAGCACCTATTTTAGATAAAATTTGCGATGAATTCGGCGATAAAGTACTTGTAGGTAAGGTAAATGTCGATGAAGTTAAGCAAGCGCCCGTAAATTACGGTATTCGCAGTATCCCAACTTTATTATTTTTTCATAATGGAGAAATTGTTAGACAAGAAGTTGGATTACAGTCAGAACAGGCATTAATTGATAGTGTTAACCAAGTCATAAGTTAACAATTATTAATAAATGACAGATAAAACTATTCATAAAACAATAATTATTGGTTCAGGTCCTGCAGGTCTAACTGCTGCAATTTATGCAGGAAGAGCCAACCTCAAACCAATTGTTTTCGAAGGCAATCAGCCCGGAGGACAATTGACAATTACGACTGATGTTGAAAACTTTCCTGGTTTTCCGGATGGAGTAATGGGTCCTGAAATGATGGATCTTTTTAGAAACCAAGCAAAGAAGTTTGGTGCAGAATGTTTTTTTAAGCATGTAACAAAAGTAGATTTTTCTTCAAAGCCCTTTAAAGTATATGTTGGTGATGAAGAATTTTTATCAGAAACTGTTATTTTGTCAACCGGTGCTTCAGCGAGAATGTTGGGTCTTGAAGCTGAAAAAGATCTAATGGGCTATGGAATAAGTACTTGTGCCACTTGTGACGGATATTTCTTTAAGGATAAAGAAATTGTTGTTGTTGGTGGAGGTGATTCAGCAATGGAAGAAGCTTCATTTCTTACAAAATTTGCTAAAAAAGTAACAATTATTCATCGAAGAGAAGTTTTTAAAGCTTCCAAAATCATGCTTGAAAGGGCGAGAAACAACCCCAAAATTGATATAATGGTTAATAAGTCAATTTTAGACATAAAAGGTAATCAAAAAGACGGAGTTTCCAGTATAATCTTGAAAGATGCAATTGATGGAAAAGAAACCGTTTTTAACTGTGAAGGTGTTTTTTATGGTATAGGACATATTCCTAATACTGACTTTTTAAGCATGTTTCTTGATGTTGACGAAAATGGATACATTATTACAAAAGCGGATTCTACACGAACCAATATCGATGGTGTCTTTGCTTGTGGCGATGTTCAAGATAGCCACTACAGGCAAGCAATTACTGCTGCTGGTTCAGGTTGTATGGCAGCAATAGATGCAGAAAAATTTCTTGAAAATTTAGAATAGTTTATATCTGTCCTTTAGGAGGATAGAATGGATTTAAAACAGATTTATGATGTAAAAAAGTTAAAGCTTAAATATAAAACAAAAAAAGCTTTAGAAATTAAAACACTCAAATTCCATAATGGCTTGATTTACGGTATTTGTGGAAATTTTGGTAGCGGTAAGTCTTCTTTACTAAAAGTACTAGCTGGCAAACAAAAAGAAACAAGCGGTACAGTTCTGTATCAAGGCAAGAAATTTAAAAGAAGCATTTTTGGTAATATTGTCGAACATAAAGATATTCAATATTTAGATGTTGATTCAATTACGTCCCGTAAAACGGTAAAAAAACTAATTTCAGATAATTTTCCTTCCAAGGTCCAGCAGATTAAGTCAAAACATTTTACAATTTTTAATACAGAATCATTGTGGAATACACCAATAAATCAACTTTCAGATGGTGAAAAACACTGGCTCAAAACAGTTGTTGGTGTTGAGAAAGATCCAAGAGTTTTGCTTGTGGATGATTATGGTGTTTCATTAGACCCGAAGAATGAAATAATCTTGAGAAAAAAAATAATCAAAATGAATAATATTCTGGGTACAACTGTCATTTTATCTTCGCAAAATGATTATTTTTTGAAACAATTTGCAAGTGTTATCATTTATCTTGATAATGGGCACGTCTCAAAAATAAGAAAAGGATTTAAGAAAAAAATTGGTCAAAAAAATCGCTAGGAACTTAAAAAAATTATTATTGCTAATTTTTGCTTTAAATCAATTAGATGGTCAAGTAGATAGAAGATTCAACGTATTTGATTGGCAGATAATAGGTGAAAATCAATCTATAAATTCAGCAACAGAGGGATATCAATTTTTTTATTTTGCTACCTCTGGAAATGGAATTTTAAGATTTAATAAATTTACAAAAAGCTTCGATATTAATTTAACTCAAGCACAGGGTATCAAATCTGATATAATTAAGCATGTTTACTTTGATGAATACACTGGAATTTTATGGGCAGTTGGAAACAAAAGTTTAGAGTTTTCACAAAATAGAGAGGGAAATTGGATAAATATTAATTTAAGTTCACTTTCAATCAGAAGTTTTGAGGACATTAATGATATCGGGTCCTCAAAAAACTTCATCTGGATTAGAACTTATCAAGGATTTATAAAATTAGATCATATTAGCGGATCTTTCTTGGGTGTATTTGCATTCCCAGATGAGGATAATATTTATTGGGGAGATATTTCTAGAGAAAATCTTACATTTTCAAATTTAGATTTTAGCTCATATTATATTACTGATGGCTGGTTTTTGTCAGGAAAAGGCATCAATGATAATCAAGGTTTATTTTCAAATTTTAATTCTTTTTTAAGTTCTAAAGATGGGAATTTGAGTTGGTTAACTCTAGATAATGGTTATTTAATGATTATTGATGAATTTAGTAAAACGGTTTCTCCATTAATTTCCGGAATTGGTTTTACTATTCCATATGCAATTTCTAAAGAAAATTATCAGTGGGTTGCTGGAGCCAGTAACACCAAAACAAAAGTTATAACCCGACTGGATAACGATTCAAAAGAGGTAAGTTTTTTTAAAAGTTCAGAATATTCCAACTTCTCAAATTCAAATATATTTTCAAGCCTAATTATCGAAGATGAAATCTGGTTTGGGGGAGATGGTCTAGTTATTGTTTATAACATAAAGAAAGATTTTTTTAGAACCTTAGGTTTTGAAAAAGGAATGCCTCAAGGAAGAATAGAAGATCTAAAAAAAATGGGTAGTAATGTATATGCAAGATCAGTCAATGGTGTCGGTGTGATTAATTATAAATCAAAAGAAAAAGTTTTTTCTCCTATTTCAAATTTTATTTTTAGCAGAAATTTAATTGTAAGGAGTATTGAGCTCCATGAAAATAAAATTAAGTTTGCAACAAATAATGGCATTTATGAGTTATTAAATGATAATTCAATTGGTATTTCAGACAAAAAAAGCAACTTTACATATTTACTAAAAAACTTTGGTGAAAATCTTTATCGAGTTGATAATAAGGGAATCTATGTAGACAATGAAAAAATTATAAATTCTGCAGAATATTTTAATGACGAAGTACAGGATATTTTTGTCAAAAACGACATAATTTATATTGGAACAAATAATGCTTTGGTAATTTATAATCAAAGTGAAAAATTAGTTGAAAATATATATGATTATAGTTTTTTGAAAAAAATAAATAAGATAGATGCAATTGATGAATTTTTGATTTTACTTACATCAAAAGGTTTAGTTAAATTTAAA
Organism: uncultured Fidelibacterota bacterium; assembly: GCA_902629855.1. GTDB lineage: Bacteria > Fidelibacterota > Marinisomatia > Marinisomatales > Marinisomataceae > Marinisoma. The sequence goes on from CACOSI010000003.1 coordinate 106,676, forward strand.
TTATAATCATGAAAAAATTATTTCCAATTATACTGCTTTTTAGTTCATTCATTACTTGTCAAAGCCTGACTTCTAATATTGACTTATATAAATCAAATATTGTCATTATACCAAAAGATAATCAATTAGAAGTAAAAACTTATGTCGAGATTTTCAACAGAAATTTACAATTTGTGAAGTTTCAAGATGGTTTTAAATCATCTTATGAACTCAAAATAGCAATAATTGATGAAAATGGTAATAGAATTAAAGAAAAAACCGTATCTGAGGAAATCATTGTAAATAATTTTTCAGAAACTGTATCACAATCAAATCCTAAAATTATTTCAAATGATTTTATAATACCTAAAAAACAATTTTCGGTTAACTTTGCAGTCAAAGATTTAGACACAAAACTTATAGGAAAAAGGCAAAAGAAATTTAATAAAAAACAACTTCCTTTTGACGAAGAATTAAAAGTGTATGAACCAATATTTTTCAAGTTTAAAGACGGTGAATGGGGTTTTGATAGTAATAAATATCCATTGTCATCAAATCAAATTGTATCAAAAAATAATTTAGTTGAAATGAATCAATTTTTTGAAATGAACAAGGGCGAATATTTTGCAAACTTTTCACTTATTTCTGAAAAAAATGAAATTTGGAATGACTCAGTATCTGGAAATAGTGAAGGAGGAGTTGAATCTTTTTCATTTAAAATTCCTATATCTGATGCTGAATCATCAAATCTCAGGCTTAAAGTGCAATTGTCCCAAGGAAATAAAAAATCTTCAAAATCATTTGACTTACGCTTGAAAAGAAACTTTATGCTACTTTCATCAGTTAAAAATATTTCCAAGGCTTTGGATCAAATGAATTATATTTTATCGACAGAGGAAAGAAGGAAGCTAAAAAAGTTAAAATCATCTGAAAAAGAAGATTTTTTCAAAAAAGCTTGGGCAAAAAGAGACCCCGATGTTACAACAAAAGAAAATGAGTTAATGGTGGAATATTATAAAAGGGTTTCATTTGCTGAAGAAAATTTTTCTAGAGGCACATCCGGAGGTTGGAGATCTGACATGGGCATGATCTATATTCTTTTTGGAAGGCCAGATGACATATCAAGATCTTTGAATCCTCAGCAAAATATGAATTATGAAAGGTGGTTTTATTTTAACATTAACGAAGAATTTATTTTTGTTGATGATTTTGGATTTGGAGATTACCGATTAAGGACACCGTTTTTATACTAAAATGAATAAAGAAAAAGTACTAGAAATTTTAAAAAAATATAAGTCATCATTCTCAAAATCTGAACAATCTTTTGTTGATGAAATCATTAAAAATAAATCTATCAATACAGATGATCATTTTGAACTTTTTACAGATGGTGCATGTGAATTTAACAAAAAGCATGAACCAATAAATGCTGGCATAGGCGGAATACTTAAAAATAATGGTAAAGTCTTGTTTTCTTTTTCAAAAAATATTGGAATTAAGACAAACAATGAGGCAGAATATCTTGCACTTATCGAAGGCCTCCATCTTTGTCAAAAAGAAAATATCAAATCAATCAACATTTTCTTGGATAGCGAGCTAGTTGTAAAGCAGGTAAATGGAGATTATAAGGTTAAAAATGAGAGAATGGCTGTTTTACATAGGGATGTTGTAGACATACTAAAAAAATTTAGAGAATTTAATGTTGCACACGTTTATCGAGAAAATAATACTGAGGCAGACAATCTTAGTAAAGAAGCCTTGTTAAATAAAAATTAATGTTTAATGACAAATATTTTATAAATTATCAGCCATGAGTATTTTTAATTCAATAAAAAATTCAGTCTCTGACAGCTTTAATTGGGTAAGTGGAGATATTGCGATTGACCTTGGTACTGCAAATACACTTATTTGGCTTTCCGGAAAAGGTATAATAATTAATGAGCCTTCTATCATAGCTAGGTCTACCAAAACAGGACAAGTACTCGCTGTTGGTAATGAGGCTAAAGAAATGGATGGAAAAACTCATGACGGGATCGAAACTATTCGCCCATTAAGGGACGGAGTTATTGCAGATTTCACTGCTGTAGATGAAATGCTTCAAGGATTTATTAGAAAAGTTAATTTAAATAGACTTACCAGACCGAGAATGGTCATTTGTGTCCCATCTGGTGTTACAGAGGTTGAACGAAGAGCGGTTAGAGATTCTGGAGAAAAACAAGCTGCTAGAGAAGTTTTTCTTGTGGATGAGCCAGTTGCTGCAGCTATTGGAATTGGGTTAGATATTAGTAAGCCAGTAGGTAATATCATTGTTGATATTGGAGGTGGTACTACCGAAGTAGCAGTTATATCTTTGAATGGCGTTGTTACCAAGAAAGCTATTAGAGTTGCTGGAGATGAAATGGACGATGCGATTCAGCACTGGTTTAGAAATGAGCATAAAGTTGAAATTGGTGCCCAAACAGCTGAACAGATTAAAATTTCAGTTGGTTCTGCTATGAGAGCTAGGTCAAGAAACATTTTAGTAAAGGGAAGAGATCTTGTTTCTGGAATTCCTAAAACAATTGATATCAGAACGGATGAAATAAGACAAGCACTTAAAGATCCTGTCAAAAGAATTTTGGGTGTTGTAATTGATGCGCTTGAAGATACTCCTCCAGAACTTTCTTCAGATATTATTGATAGGGGTATTGTCCTTGCTGGAGGCGGTTCCCAACTTAGAGGCCTTGATCAAGTCTTGAGAGAAAAAACAAAAGTACCTGTTAATGTTGCAGAAGAGCCGCACTTAGCAATCGTAAAAGGCTGTGGTGCAGTAATCGAAGATTTGGAAAAACATAAGCATGTTCTTCTATAAATATGTCTAAAGTCCCATTAATTTTCAAAGATTATCAAGAAAATATCGTTTTAGCTCTGTGTGTTATTATTTCTTGCATTTTTATTTTTAACAATGACTCTAACTTTATTAAAAATACAAAATCCAAATCTGTGGACAAATTTTCTTTTTTGTATGCTCCATTTAATTGGTTAGATAATCAGTTATTTTTGAATAAAAAATTAGAAGTACTTTCTTCTGAAAATTTAAAATTAAATCTTGAGAATCAAGTTTTGAAAGTTCACGAAACAGAAAATAAAAGGTATCGTGAATTTTTGAATTTTAAGAAGCGAGATAATTACATCTTTATGGGAGCAGATGTAATATCTAAAGGAGTAAGTTCAAACATGTCATCTGTGGTTATTGATCGAGGGTTAGAAGATTTCGTAAAAATAAATTCTCCAGTTCTTTCTTCAAGAGGTGTTGTAGGTAAAATTACTTCGGTTTCTGCAAACTCATCTGAAGTACAATTAATAAGTGATGTAAATTTCAGATTGAGTGTAAAAATTGTTCCCGATGAGGTAGAGGGAATTCTTCGTTGGATTCGAGATGATATTTGCGAAATAAATGAGATAAAAAAAATATCTGATATCGAAATTGGGGATGTGGTAGTAACATCAAATTTAAGTATTTATTTTCCGCCTAATCTCCCAATTGGAGAAGTAATAAGTATTTTTGAAAAGTCTGATAGTTCAAATCGAACGGTTAGATTAAAACTTTTCTCAGATTTAGCAACTTTAAATCAATTATTTATTGTAAACGAGGGTATATAAAATTGGGCTTTTACTTTAAATTTTTTCCGTTAGCAGTAATTATTCAACTTATTTTTTCTGAATTGCTAACATTCAATGGTTATCAAGCAAATATCATGCTTTTATTTGTTATTTTATCATCCATGCCCCTTGGTAATGCAACTCAATCAACATTTCTAGGCTTCTTTGTTGGTATTTTTACAGATTTTATTTTATTTAGTGGAACTTACGTTGGTGTTTCGAGTTTAGTCTTCTCAATTTGTGGTTTTTGGGCCTCTAAAGTTAGTTATAATTTTGCCTTCAGGAATTTTGATTTTTATTGGATATCATTAGTACATCTAGGAATAGCTATTTATTCACTTTTTAGATATGATTATTTCTTTTTCAATAATTTTGGATTATTTATTGCTAATTGGTTTTTTGTCACTTATTTCACATGTTTTATTGGGCTAGTTATAGTTAAGGTATTTTCTTTAAAAGAGGTATTAATAGATGCTTAAAATTGATAATAAAGCTGACATTTTTCACTACAGAACATTAATGGCTATTCTAACTTTTTCTATGTTGTTATTGGTTGGTAGATATTTTCATTTACAGATAATAGAGCATGAAAGATTTTTTTCTAAGTCACAGGTAAATAGAGTAAAGGCTAAAGCTTCATATGCTCCCAGAGGTTTGATTGTTGATAGAAATGGCGTTGTTATAGTTGAAAATTCTCCTACATACATTTTGACAGTAACACCATATGAAATGAAAAACATTGAAGAGCAATTTGATAAAATATCTAGCATTATTAGTGTACCAATTGAAGAAATAGAAAGAAGATACAAGAAATATTATCGTGGAAGATTTTTACCAACTGTAATTGCTAAAAATCTATCGTTTGCACAAATCTCTCAAATTGAAGAAATGAAATTAGATTTTCCAGGTGTGCAGTATGAAAGATTTGATGAAAGATTATATAATACAGAATTAAATGATATGCATATTCTTGGATACTTAAGAGAACTTGATCGTGAGACAATACCTACACTTGATAAGAGCTCATTATATCGAGCTGGAGAATTAATTGGATGGCAAGGAGTTGAAAGGGAGTATGAAAAAGAATTAAGATACTCCAAAGGAGTTAATTACATCGAGGTTGATACTTATGGAAGAGAAATAGAAAACTTAAATAGTAACAATATTCCAGCATATCCTGGAAAAAACTTAGTTTTAACAATTGATAGTGAATTACAGAAATTCAGCAGAAATCTTCTTGAAGGAAAAAAAGGCTCAATAATTGTTTCTAAAGTTAATTCCGGTGAAATTTTATCAATTGTAAGTAGTCCTTCATATAATTTAAGTATTTTTAGAGGAGAAACTTCGAGTAAAGAATGGGAAGAATTAATTGAAAGTGAAGATAAGCCTATTTTAAACCGAAACATTTCAGGCCTTTATCCTCCAGGTTCGTCTTTCAAAATTGTTACAGCAATAAATTTAATTGAGAAAGGATTGCTTGATCCGGAAGATAATTTGATGTGTGCTGGATCCTACACTCCGCAAGGCAGTTCAAATACTTTCAATTGTTGGAAAGAAGATGGTCACGGTCTAGTAAACCTTAGAAAAGCCATTTCTGAATCTTGTAACGTTTATTTTTACGAAACTGTTCAGCTAATTAAACTAAATGAATGGATTTCAACTGCAAAGAAATTTGGCTTCAATCAATTGACCGAAATTGATTTACCAAATGAGATTGTTGGACTAATTCCTGATAAAGAGTTTTTTATAGATACATATGGAAGATGGGGTTGGTCAGAGAGGGGTGTTCTACTCAATATGACTTTAGGTCAAGGTGATATTTTAGTTACACCATTACAATCATTACGTTATATAAATCACATCGCTTCAAAAGGAAAAAATACGGCTAAACTTAAAATTAACCTCAACAAGCCTACAGAATTTTATGAACCTATAAATTTATCTGAACAAACTTGGGTGAGGTTATATGATGGTTTGTACGATGTTGTCAATTCTGATGGTGGAAGTGGATGGAGAGCACGCCAAATAAAGACAGGTATCACTTTATATGGAAAAACAAGTACAGCAGAAAATCCTCATGGCGAACCACATGCATGGTTTAATGGATTTTTTGATCTAAATGGTGAAAAGTATTCTCTTGTTGTTATGGTTGAAAATGGAGGTGGAGGTGGCGCTGTTGCTTCACCAATAGCTGGAGAATTAGTTAATTTTATAAGCAGTAATATTGAATTTTTAGCAAAAAAATAAAATGATATATGGTTCTATAAATAACGATTTACAGAAACTTTACCTTATCGTTACTTCTTTACTTGTTTTTGGATTAGTTACTTTGTTTAGCATATCTTCAGACCCATTTTCTTTTAATAGCAGTTTTTCAAGGCAGATAATCTTCATATTATTTTCTCTCTTTATATTTTTTTTACTAAAAGCTGTTGACATTAAAGCTATTCACGATAATTCCATAACAATTTATTTAATATCAATTTTTGTTTGTTTCATTCCATTTTTTATGCCACCTGTCGAAAATACATCACGATGGATAGATTTAGGCTTATTTTATATTCAGCCTGCAGAATATTTAAAATGTGCAACAGTAATAGCCATTGCAAAATATTTATCCAACAATCAGTTGGCTGTAAAAGATATGAGCACCGTAATTGTTCCAGTTTTAATTGCTTCTTTGTCAGCATTCATTGTATTAAATCAGCCTGATCTAGGTACTTCAGTAATTATTTTAGTACCAGTCTTACCAATGCTTTTGTGGGCTGGTGTGAATAATTTCACAATTTTCTTAATGATTATTCCATTTATAACAATTATTGCGGCATCAAACGATTTAGCATTTAATATTTGGGCTTTTTTAATGTTTGTAATGTTTATGTTATTTCAAGGAAAGCTATTAAATAGAATTCTATTATATTTTGCAAATATATTTGCTGGACTATTGTTTCCTTTTTTTTGGAATAATTTTTTAAACGGTTATCAAAGACAAAGATTCTTAGACTTTTTAAATCCAGATTTGGATCCAATGGGTTCATCCTATCATATTATTCAAAGTATTACTGCAATCGGTTCAGGAGGTTTGTTTGGTAAAGGGTGGGGACAAGGGACACAAACTCAACTTAAATTTTTACCAGTTCAAGAATCAGATTTTATATTATCAGTTATTGCCGAAGAATTTGGTTTTTTAGGAATTTCTTTAATTATGTTTTTATTTTTTATGCTCATAAAAACATTATTAGATATTGCTTTTAGATGTTCTGATTACTTTTCCAGTTTAGTAATTGTTGGTTTAACATCGATATTGTTTTCGCACATCTTCATTAATTCGGCTATGACAATTGGTCTAATGCCAGTAAAAGGTTTACCAACTCCTTTTGTTTCAGCAGGGGGTTCTTTTATGTTGCTTTGTTTTGTAATCTTATCTTTAGTATCTAATTTTTCAAAAAATTAATTATTATTGGCAGTTGTAGTTTTGTATCGTATTTACTAAATTGCTTTGCTCAATATCATGAATAAAAAACTCTTTTATATCAATAGTGAAATGGAACCATTTGCGTCTGTTTCAGAAAACGCACAAATCTCGGTTGATATTCCCTTGGGTCTTCAAGAAAAAGGTAATGATGTCAGATGTCTAATGCCAAAGTATGGTTTCATTAGCGAGAGAAAGTATATTCTTCGAGAAGTTATTAGACTTAAAGAAATACTCTTTGATTTCAATGATGTCCACTATCAATGTTCTGCTAAAAGTGCTTTTCTTCCAAAATCTAGACTTCAGGTTTATTTTTTAGAAAATGAAGATTTTTTTGGAGATTTAAATACTCTTTTATATAAATCTAAAAATGGAAGATATTTATCAGATAATGATACAAGATTTGCATTTTATTGTCTTGCTGCTATCAAAATGCTTCCTAATCTTTTTTGGTTTCCAAATGTTTTAATTTGTAATGGCTGGACATCTGCGCTTGTACCTTTTTTACTTAAAAACTTATCTACACAGCAAAAAGATTTATCAAAAATAAAAACTGTTTTTTTATCAAGCTCATCAAACAGTGACGTTATTTTTGATTCAAAAAATTTACCATTTGACGATGGAACAATTAGTGAGCTAAAATCATTAAATCTTAATCAAATAGGATGTAAATATGCTGATGCTACTTTACTAGTTGACAATGATGAAAAATTTTCAAATAAAATAATGAAAACAAAAGTATTTAAAGATTCTAAAACTTGTTCAATGATTGATATAAGTAAAAAAGAGGATGAAAAATCTTCTTTATTACTTGAAAAAATTGAAAAGGTTATTAAAAGCTTATAATATGTCTAATAAAAATATCATTTCATTTGTTTTCATTCTTTTTATTTTTGGATTTATAACTTCTTGCAGTGAAGAATCAGTAATCTATTCTGAAGTTGAAATTTCTGAAGATACCGTAAGAACTTTTTCATTACCATCAAGCAGGAGTAAAGTTTTTCAATCATTCCCCAAAGTAGGTATAGATAGCAAGCTTTATTTTGGAGAAGTCAAAGGAAACAAAAATCGCTTTTCATTGCTCCAATTAACATTATTTTCAGGAAATCTTCCACCGACAGAAATGTCAGATCTATTAGCTGATTCAATTCAAATAGATAGTGCAATGGTTTACTTTGAAACAAGCGATTCTCTTGATTTAGCTAATTTTTCTCTACACGCTATTTTGACTGACCAAGAAAGTATTTTTGATGAAGATTCAACAAATTATTATAATCTTGATGAGTATTATGATTTTGAAAATAATTCTTTACAGATAAGTGAAGCTATCATAAATAGTGAAAATATTTTAGCGCCAGATACTACTGGGTTCGATACGTTAAAATTTATGATTCAAGATGAAAATTTAGAAACTTTTAAAGAAAATTTTTTAGACACAAGTTCAAATCCTGCTCGAACATTGATGATTCGTGAAGATGGTCATTTTTTAAATAGCTTATTTACTTTAGAAAGCCATCAATCAAACAATAGTCCAAAAATGCGTGTATGGTATAAGGCTTTTATCGATGAGACAACCACGTTAGATACGTTTATAACATTTTTTTCATTTGAAGATGTAAGTATAATCGAACCTCCTGAAATTGATGAAGATGACCCTAATTTTATAACTCTCAATTCAGGATCTGGCTTGAGATCTATTGTTGAATATGACCTAACTTATCTTGATTCTTTACCAAGAAATGCCATTGTTAAAGATGCAAATTTGATTTTAGATTTTGAAAGTTCAAATTTACTTGAAGATGAAAACTTTAGAGTGGTTGTCGCTGCACTTCAAGATTCAATTTCAGATTGGAACTTTATTAGTCCAACTGATGAAGACTTTGAATACCAATCTTACAGTGTAAATGCAAATTTTGTTGTTTCTCAAAACCAGGATAATTTTCAGCTTAAAATACCTATTGAGGCTTTTTTGCAAGGATACAAAAATGGACTTTTTACAGTAGATGAATTACTACTATATAGTGCAAATACTAATAGTCCATTTGATAAGGTTAGATTAAATCTAAACTCTATTGAGGTTTTATATGTTGAACCGTAAAATAGCCTTATTTTTATTTCTTTCATCAATTTATTGTCAAACTTCCCTTAGTGGATATGGGTATGGAAATATTGAAAACAATTCAGATTTAAGATCATTTGGCTCAAGTAGTGAATTATTACCTTCTTTTAAAAATAATGTATCTTTAACGAATCCTTCGACATGGCATAACCTTCTTTTTACTTATTTAAACACATCATTAAATGTTCAAAGCGCTGAATTTCAGTCAACAACGCAAAATAATTTTTCACTTTCCTCTGCTAAATTAGTTGTACCATGGAAAGGAAAAATGTCTTTTGGGTTGTCATTTGAACCTTATTTAAACCGTCAATTGACAATTAGTGACTCTACAGCTACTTCTTATGAATTAGATGATGAAAATTCTTTCGATGTGAGAAGAGAAAGATTTTCTTCCGGCGGACCATCAGTCATCAAGATGAGCTATGGTTATAAATTGAATGATAATGAAAGTGTTGGAGTAACTCTTGGAACAATTTTTGGTTCATCAAGATCATCTATAAACCTTATTATTGATGAAGAAAATCACTTACTTCAATCAAGAGACTATTTCTCGGGAAATGTTGTGGATTTTTATATTTCTAGTAAAAGATTATCTTTTAAAACCAAACCATTAATTTTATCAGCCAATTATCATTTTCCAATTAATGGAATTAATGTAGAAAATGATACTTATCAAGCATTTCTTGATTTAAATGATAACAATTATCATGATTTAGATGATTTCCCTGATGTTGGCCAAGCATTGTTACCTTTGAATTTTAACTTTAAAGATGAAATCTCAATTAACTCGCTAAGATTAGGCGCTGATTATGAATTTAAAAAAAATCATCACTTACAATTTGAATTGTTAGATTGGAAAGATAATGGAAAGCATATTTCGAACAATTCAGTTGTTCCTGGATACATAAAATCAAGAAGTAAAATAAGTTTTGGATTTGCAAGTTTTGTAGATCAGTTTGAAAGAGAAAAAATTAATTATAAAGCTTCTATATTTTTTCAAGATTATGAAGTTAAAAGTCTTGAAAATATTAATGAAGTTGGTTTAGGTTTAGGTATTGGGTTTAATTTTGGAATAACAGCAAATCAAATTGATTTTGGCTATCAGTTTATCAATAGAAGTGGCATACATTTGATTGATAATGAAAAAATTCAAAACTTTACAATTGGAATTAGTATTGGTGATTTGTGGTTCGTAAAGAGGAGAGAAATTTAAATAAATGGAAAATATATCATGAAAAAATTTATTCTATATATAATATTAATATTGATTACTGTTTCTTCAGCAGATGCACAGTGCAAACGTGGTGAAAAATTAAGAATTACAAATGATGTCGAAATTAAAATTACAGACTGTAGGGAAGCCACCAGACTTATTTATAATGAAGGTTGGTATCCTTACTCTGTAGAATATGAACAGGAGGATAGATGTCCCCAATTACTAAGCAGTTCTGCTGAATATTATAGAAGTAGTAATTGGGAGCTAAGTGCCTCATCTTATTCTCAAATGATGGATTTGAGATGCGATCAATGGAATTCAGATTTTGTTAATCCTGACGATGTTTACTTATATTGGTCTATAGCTCTTCAAAATCAAGGCAAGTTTGAAGAGTCCGAGTTAGTTTTAATTAAAGGATTAGAAGAGTTACCAGATAATACATCTTTGATGGCACGTTTAGCTTACGCATACAAAAAACAGAACAAAATTGATGAAATGATAATTGAATATGAGAGATTAATGGATTCAGGTTCTGACGATTTAACATCTCTAATCGACCTTGCAAGGGCTTATGGCCAACAAGGAAGATCTGATGAACAAATCTCTGTATTAAAAAAGGTTTTAAAAATTGATCCTAATAATTCTTCTGTACAATCTGAATTAGCTAGAGCATATGAAGATTCTGGTGAAGATCCATTGGATATCTTTAAAGCAAGGTTTGAGGAAAATCCAGATAATGCTTCCTATGCTGTTGAATATGCAGATAAGTTAATGAACAACGGGGATACTTCTGAAGCTATTGATGTTTTAGAGAATACTTTGAGCTATAATAGAGATAATAGTATGGTATATATGTCTCTTGGTAAAGCATATAATGATAATTCTGATTTTGAAGATGCAGTTGAGGTTCTTGAAGATCTTTTTGAGCTTGACAGAAATAATTTCAGAGTTGCTATGATGGTTTCAGAAAATGGAATTGAAATGGAAGATTTCGAATTAGCATTTGAATGGGCACAAAAAGCAATGAAAATTTCTAAAAATAATGCCGAATCCTTGGCGCATTTAGGTAATTTGTATTATAAATCAATGCAAACATGTAGAGGTGATAATTTTTCTAGATCAGATAAAATAGTTGCATCTCTTGCATATGAGTACTTTGGTAAAGCTCAGAAGAAAGGAAATTCAAAATACTTTAAACAGCAGAAGTGGTTAGAAGAAAATGATGTTTTATTTTCTTACTCTGATTGGTTCATGACGGACAAAGAAATTCAAGCTTCAGGAAAAGTTTCTCCTAGTGGAAGATGTTACGATTGGGTCTCTGAATCTTTGGCAAAACAATCTGATTGGTAAAATGTCTGTTCTCAAGAAATATGATAAAGAAATCTTTGAAATTATTGGTCGCGAAAAAAGTAGACAAAATAACTTTCTTGAATTAATAGCTTCTGAGAATTTCACTTCAAAATCCATTCTTGAAGCTACAGGCTCTGAATTAACTAATAAATATGCTGAAGGTTATCCAGGAAAAAGATATTACGGTGGATGTATCCATGTAGATGAAGCTGAAAATTTAGCTATTAGCAGAGCAAAAGAACTTTTCAAAGCTGATTATGCTAATGTTCAACCACATTCGGGTTCATCCGCTAATATGGGTGTTTTTCTTGCATTTCTTAACCCAGGCGACTGTATTATGGGTTTAGATCTTAGTCACGGTGGTCACTTAACCCACGGTTCAAAAGTAAGTTTTTCTGGACAAATATATAAAGCAGCCACTTTTAGGGTAAAAAAAGATTCTGGTTTGGTTGACTTTGATGATTTATTAAAAAAAGCAAAAGAATGTAAACCTAAAATTATAATTTGTGGAGCCAGTGCTTACCCAAGACAGGTTGAATTTGAGAAATTTCGTCAAATTGCAGATGAAGTTGGCGCTTTTCTCCACGGAGATATTTGCCACAACTCAGGTCTTATTGCTGCAGAAGAGCATCCATCGCCATTTCCTCATTGTCATGTCGTATCAACTAGCACTCATAAGACTTTAAGAGGTCCAAGAGGAGGTATAATTTTATTAGGAAATGATTATGAAAACCCGTTTGGTTTAGTTGCACCAAAATCAGGAAGAGTAAAAATGATGTCCGAATTAATCGATGGAGCTGTAATGCCGGGTATACAAGGTGGGCCTCTCATGCACGTAATTGCTGCAAAAGCTGTGGCTTTCAAAGAAGCTTTAGATTCCTCGTTCAAGAACTATATTAAGAATGTACTTAAAAATGCTAAATGTTTTGCTGATGAGTTCAAAAGCAGAGATTATAATTTAATTTCAGGAGGAACAGATACACATTTAGTGTTAATAGACCTACAAAATAAAAATATTACTGGAAAAACAGCTGAAATTGCTTTGGATAAAGCTGGAATTACTGCAAATAAGAATATGGTTCCTTATGATCCTAAAAGTCCTTTTATTACTAGTGGAATAAGAATAGGTGCTCCAGCTATTACCACTAGAGGAATGGGCACAGATGAGGTAAAAAATATTGTAAACTTAATAGATATTGTTATCAAAAATCATGAAGATAAAAGTGTAATCAAAAACGTTCGATCACAGGTAAAGGAGCTAACTTCTGCATTTCCAATCAATGGCAATGAATAAGAACTTTCAATCCAAAATTTTTTACATTTTCTTTACTACTATTTTTCTAAACAGTTGTGCAGTCAAAAATGACCTCATGGTAGGTTCCGAAATAGTTGAATTCGCATTACCGTTATCTTTTGAATCTCAAAAAAGAAAAATTCAAAAAAATCCTAATAATCAGTTATTCTATTTAAATGCTGCTAAAAGTAGAGTACAGTTTGCATATGGAATTTTAATTGAAAAAGCTGATCGATTAATGTTTGAAGATTACTATAAGTCAAGAGAATACTACAATGAATCTTTAGAGCTTTTTATGATTTCAAAAAATTATTTATTAATTGCTCTTGAGTTAAGACACAGTGACTTTGTTGATAAGATGAAAAATAAAAAACAAATTGATTTTGATGAAAAAGATATAGACTATTTATATTGGTTGAGTGGATCAATGGCTGGCACCATCCAGGCGAGTCAGGGAGATCCTAGATATTTAGTAGATCTATCAAATATTAAGTGGTTAATTGAGAATGCCTATAGTATAAATCCTGATTGGGAGAATGGTTCATTGCACGCTGCGATGATGAGTGTCTATTTAAATGATCTAAGCGGAAACAAAAATTCAGAAAAATTAGCACTAGAATTTTTTGACAAAGCTGAAAAGGCTGCACAAGGCTTGAATGCATCTATTTATGTTACTCTTGCAGAAAATTATGCGGTATCAAAGCAGGACAAAAAGTTTTTTCTCGAGCTTTTAGAGCAAGCAATTAGTATTGATTTAAATAAAAATAAAAAGTTAAAACAGTCTAATAGACTAGCTCAATCAAGGGCAAAATGGTTAATTACACGAGTAGATGAACTTTTTTATATGTAAATTATTTAAATGAAGACATTTAAATCTTTTCTGTTGCTGTTGATTTTTACATCATTTGTTTTTTCAAGGCCAATTATTATTAAACTCGCTACTGTTGCTCCAGAGGGAACTGAATATTACAATTTATTGTTTGAAATGGGGCAAAGATGGCAACAAGAAACTAATGGACAAGTTCAATTAAGAATATATCCTAATGGAGTTGTTGGAGGGGAAAGAGACACAATAAGAAAAATGCGCGTTGGTCAGATTCAAGCTTCTGCAATGTCATCTATTGGTTTAGCCGAATTAACCGATCAAATTCAAGCTTTTACATTACCGATGGGATTCAAGACCTATGATGAAGTTGATAAAGTTAAGGATGTTATGTTTAATGATATTTCTGAAGGTTTATCTCAGAGTGGTTTTAAACTTCTTTTTTTAGTGGATATCGGCTGGGTTTATTGGTTTTCAAGTAAAGAAATTTCAGTACCTCAAGATTTAAAGGATGCAAAGATATACACAACTGCAGGAGACTATGTAACTGTTGAATTATTCAGAAAATTTGGTTTTAATGCTGTCCCTGTATCTGAAACTGATATATTAACATCTTTACAAACTGGGATGATAAATAGCATGCAAACAGTACCAATTTTATCTCTGAGTTCTGGTTGGTCAGCCTTAATGCCAAATATGTTAGATTTAAAATGGGGAGCATTTGTGGGAGCTGTTATTGTTGATGAAAGAGTTTGGAGAAAAATTAAACCTGAGTATCAGAAGATAATGATGGATATTGCGCAAGATATTGGTAAAAAATATCAACAAACTGGAAGAGAAACTGAAAAAAAAGCAATTGAAGCGATGAAATCTTATGGGATGAATATTATTACTCCAACTGATGAAGAAATTAAAATCTGGGATGAATTCAAAGATGAAATTACGCCTGATGTGATTGATACTTTTTTATCAGTAGATATTTACAATAAAGTTGTAGATGCAATAAATGAATGATTATATAAATAGGTTTGTTAACTATCTTTGTTACTTTCTCTTTTTTATCATTGTAACATTTCCAGTAATTCAAATTTTATCTAGGTTCTCAAATTTCTTTTCAATACCGGCTTCGCAAGAAATTGTTCAACATATGACGCTTTGGATTGGTTTTGTAGGCGCAGTCATAGCTGCACGATCAAATAAATTATTATCAATTGTAAGAGAACCAGTTTTTGATTCCTCTTCAGAATTCAAATTATCAAAATTTTTAGTTCATATTTTTTCATGTTCTGTAGTTTTTATACTATCCGTTTCTTATCTCAAAATGATTCAAATTAGTTTTCAATATCCAGATTATATAGCTCCTTTTATACCATTATGGTTTGCTCAAAGTATTATTCCTCTAGGTTTAATGCTTATATGGTACCAGTTGATAATGACAAGCAGTAGTAATTTTAAGTTGAGAACAATTATTTCTTTATTGTCAATTCTTCCGGCCATCATTCTAATATATTGGCAATTTCCTCTTTCAAGCCCGTTTTTATTATGGATGAAAGTTATTTTTGCAATATCATTACTTGCTTTTGGATTACCGATATTTATTCTACTTGCAGCTCTAGCAATTTTTTTCTTTTTATCAGAACCGAGTGAATGGGCAACAAACTTTGATTTGATATCAACTATTAGTGATAGTGCTTACAGAATTGTAGTTTCACCAACTTTGGCAGCTATTCCAATTTTTACCCTTGCAGGTTATCTTTTAGCAGAAAGTAATATATCAGAAAGATTACTTCATTTTTTTAAGTCATGTTTAGGTTGGATACCAGGATCTACTGTTTTAATAGTTGTATTATTATGTGCTTTTTTCACAGCTTTAACAGGAGGATCGGGTGTAACTATACTTGCATTAGGCGCAATTCTTTATCCAATATTAATTGAGGATGGCTATTCAAAAAAATTTTCCTTAGGTTTAATAACAACTGCTGGTTCCATAGGTTTACTTTTTCCACCAAGTTTACCAGCAATCATATATTCTGTGACTGCTGGAATAAATCCTTTAGACTTATTTAAACAGGGATTTCTACCCGCAGTATTTCTTTTATTAGTTGTTTTTGTCTACGGTTTACAATCAAAGTCATTTTCATCAAATAAGCATGCATTCAACTTCAAAAGTGCTGTTAAATCTATAAAAGAAGCAAGCTGGGAAATTATTATTCCAATTTTAATAATAGCTAGTCTTTTTAGTGGTTTTGCAACATTGGTAGAGTGTGCAGCGCTATTAGTTTTTTATGTTGTACTCGTTGAAGTTGTCGTTTATAAAGATATCACATTTGAAGAAATTCCAAAAATCATAATTAATTGTTCAACTTTAGTTGGAGGTGTATTAATTATTTTAGGGTTTGCAATGGGTTTTACTGGATATTTAGTAGATGCACAAGTTCCTTTAAAGATTCTACACTTTGTTCAAAGTTCAATATCTTCAAAAATTATTTTTCTACTAGCTTTGAATATTTTGTTATTAATTATTGGATGCATAATGGACGTTTTTTCAGCTATTATTGTTGTAGTGCCACTCATTGCACCCTTGGCAAGTTACTTTGGAATTGATCCGATTCATCTCGCAATAATATTTATTGCTAACTTAGAATTAGGATATATTACCCCTCCAGTTGGAATGAATTTATATTTGTCTTCCTACAGATTTGAAAAGGATATGCCTACAATTTATGCTGCAACCTTGCCTTTCTTTTTTATAAGATTAATTGGAGTTTTAATGATTACATATATTCCTTTGTTCTTTTACTGATTTATAATTATCTTTATTGTATTATGAGAACAAAACACTTAATTCTATCAATAATTTTAATGTCACAATTAGCCCTAGCCCAAGGTCAAGCTGGTTCTTTGTTTTTGACAATCAATCCAGGTGCCAGAGCAAACGCAATGGGTGAGGCTCAAATTGGTGTAGCTAACGATGTTTATGCTACTTACTATAATCCAGCTGGTCTAATGAATCTTTCTAGCAGAGAATTTTCATTTATGCATACTAGCTATTTACCAAACCTTGTGGATGATATGTCATATGACTTTCTTACATTTGCTATGCCTTTTCAAGAGGGAAAAGCATTAGGTGGTCATTTCACATATTTAAACCTTGGCGATCAAGTTAGTACCGATATTAATGGGAATGAATTAGGATCTTTTTCAAGCTACATGTATGCTCTAAATCTTTCCTATGCTCAAAAAATTGATGAAACTTCTTCGTTTGGTGTTAATGGTAAATACTTCTATCAAGAATTAGCGGTAATTAATAGTCTAGACGCTTCTGCCGGAAGCTTCGCTGTAGATATTGGTTATTTCAAGCATAATGCAATGGATAACCCAAATCTAAAATTAGGTGCTGTACTAACAAATCTTGGTCCAGGAGTAAGTTTTGATGATGGTGAAGAAGATCCTTTACCAACAAGACTTGGACTAGGAATATCATATCTCGCATTAGAAGGATTAATTAATGTTGCGGCTGATTTAAATTATGAATTAAATGACCAGACAATTGTTACAAACTTTGGAGCAGAATATTTCCTTGTTGAGAATTTTTCACTTAGGGCAGGATTCATGAGTGATCCATCTGGAGATCTTAACTATACAACTGTTGGTTTAGGAGCCGATCTAGGGACGATAGGATTTGACGTTAGCTATGTAATGGGTGGTGATCTTGATCCACATTCTGATATGGTCAGATTCTCATTAAGTGGTTCGCTCTAGAAATCATCAACAAAGTAGAGGTCATTCATTAGTATGAGAATTTATGCCTTACTATCAGTTTTTATTATTGGTTGTGGTATTTCAAATCCTTTCGATGATAATATTCCTTACAAGACAAGATTTGATGATGGTTTATCCTTTTTTGAAGATGAAAAATATGTAAAAGCATCACAAGAATTTAATATAATAGTTGAAAGGGCCTCTCATACTGACCTCGGAGATGATGCCTTATTTTTTCTTGCAGAGTCTTATTTTCTTAATAAAGATTACGATTTAGCCTTAATAGAATTTGAAAAGCTTGTTTCTAGAATGGGTTTTAGTCCATATATTGAAAAATCTAGATGGAGAATATGTGAAACATTAATGTTTTTATCTCCAAACTATTATCATGACCAGGATTCTAGCCAAAAAGCAATTGCACAAATTCAGGATTTTTTAGATGATTATCCTAATTCGGAACATTCTAAAGACGCAGACAGTCTTATCGCAGAGTTAAGAAATAGGCTTGCTGAAAAAAATATGGAAACAGGTAAGCTTTATTTCAAGCTTAAAGCTTACGACTCTGCAATTGTATCATATGAAATTGTTATAAATGAATATTACGATTCAAGTTTTGTAAAAAAAGCAAATTTGGAAGTAATAAGATGCCTAGTTTTACAAGGAAAATCAACTGAAGCAAACGATTATTTAAAAAATATTGAAAACACGAATCAGTCTTTTGTTGATGAAAGTTTTAAAGAAGAAGCTTTAAACATTATAAAAGAAAACTCTTAAGAAAAAAATGAAAACATGTATTTTTGGAGGAACTTTTGACCCACCACATATTGGTCATTTGTTAATTGCTCAGACAATTATTGAGTCGGAAAATTTTGATCGTCTAATTTTTTTACCTGCATTTTTATCACCAATTAAACAAGGAAGAAAAATATCTCCACCAGAAAAAAGATTAAAAATGTTAAATATGGCTCTATTAAATAACGATAACTTTGAAATTTCCGATTTTGAAATAAAGAAAGGGGATATTAGCTATACAGTTGATTCGATAGAATATTTTAGTATTGTCAAAAAGATTCAAAAGAAAGATTTATATTTTTTGATGGGTAGTGATACTTTGATGGACTTCCATAATTGGAAAAATCCAAAAAAAATACTTGAAATGTGTAATATTATTGTCGCAACTAGACCTGGCTTTACTCCAAGCAATATTCCTCAATGGGTTCTAGACAAAGTGCACTTTGCAAATATTCCTCAATTCGAAATCTCTTCAACGAATATTAGAGCTAGGTGGAGAGAGGATAAAACAATTAGATATATGGTTACAAAAGAAGTTTGGGATTTTATTAACAAAGATGGACTATACTAATGTTTTCAAGCCTATTTTTTCTAATAATTGGATCCTTAGGTTTGTATTTTGGTTCTGAATGGCTCATAAACGGCGCAAAAGACCTTGCTAAGGCTTTAAAAGTATCTGACTTAGTAATTGGCTTAACAATTGTATCTATTGGCACATCATTCCCTGAATTAGTTGTAGGTTTGATAAGCGCATTCCAAGGATATACTGATTTTGTTATTGGTAATGTTTTGGGCTCAAATATAGCAAATATTGGGCTAGCCATTGGACTGCCAGCATTAATATTTAAAATTGAATTTGACTTTAAAAATGCAATAGCTCCTTTTTTATATAATTTACTTGCATGTGCAATGCTTTATTTCATTTTATTAGATAATGAAATTGTTGTTTATGAAGCTCAAGCTCTCTTGATGGTATTTTTAATATACATAATTGCAAGCTTTATGAGACCCAACATAACATCATGTGATGGTGAACTTGAAAATAAAATAATTTCTCCATTACATATTTCAGTATTAAGGATAATAACTGGATCAGTTATTCTTTATGCTGGTTCTGAGTTATTTGTATCAAATGGTGCAGTGCCTTTAGTAGAAACATTTGGTTTTAATGAAAAGTCCATCGGTATGACTGTTGTTGCAATAGGAACATCATTACCTGAATTATTTGTCACTATTATGGCACTTTCGAAAAAGGAGGTAGGTATTTCTCTTGGAAATATAATTGGATCAAATATATTTAATATTTTGTTTGTTCTATCAACAATCGCCTTAGTATCTCCAATTGAAACAAGTGGAGCAGTATTCGAGTTATTTTTAGGAGTTGGTTTTTTATTATCTTTAATGATTTTTATTTATTTTCAAAGAGGATTGAATAAAGCTTCTGCAAGTTTACTATTGATTGCATACATGATTTTCATCTACATACAATTCTATGGTTGAGCTAGAAAACACTAGTTTTAATTACAATAAGGATTCAGGAATTTTCGATATAAATCTTAATATTAAAGATGGTGAATTTTGTTTTCTTGTTGGGCCAACAGGTTCAGGAAAATCAAGTCTTTTGAAGTTAATATATTTTGATTTAATTCCTGATGATGGTAATGTTAAAGTCTTAGGTTTTTCTTCAAAAAAAACAAAAAAGAAAAGCATTCATAAACTAAGAAAAAAGATTGGTGTCATCTTTCAAGATTATAAATTGCTTAATCAAAGAACTGTTTATGAAAATATAGCACTTCCACTTCATATCAATGGTCTTGGAAGAAGTAAAATTAATCCATTGGTAGAAGAGGCCCTTGAATTAACAGATTTGCTAGAATATAAAAATAAATATCCATCTCAATTATCTGGAGGAGAACAACAAAGAGTTTGTATTGCAAGAGCAATAGTAAAAAATCCTGATATCATACTAGCGGACGAACCAACTGGAAATTTGGACCCTACTGCAGCTTACAAA
Organism: uncultured Fidelibacterota bacterium; assembly: GCA_902629855.1. Classification (GTDB taxonomy): domain Bacteria; phylum Fidelibacterota; class Marinisomatia; order Marinisomatales; family Marinisomataceae; genus Marinisoma. The sequence continues at coordinate 127,139 of CACOSI010000003.1, forward strand.
ATACTCAAAATTCTTGAGCAAATTAATAAGGAAGGTACTACTGTAATAATGGCTACTCACAATTATAAATTGATTTCAGAAAAAGAATATAGAGTTATAGAACTCAATGAAGGGGAGTTAATAAGTAAATGATTGATCAGTTAGCTTTCTTAATTTCAGAGGGATTCAAAAATTTTTTTAGAAATAAAATTATCAGCTTTTTATGTATTTTAACTATTTTTATAAACTTTTCTTTTTTGGGTTCTCTCTTTGTAATCGGCTACAATACTTCTTCACTGGTAGATTTTTTTCGTTCAAAGTATAGTTTTGAAGTCTTTTTTGTTGAAAATGTTGATGAAATATCATATCAAAAAATAATTGATGACCTTGAAAATAAAAATATAATATCCTCAATTAATCTTATTGATAAGCAAGAATCAGCTAAAATTTTTAAACAAGAATTTGGGGAAGATGTTGTTGAAATGTTAGGATATAATCCTCTACCAATATCTCTGAAGGTTTTCCTAAATGAAAATGATTTTGAATTCGATGTAGTTGATTCATTAATTAAAAATATACAATCAATCGACATTGTTGATGAGGTAGAATATAGAGGAAAGTATATTGACAGTATTGAGGATAGAATAAATTTAGCAATATTTATCTTTATTATTTTTGTCGTAGCAATTATTTTTCTTTCATTTCAAATAATTTCTAATACGGTTCGATTATCACTGGCAAGTAGAAAAGACTTCATACAGATTTTGAAATACAATGGAGCTTCAACTCTTTTTATTAAAATTCCCTTTTTCATTGAATCTTTAATTAACGCAATAATTGGAAGTGCTTTTTCGTATTATTTCGTTAAATATTTATTCATTTTAATAAATTCTTACTTTGATTTAACAATACAAATTGATAATAATTTATGGATTTGGATTATTGGATTTTCTTCAATAATCGGTTTATATTCATCGAATAATTCAATGAAGAGAAATTTGAATGAATAAAGATAATAAAAACGGAATTAAAGAAAATAAAAAGCCAAAAAAAGCTAAAAAAGCTACAAAAAAAGATTTAGAGCTTATTATTAAAAGTCTTGAGGACAAAAACCTTCGCTTACAAGCTGAATTTGATAACTTTAGAAAGAGAAAAGATGTTGAGATTTCTAATTTACTAAAATATGAAGGTAAAAGTTTCATTTTAGATTTTTTATCCATTCTTGATAATATTAATAGGGGTATTGAATCATATAAAGATGAGGACACTAAGAAAGCTTTATCCATAGTAAAAAATGATTTGTTGAAAAAATTTAATTCTAGAGAAATCAAAGCTTTTGGAGAAAGTGGTGATGATTTTGATCCTGAGTTACATGAGGCTCTTACAACTACAAATGATAAAAAAATGGAAGATAATAAGATTGTTGAGGTTTATGAGTCAGGATATATGTACAAAGATATCATTTTAAGACATGCTAAAGTTGTAGTTAATAAAAAATGAAGGACTTTTACGACATATTAGGTGTTCAAAAATCTGCTAATGAAAATGAAATAAAGCGCGCATACAGAAAAATTGCCATGAAATATCATCCGGATAGAAATCCAGATAATAAAGAGGCAGAAAAAAAATTTAAAGAAGCAGCAGAAGCATACTCAGTTTTAAGCGATTCCTCAAAAAGACAACAATATGATCAATTTGGTCATTCAGCTTTTAATGGTATGGGTGGACAATCTGGTTTTAATTCTATGAACATGGATGATATCTTTAGCCAGTTTGGAGATATTTTTGGAGGAAATAATCCTTTTGAATCCTTTTTTGGTGGAGGAAGATCTTCTTCAAGGCCAAGAGCAGGATCAGATCTAAAAATTAAAATTAAAGTTTCCTACAAAGACATTGTGAATGGTGGAGAGAAAAAATTAAAAATCAAAAGAATGAAGCTCGCCAATGGAACTACTTTTAAAAATTGCTTAATGTGCGGAGGTTCCGGACAGGTTACAAAAGTAACTAATTCATTTTTAGGTCAAATGAGGTCAACATCAATTTGTCCACAATGTAGTGGTTATGGAAAGCAGGTTGAAAATATTCCTCCAGGCGCAGATAGAAATGGTATGCTTAAAGCTGAAGAGACAATAAAAATCAAAATTCCTCAAGGCGTTGAAGACGGAAATTATATGACTTTATCACAGCAAGGAAATGAGGATCTAAATGGTCAAGCAGGAGACCTCTATGTTTTTTTTGAAGAAGAAAGTCATGAATATTTTTCAAGGTATGGAAATGATGTTCTTTTGCAAGTGGTTATTAGTTATGCGCAGGCAGTCCTAGGAGAAAAAATTGATATACCAACAATTAATGGATCAGCGAAACTTAAAATACCATCAAGTATTCAACCTGGACAAATTCTTAGAGTTAGAGGAAAAGGGTTTCCATTGATGGGTCAAAAAAATAGAGGTGATCAACTTGTTAAAGTCCAAGTAGATATTCCATCTAAGCTAACAAGTGAAGAGAAGCAGGCTATTGATACATTATCAAAGATAAAAAAAGAAATAAAATTTCAGAAATTTGAGGATTAATATATTGCTATGTTGACGAATTATTGTAAATTCGATGGAGCCGATCATGGATAAAGTAAAACAAAAATTTTTTAACGATTATTTAGAAGTAATAACTTTTTTCATTCTAATACTTATTCTTCTTGTTATTTACATCCCCAGCTTAGTTTGGGAAGAGGAAGATATGTATAAAGAAGAGAGTAGATTTAGAATGCAAACAGTATACAATGTTGAAAATTTTCATAATATTTTAACCGGTTCATATGAACCAGATGGTTCAAAAGCTGTTTCGCTAGTAAACGCAGTAAGAGATTCAGTAATGGCTGATTCAACTTTCTTAGGAGAGCAAATTGTAAAATTAAATGGTGAAGAATTTATTGTAGATGTACCAAAAGGATTTGATGTTGAGTATGATACAACTTTTGGCTTAAGAAGAGTTTCCAAAGAAACAATCATCGATACGACTGTTACGGTTCTGATGATGTCAGAAGAAACAGGTTTAGAGGATACTGTTTATGTTCAAAAAAGAAATTTATTTGATATTCAACAAGACCCTTTATTTGTTGATGTCATTAATGAATCTACATTTGAGCGTGTTGAAACAATATCCTATTTTGACAGAAGATTTAGGAAAGAAACAAATCCATATAATTTCGCTTTTCTTCCTGATGAAACTCAGTTTTATTGTCCATTAACTGGGGATCCATATATAATTGAAATTAATGATGAAGGTAATTCAGTAAGAGTTTCAAGCCCAATTCGTTCATATCGCGATAATAGATACGGTTTCTTTGCTTTAAAAACAAGAAGTCATGGTTATATCATTGATGGAACAAGAAGTTGGGATAATTAATTGATTGCTTTACTTTTTAATAAATAAAGATTCTTTATCTGTATATCAGAAAATTTCACCAAAAAAATCATTGTCTACTGTTGGTAATGTTAAATTCCATTCAAAGCTTGATTCTCTGAAAAATAATCCAAAAAAACTTAGTTCGGTAATAGCTAGAGCATTAGATGAAATTAGTGAAAAAATAATTTTTGCTAATAAAAAAGCAGCAATTGCTATTGATGATAGTTTATTATTTCATTCTCTTACAATTAAATCTAAAAAATTTGATAATATTGATTATCAGATAGAGGAAGAGAACAAAAATAAATGGTCAGAAAAATGCTCTGAATTCTATTTTGCTTCTGAAAGCAGAAAAGGCTCTAAAAATATTTTTCATAGCGTAAATATTAACCACTTTTTAAGAGAAAAAATCAAGTTAAACTTTAATAATTTTGGAATAAGAATCGTATACTTTGTGCCAATATCATCAATAATTATTTCAAAAATAAAATCATCACAATATGCTGTAAGAAAAAAGGGGAATGTGTATCATATTTTTGGTTTTAATAAAAAATCTTTTAATTATTATGAAGCATGTTTTGCTGGTAAAAGTAAAGGTGTCAAAACTATTATAAGTCTAGGCGACACTCCAAAGTTCAAGGAAAAAGAATTAATGAAAAATAACCTAAAATTTATTCACTTTAATAAAACAAAAATTTTAGAGTTTTTTTCAAACATTGTCGAAAAAAAATATATTATTTTGAATTTTGCTTTTTCTTCTGGATTACAAATATTTAATGGAGAGGTTTTAAATAAAAAAAATCAAAAAACTTTCAAGAAACCAAAAATTGATTTGAGTTATTTAAAAACACCTGTAGCTGCAATTACATCTTTTTTTGTTCTCATTTTTATACTCAACTCTTTATCGGACTATAAATTTATGGAGTTTGAAGAAAATGTAAATAACTATGATAAAGAATTTCAGGAAGAAAAACCAATTGAGTTAAGTTTAAGCGATAATGCTAAAGTTAAATCTTTAACAATTTTGAACAATTTTATGCGACTACTTGAAGAAGAGAATGTTTCAAAAAATGAATCAATTGAAGTTAACGAAAGTACAATTGATAATAATTTAAATGATAAAATGATTTTAGATGATTTAACGAATTTCGAAGATATTGAACTTGGGAATTTAATTGGAAATTTTTTTGAAGTTGATAATAAGCTCAAGTATAAAATTTTTGATGGTATTTATTTAAATAATCAAGCAAAAAATATTGTTTTTAGATTTGAAGGTTTTTCAAATTTTAAAACTATATCTAGCCAGCTATCTAAATTGGATAATGCTTATGTTAGAAAAATTACCTTCAATTCTAGTTCTAATCACTTACATATTTATATTTCTTTCGTGGAAAAATGAAAATTTTATCAGGAAAGTTTAAAAATTTTAAAGTAGATATAAGAAAAAATTCATCTTTAAGACCAACAACTTCGATTTGTAGAAAGAGTTTTTTCGATTCAATCGGAAGCATAGATGGGCTTAATTTTCTTGATCTTTTTTCAGGATCAGGTGTAAATGGTTTTGAAGCAGCTAGCAGAGGTGCAAAAAAAGTAACTTTTGTTGAAATTGATGGAAACCATCTCAATTCTATTATTAAAAACGCTAAAAATTTTCCTTATGAAGAGTTTAGTTTTTTTAAAAGAGATGCAAATAGATTTATAAAGAAAAGCGATAAATATGATATAATTTTTGCTGATCCACCTTATGGACATATAAATATTAAAGAATTTGCGGACGACGCCTTAGAAAAAATTAATCCAAACGGCATTTTAGTAGTGGAATGCTCTGAAAAGGAATCCGTTGAAGGATGCGATAAAATTACTAAATTTGGAGATACAAAATTGTTATATTGGAAAAAATGAAAAGAATAATCTATCCAGGAACTTTTGATCCTATCCACTATGGTCATATTGATATTGCTAGAAGAGCCTCTAAGCTATTTGATGAAGTTTATATGTGCGTTTCTGACAATCTTCATAAAAATCCATTATTTTCTCATGAAGAAAGAGTCGAAATGATATCAGAGTGTACAAGTGATTTAAAAAACGTTTTCGCGTTTTCAAATCCTAATAATTTGGTGGTAAAATTTGCAGAAGAAAAAGAAGCAGTTGCTATCATAAGAGGGCTTAGACATGTCAGTGATTTTGAACTTGAATTTCAAATGGCTAATGTAAACCATGGTATAAGCGATAAAATTTCAACAATTTTAATGGTTTCAAATGAAAGATTTCTTCACTTAAATTCCACCATAATTAGAGAATTAGCAGAATACAAAACGGATTTAAAAAAGTTTGTTCCAGAAAACGTTGAAAAAAGACTGCTTGAAAAGGTAAAGGGTAGATAATGGCTGAAAAAATTAAAATAAAAGATGGGAAGCTGATTGTTTCCGACAACCCTATAATTCCTTTTATTGAAGGTGATGGAATTGGACCAGATATTTGGGCTGCATCAAAAAGAGTTATTGACGCTGCTGTCGAACATACATATCATGGTGCAAGAAAAATTGAATGGTTAGAGGTTTTATGTGGAGAAAAATCCTTTAAAGAGTCAGGTGAATGGTTGCCTGAGCAGACTTTAGACACACTAAGAACCCATCTTGTTGGTCTTAAAGGTCCATTAACCACTCCAATTGGAGGTGGAATTCGTTCATTAAATGTTGCGCTAAGAAAAGAGTTGGATTTATATGCATGCGTTAGACCAGTTAGATGGTTTAGAGGAACTCCAGCTGCTATTTTGAACCCTCATCGAGTTGATTTTGTTTTATTTAGAGAAAATACAGAAGATGTTTATGCTGGAATTGAGTTTGAAAATGGTACCGAAGAAGCAAAAAAAATTATTGATTTAATGGAAGATTTTGATCAAGCAAAAAAAATTAGATTTCCAGAAACTAGTTCGTTCGGATTAAAACCTATCTCTAAGGAAGGTTCTATTAGATTATTTGACGCCGCATTAAACTATGCTATAGATAATAATAGAAGATCTGTAACTATCGTACATAAAGGTAATATTATGAAGTTCACGGAGGGATACTTTAAAAAATGGACTTATGCTCATGCTGAAGAACATTACGGAGATAAAGTATTTACTTGGGCTCAGTATGACAGAATCCAAGATGAGAAAGGGACCGATGCAGCTAATACAGCTCAGAAAAAAGCTATTCTAGATGGTAAGATAATAATTAAAGATGTTATTGCAGATGCGTTTCTTCAACAAATTCTTCTAAGACCAAACGAATATGACGTAATAGCTACAATGAATTTAAACGGTGATTATCTATCAGACTCAGCAGCAGCTGCAGTTGGAGGAATTGGAATTGCACCTGGAGCCAATATTAATTATAAAACAGGGCATGCAATCTTTGAAGCAACTCATGGAACTGCGCCTAAATACGCTGGTCTTGATAAGGTAAATCCATCATCAGTCATATTGTCAGCTGTAATGATGCTAAACTACATCGGATGGAAAGAAGCGGCTGGTTCAATTGAATATGCGTTAGAAAAGGCAATTTTCAACAAAAAAGTTACTTATGATTTTCATAGATTGATGGAAAATGCAACATTGCTGAAATGTTCTGAATTTGGCGATGAAATCATCAGTAAATTTTAATTTCTAAAACCATGTTTATCGACTATGCAAAGATCGAGTTGCAAGCTGGCAACGGAGGAAAAGGTGCTGTTGCTTTTCATAGAGAAAAATATATCGATAAAGGTGGTCCAAGTGGTGGAGACGGAGGTAGAGGTGGAAATATAGTTTTTTCTACTAATCCAAACTTACATACCTTACAGGATATTAGATATAGAAGACTTTATAAAGCTAAAAGTGGTCAAGCTGGTGGTTCAAACAAAAAAACTGGTAAGTCTGGAGAAGACTTAATAATTGAAGTTCCTTGCGGGACTGTTATTAAGGATTTTGAAAACAATACCATTATTAAAGATTTGATTAAAGAAAATCATTCACATATAGTTTGCGAAGGTGGAATTGGTGGAAAAGGTAATTATCATTTCAAGTCATCTACGCAACAAACACCCCGATTTTCACAGGAAGGTGAAAAAGGAAAAAGGCTTATCGTTGAACTGGAATTAAAGGTTTTGGCTGATGTAGGTTTAGTTGGTTTGCCTAATGCAGGAAAATCAACCTTATTGTCCGTTATGACTACAGCAAAGCCAAAGATAGCTGACTATCCGTTTACAACATTACAGCCTCATTTAGGTATTGTTAAATATGGAGATTATCAGTCATTTGTTATGGCTGATATTCCTGGTTTAATTGAAGGAGCAAGTGAAGGTAAAGGTCTAGGTCACCAATTTCTAAGACACATAGAGAGAAATAAAATCTTATTATTTTTAATTGATTGTAATGAAGGAAATCCTCAAAAAACATATGATCAGCTCATTGATGAATTAGGAAATTTCAATAAAAGTTTATTAGACAAAAAAAGACTAATAATTAGAACTAAAATTGATACAAATTGCAATGAGATTGAAGAAAATTGGGGTAATTTTGCCGAAGAGTACATTGATATATCTTCAATCAGCAAGGATGGTCTCAATATTTTGAAAGATAAATTGGTATCTTTTCTTTCGGCTTAATTGTTTTGCTGATGTAAATTACATATGCTTGGAGAGGTGGCTGAGTGGCTGAAAGCGGCACCCTGCTAAGGTGTTATACTCGTAAGGGTATCGAGGGTTCGAATCCCTCTCTCTCCGCAAAGGTATTAAAATGATTGATAAAGTGTTCAATATTATCGCAATTGGCTTTGTTGTATTTTTTTTAGTATTTATTTTTCACATAATATTTCAATAAGATAAGAATGAAAAATTTAGTAATAGTTGGCCATCCAGATAAAAACTCATTTTGTTATAACGGTATTTTTAAGACAATAATATCCGAGCTTCAAAAAAGTGAAAAACAGCAAATTGAAATTATTGATCTTTATCATGAAGATGAGAGTATTCCAAGAAAAGACCTCATTAAAAAGTATCAAGATTTAGTTACTTGGTCTGACAGATTATACTTTGTTTCTCCAGTGTGGTGGTTCAGACTTACACCAAAAACTGAAAATTTTTTCGATGAAGTATTTACTCCAGAATTTGCTTTTAAATTTATTAACATTACAAAAATTTATGCTATTCCTAAACCTTATCTTAAAAATAAGCAAGTTAGGACATATATTACTCATGGAGCACCAGCTTTACCTGTAATAACTCTTTACCTAAACTCAGTAAAATTAAGACTTGTTATGGGCGTTTTCTCATTTGTATTTGGTTGGAAGTTATCTCTATGGACAAAAACTAAGCAATTTTGGTCAGTTCCTGCTGTAAGTGATAAAAAAAGAAAAAAATACCTACGTACCGTAGCTAGAGATATCAGAAAAGATGTTCGTTAAAAAATTTTAAATTATGTTAGAAAGTATTAACATTCTCTTATCAGGAATTATTGTTGGAATGATAGTTTTTCAATCAGCCATAATCGCTCCAACAATTTTTACAACTCTTGATGAACAAAACGCTGGAAAGATAATAAGAAATATTTTTCCAAAACTTTTCAAGTTTATTGCTTTTTTAGGTTTATATATGTTGACCACTCTTATTTTTATCAGTAGTTCTTATAATGAGCAAATTGTTTATGCTTTTACTTTTATTTTTATGACAATTAATTTCTTAATAATTCCCGCAACAAATAAGAGTAGAGATGAAGGTGATGATAAAAAATTTAAATTTTTACATACAGTGAGCGTTGTTACTACAATGTTAGTGCTAATTGCACATTCTTACTTAATTATTTTTTAGGAGACAAAATGGCTTTAACATATTCATCAATGCTTCCACTTGGCACAAAAATTCCATCTTTTTCATTAGAAAATACTCTAGACGATTCAACATATGATTCAAATATGCTTTCAAATGGAAAAAATTCAGTTATTATGCTGATATGTAATCATTGCCCATATGTTATCCACTATCACAATGAGATAGTGAGATTATGGAGGGATTTTGGTACTCAAATCAATTTTATAGCCATCAGCTCAAATGATATTGAAAATTATCCACAAGACAGACCTGAAAAAATGAAAAAATTATTCAACGATTTAAATATTAATTTTCCATATCTTTTTGATGCAGAACAAAGTGTTGCAAAAAGTTTGATGGCAGAATGTACACCCGAATTTTATTTATTTAACAAATCAAGTTCATTGATTTACAGAGGAAGGCTTGATAATTCATCTCCAGGAAAAAACATAAAAATTACAGGTGAAGATTTACGAAAAGCCATTGAAGCAGCTTTAAATAATGAAGATTTGATTATCGATCAAAAACCTTCAATGGGCTGTAATATTAAATGGAAATAGCTACTTTCTGAACTTATCTATAATATTTCTTATTAAATCTCTTATTATAATCAATATGATGGACAATATAAAAAAAGCCATCAATGCAATTAGTACTATTTCAATATATTGTGTCATTTTAGGTTTGGTTTAGGTTGAAAGTTTATAATTTTTTCAGCTGCGTATGCTAGCTCGATGAGTTTTTTATCATCCCATTTCGATCCAATGAATGACATTCCAATTGGTAGGTTGTCAATGTAATCAAAAGGGATTGTAATATGTGGATATCCAGCCATTGCTGCATAACTACCATTTACCCAAAATTTATAATTTGCTATAGCTTCATCATCACCACCATTATGATTTATTGCCCAAGCAGGACTCCAAGATAATCCAACTAATGCATCAATATCATAATTCATAATAAACTCATCAATTTCATTTCTAGTTTTCAAAACACGCTTGAGAGCAATCTTATATTCTTCTTCTTGTGAGTCAGTTAAGTTGCTGTCGTAAAAGTGACTTTGATCAAAATGTTTTAGAACATCTTCACTATTTTTTTCATTGAATTCGATTAAGCCCTCTAAGGTTTTTATTTCAGAATTAGATGTAGCAAGATAATCTTCCAAACCAACTTTGAATTCATATAATAAAACCAACAATTCTTCAGGACCTGGATATTCTCTATTATCTTCAATTTCTACAACTGTAGCACCAGCATTTTGAAGCATTTCTTTTATGTTTTCAAGCATTAAATTTCCATCTTCATCTTGGCTGCCTGTGGGAAGAAGTCCGAGTTTCTTACCATTTAAAGTTGAACTTTGAAGATTAGATGTAAAATCGAAGTCAAAATTTTCCGGTATTAGGGTAGTTGCTTTATCATTAGGATCTTTTCCTGCAATAATTTCTAGAACGCTAGCTGCCATAATAACTGAATTTGCCATTGGTCCAGCAGTGTCTTGCGTTGATGATATTGGAATAATTCCAGATCTACTAACAAGTCCAACTGTTGGCTTAATTCCAACAATACCATTTACAGAAGAAGGGCAGCTTACTGATCCATTTGTTTCTGTACCAATTGAAACGTCAACTAATCCAGTAGCTACAACAACACCTGAACCAGAACTTGATCCACATGGAGTACGCATTTCTCCATAAGGATTTATTGTTTGACCGCCCATGCTTGACCATCCGCTAGTTGAAGATGATGAGCGGAAGTTTGCCCATTCTGATAAATTTGTTTTTCCAATTACGAAATAACCATTATTAATTAATTTCTCAACAAGAAAAGCATTTTTATCAGGGTAATTATTTTTCATTGCTAAGGATCCAGCTGTATTTGCAAATCCTTTTACGTCAATATTATCTTTTATAGCAATAGGTTTTAAACCCATTTTTAGGTTCTTCTCAATTTGCTCATTTGAGAGCTTACTTATATAAATATTATATTTTTTCTCAAGAGTTAAAGATGCATCTTCAGAAGATTGATAACATCCAGATATAAAAAGTAAAGCTAAAATTATATAGGTTTTTTTCATTTTTTTCCTCATTTTTGTAAAGTATACTTGACATTAACTTATGTAAAGCTTACTTTACATTAGTTAATTCGTATTTAATTTAAGGAGTAATAATGACTAAAATAACACATAAAGGTTTATGGTTTAAATATTCTTCATTAAGCAAAGAAGATAAAAATACATCCAAGAAACTTTTACTATCTGCTATCCTTAGTGGCTTTTTCTTTGGGCTAACACTTGATAAACAATCCCTTTTAATGTGGTCAGAAATATTTCATCCTTACCTTTTCTATATTTTACCAGCCATTACATTGATTGCTGTCATATTTACAATAAAATACTCTTTTAAATTGTATCAAAATCAAGATGAGTTATATAAAAAATATCATGATTTTTCATTAATGTCAGGTTTTATGGGCTTTGCTATTTTTGGTCTATTACTAAGTTATATATCTATTTTCGTTGATTACCAACCACAATTTATGGATTATGTTTTATGCTCTATTTTAGGAATGGGTATTGGTCAAATGTATTTTTATAAAAAATTCTATGAATAATGAAAAACAATATTAAAAAACTAAGAAATGAAATGAAGATCAGTCAAAAAGATTTGGCTGAATCCTTGAGCGTAAGTCGACAAACAATAAATTCTATTGAAACAGGAAAGTTTGATCCTTCATTAACTTTAACTATTAAAATTATACGTTTTTTTAAAAAAGATATTCAGGAAATATTTATATTTGATGATGAGTAAGTTTTTAATACCTATAATTTTTCTAGCAAATATTCTCAATGGACAAACTGCAACAAGTAATGGATTAGAATTTAATGCTTTTCATCGAAATACTGATACAAGAACTTACACAGAATATTATGATGACAAGCAAATTAACATAAAAATGATTCGAACCGTAAAAGGTAGAATGAATCACGGACCTTATAAAGATTTTTATGAAAGTGGTCAAATAAGAACGGATGCAAATTATTACAATGGTGAATTTCATGGTCCATACACTTTTTATCATGAAAATGGAAAAGTTTACGTTCAAGTTGAATATAAAAAGGGGGATCTAAGTGGAGATGTTGCATTTTATGATGAAAATGGAAAGCTTATTGAGACCATTAAATACAAAAACGGAAAACCAATAAAGTAAGGAAAATCAAATGGAACCAAGAATAAAAAATGGATTTGTAAGAGCACTAATTTTTATGCCAATGTGGCTAATAATTATGGGTATTGTTCAATCAATTGGAGTTGTACTAATAATGGTAATATCTGGGGTTGATATGGCAAATCCTGATTCTGCTGAAGCTTTATTTGGGGATTATAGTTTTGATTCACCAACAATGTTAATTTTAACAGCGTTTTCACTTCTTGGAAGTTTTGCAGCTTTGTGGACTGCAACCAAGTTTATTGATCGAAAGCCTTTAATGTCTATAGGATTATCTGTGAAAGACAAAGCTAATGAAATGTTTGTGGGTTTAGGCTTCGCTTTAGTATTTATTGGAGGTTTATTTTTAATCTTGTGGGCCGCAGGTGCAATTGCTTTTACAGGGTATGTTGGACTAAAGCCTGGAGTTCTTATTGTTAGTATGATGTTATTTATGGCTGCATTTGATGAAGAGCTAATTTTTAGAGGTTACATCCTTAATAATATGATGGACTCAACAAGCAATAGATGGGTTGCGCTGGCTGGATCATCGTTATTATTTGCATTATTACATTCAGGTAATCCAAGTGTATGGAGCACTTGGGTTCCAATGACTGAATTATTTGCAGCAGGATTTATTTTAGGAATCAGTTATACATTCACAAAAAATTTGTGGTTTCCAACATTTTTTCACTTTGGATGGAATTTTTTTCAAGGACTTTTTGGTTTTGAAATAAGTGGAATTAATGTTGATTCTTGGAAAATGATTAGCCATGAAAATACAGGCAATGTTCCTGATGTTGTTTCAGGAGGTGCTTTTGGTATTGAAGGCTCTGTAATTACTTTGTCATGTACCATAATTTGTACTTATTTTATCTTTAAGTACTATAATGAACTCGAAAAATAAAATATTTTCACTTTGCATTGCACTTACTTGCTTTGTATTGGCTTATAAGTTTTATCCTTCAAACAACATACCAGAAGGAATGTTTGAAGACCCTAATACTGGAAAACCAATGTTACTTGGTGAGGTTTTGATTGATGAATTAAAACAAGAACCGTTTTCAGAATGGTACAATGATGAATTTGATAATTACAATGTAGATTTAGAATTATTATCAGCAATATCAAATCCTGAGCAATATGAATATGAACTTTTTCTTGGTACCTGGTGCGGAGACAGCAAGAGAGAGGTACCAAGATTAGAAAAGATTTTTAATGCTTTTAATGTACAATTTGAAAAAGTAAAAATTATTGCTGTAGATAGAGAAAAAGTTAGCCCAGGAAATGAACAAGAAGGTAAAGATATTCGTTATGTTCCAACATTAATCATTTCTAAAAATAATGTCGAGTTAGGAAGAATAGTAGAATCCCCATCATCAAAAGAAGCAACATTAGAAAGCGATTTATTTGAAATTTCAGTAGGTATTCCACCATTACCAAATTATTCAGATGAAGATTAGCTAGTTTTTTCTTGAATAAACTTTTCTGATGCACTAAAAATAAGTTCTTTTCTTTCCGGCTTAAGTCTTTCCAAAGCTCTAGGCATTACGGCCAATCTTGGATTAGTTTTAAAATAGTCTAAATTATTTTTAATAAAAGACCAATATAATCCATCCACAATATCACACCAAGGTCCTTTTTTGAAATTACTCATTTTCATCATATAGCTTGATCCACAAATATAGGGCTTAGTTGAAAAAATTCCACCATCAGCGAATGTTCCCATTCCATATACATTTGGTACCATAACCCATTCTGATGAATCAACAAACATTTCCATAAACCATTTATATATTTCATCAGGGTGAATTCCAGATAAATTCATAACATTTGATATAACCATTAATCTATTAATATGGTGGGTATATCCATGTTTTAAAGTAAGTTTAATCGCATCATCGAGTGGATCGATACCGGTGGTTCCTTCGTACCAATCATTTGTTAATTTTCTATCGTTTTTGAAAAAATTTTTACCAATTTGATTTTGACTTCTAGTTTGGTAGACACCTCTAATAAATTCTCTCCAACCCATTATTTGTCTTACAAATCCTTCAACTGAGTTAATTGAAACATTATTTTTTTTACTGAAACTGATAGCTTTTGTAATTACATCTTTTGGTGTTAATAGACCAATGTTTAATAAAGGACTAATAGCTGAATGGAATAAAAAGCTATGATGTTCATAAATAGCGTCTTCATAAGGACCAAATAGTTCAAACTTTTCAGAAAAAAAATTATCAAGGTAAATTGTCGCATCTTTTCTCGAAAATGGCACCCAAAATTGTTCACTTAATTCACCAGGGTGATCATTAAAGTTATCTAGAATAAATTTATTAACTGTTTTGAGATGTTTACTTGAGAAAGTTCGATTTTTAGGAATTTCAAGCCCTTTTGGAATTTTTTTTCTATTTAATTCATCGTAGTTCCATTGACCACCTAAAGGCTGCCCGTTTTCCATTAAAATATCAAGCTCTTTTCTAGTTTTTCTGTAAAAGTTCTCAAGAAGAAGAGTTTTTCTATTTTCCTGATAATCATTGAAATAACCTCTATCATGAATAAACATCGGTGTTTCAAGTATTTCAAACTCTAATTTCTGTTCTTTCAGAAAAGAAATAAGCACACTTTCAAAATTTTTATCTTCAATTTCAAAGATGTAAATTTTATTAGGTTTGATATTTTCAATACTTTTCTGAAGCTTTGTTACATAAGAATCTTTGAATGCATCATTAAAATCTTTGTATGAAACATTATAACCAGAATTACTCATTTCATCTTTATATTCTCTCATTGAGGTCAAAAAGAAGGAAATTTTCTTTTTATGGTGCTTTTCGTATGTACACAGCTCAAAATCTTCACTCATAAATATGTCAGTAACATCTTCTGGAAAATAAGATTTATCAAATAATTGATTTCCTAGAACAATCAGTAGAGATTTCATTTATTGTTGACTTTTTTTGTATTCTTCAGGTGTGAGTGTTTTCATGGTAAGTGCATGTATTTCACCATGCATATACTCGTCGAGAGCTTTGTATACTAGTTGATGTCTTTTTATTAGGGTCATTCCTTCAAAATCAGGGCTCACAAGCGTCATACTTAGGTGGTAATTGCCTTCAAAAGTTGCATGATTTTCATGTTGAGCAGTATAGTCATAAACATTGATATGGTTCACTGTTATAACATCTGATATTTTTTTAGAAATTATGTTCTGTAATTCTTCAAGCTTCATTGTAAATTAGTAATGTGATGTCTGAATTTAATCCAAAATTCATAAAATACTTATGTCTTTTGCTCTTTTTGCAAGGATGTGCATATTTTAATACATTTTATAATGCTGAAGATCACTTTAAAAATGCAGAGACATTAAGAATAAAAAATCTCGGTCAACCATTATCTTCACAGACAATACAGTTGTATGGAAAAGCAATAGATAAATCTGAAAAAGTTTTACGAGAATTTTCAGATAGTAGATATGTAATAAATGCAAAATTAATCAAAGGAAAGTCACATTTTTACAGAAGAGAATATGATAGTGCAAAATCTATTTTTTTAGACTTAATCAATGAAGAAAATGAAATGCTTGAACTTGAGTCTAAATACTGGCTTGCACTTTGTAAATGGAAAGACTTGAAACCACAGCCAGCTATCACAGACTTAGAATTGTTAATGGATTTAACAAATGATAAAGAATTTCAATCTAGAATTGCATTATCAATTGGAGAAATATCATTAGAAATAGATAATTTAGATAAAGCTTCTATTAATTTTAATTTAGGCGCAGAATTAAGTAAAAATAGAATTTTAAGAGAACAGGTTTATTTTCAATTAGCTGAAATTTCATTCAATCAATCAAAGTATGAAGATGCTTTAGATAGTTACAAGAAAGTATTGAATAATACAATCTCGCCAACAAGAATAAAAGAGTCTAATCTTAAAATAGTTCAAATTTATAGACTTCAAGGAAGTCTTGATAAGTCATCAAGCAAAATTAAAGAATTATTGATTGATAACGATTTTAATTCAATAAAAGGTGACCTAGAGCTAGAGCTTGTCAAAATTGAGCTTTTGAGAGGTAAAATTGATTATGCAATTGAGAATTTAGATAGAATTGGTCAGGATTATCCAAATACAAAAACTGCAATTGAATCTTACTATATATTATCAACTATTTATTTAAAATCTCCAAATACGGATTTTGAAAGAGCTTTATTTTTTATGAACGAGTCAATGAGACAAAATAATAATTCTGAAATTAAAACACTCATTGGTAAGAAAAGAGATGATGTAAACAAACTTATAAGTTTAAATAAAGATTTATCAATTGCTGAAAACGATAAGAAACCAGAATTAATATTTAACATTGGAGAAATTTTAGCTTTTAACTTATCAAGTCAGAGTGAAGCAATTTTCTACTTTAA